>NZ_CP123781.1:1800000-2100000 GCF_029909415.1 Minwuia sp. IMCC3009
CACGACCATCATGGCCGACTGCGATGCGAAGATCGTCAAGCAATACATGCCTTACGGCTGACCTGAAGGAGACGCAGAGAAATGGCACGTGTAAAGCGTGGCGTCGTCAGCAGGGCGCGCCACAAGGAAGTCATGAAGCAGGCCAAGGGTTTCCGCGGCCGCAGCAACAACACCATCCGCATGGCCCGCGAACGGGTCGAGAAGTCACTGCAGTACGCCTATCGCGACCGGCGGGTGAAGAAGCGGAATTTCCGCGCCCTCTGGATCCAGCGCATCAACGCCGGCGTGCGCGAGCATGGCATGACCTATGGCGTCTTTATCGACGGCCTGAAGCATGCAGGCATCGAAGTTGACCGCAAGGTAATGGCCGACATCGCCGTGCGCGATCCCGCCGCCTTCAAGGTTCTGGTCGATCAGGCCCGGGCCGCCCGCGAGGCAAAGTACGCCGCCGAGTAAGCGACCGGCGGCTGACGCCTCGACTGATCTGGTGGAACAGGCCCGTACCTGAATGCGGTTCGGGCCTGTTCCCGCCGGACCCACAGCGAGCAGCGTTGAACAATGGATATCGAGAAGCTTGAGGCCGACCTGATCGGCCAGATCACGGACGCCGCAAATCTTGGCGATCTGGAGGCGGCACGTGTCGCCACCCTGGGGAAGAAGAGCCGTCTGAGCGAGGTCATGCGTGGCCTGGGCAAGATGGACCCCGCCGAGCGCCAGCAGGTCGCCCCGCGCCTGAACGCGCTGAAGAATTCCCTCAACCAGGCCATCGACGACCGCCGCACCGCCCTGAAGCGCGCGGAGCTGGAAGTGCGCCTGGCCGCGGAGCAGGTGGACATCACCCTGCCCGCCCGGCCCGAGGTGACGGGCCGCATCCATCCGGTCAGCCAGGTGGTGGACGAGATCACCGAGATCTTCGCCGACATGGGCTTCGCCATCGCCGAAGGGCCGGACATCGAGGATGATTTCCACAACTTCACGGCCCTGAACTTCCCGCCGGCCCACCCGGCGCGGGACATGCACGACACCTTCTTCTTCGATCCGAAGGACGACGGGGAGCGGATGCTGCTGCGGACTCATACCTCCTCGGTGCAGATCCGCACCATGGAGACGCAGGACCCGCCGCACCGCATCGTCATTCCGGGCCGCACCTACCGTTCCGACTCCGACATGACCCATACGCCGATGTTCCATCAGATCGAGGGGCTGGTGATCGACCGGAACCTGCACATGGGACATCTGAAGGGCACGCTGGAAGCCTTCAGCCGCGCCTTCTTCGAACTGGACGAGGTGCGGATGCGCTTCCGCCCCAGCTATTTCCCCTTCACGGAACCGTCCGCGGAGGTCGATATCGGCTGTTCCTTCGACAAGGGCCAGATCCGCATCGGTGAAGGCACCGACTGGCTGGAAATCCTCGGCTGCGGCATGGTCCACCCGAACGTCCTGCGCGCCTGCGGGCTGGACCCGGAAGAGTGGCAGGGCTTTGCCTGGGGCATGGGCATCGACCGGATCGCGATGCTGAAGTACGGCATCCCTGACTTGCGCGCCTTCTTCGATTCGGATGTCCGCTGGCTGCGCCATTACGGGTTCCAGCCGACAGATGTGCCATCGCTGGGCGGGGGGCTGAGCCGATGAAACTCACCCTTGGCTGGCTGAAGGATCATCTGGAGACAGATGCGACCCTGGAACAGGTGTTGGAGAAGCTGACCGCCGTGGGGCTGGAGGTGGAGAGCGTCACTGACCGCGCCGCCGAACTGGCCGACTACACAGTGGCCCATGTGGTGGAGGCCGTGCCGCACCCGGACGCCGACCGGCTGCGCGTCTGCAAGGTCGATACCGGCAGCGGTATCGAGCAGGTGGTCTGCGGCGCGCCCAATGCGCGGACGGGCATGAAGGGCGTCTTCGCCCGCTCCGGCCTGACCATTCCGGGCACCGGCCTTACCCTGAAGCCGACGAAGATCCGCGGTGTCGACTCCAACGGCATGCTGGTGTCAGAGCGGGAGATGGGGCTGTCGAACGAACATGACGGCATCATCGAACTGGCCGCAGACGCACCCGTGGGTGTGCCGTTCGCCGGTGTCGTCGGGCTGGACGATCCGGTGATCGAGGTGGCGATCACGCCGAACCGCCAGGAGTGCCTCGGCATCCACGGCATCGCCCGCGATCTGGCCGCTGCCGGACTGGGCACCCTGAAGCCGTTCGACCGCAGCCCAGTCGGCGGTGCCTTCCCCTCCCCCATCGGGGTACGCTTCACCTTCGACGATCCGGCGACGGCGGATGCCTGCCCGGTTTTTCACGGCTGCTACGTCCGTGGTGTGAGGAATGGCCCGAGCCCTGAGTGGATGCAGCGACGGCTGAAGGCCATCGGCCTGCGCCCGATCTCGACACTGGTCGACATCACCAACTTCGTCACCTACGACCTTGGCCGCCCGCTACATGTCTTCGACGCGGACAAGGTGCAGGGCGACATCCAGGTCCGTCTGGGACGCGAAGGCGAGTCCTTCGTCGCCCTGGACGACAGGACCTACGAGATGGCGGGCACCGAATGCGTCATCGCCGACGACTCCGGCGCCCATGGCTTCGGTGGCGTGATGGGTGGCGCGGCGAACGGCTGTACGGCGGAGACGGTGAACGTCTTCATCGAGAGCGCCTGGTTCGATCCGGTTCGCACGGCCCAGACCGGTCGGCGGCACGGTATCGATTCCGATGCCCGCTATCGCTTCGAACGCGGCGTCGACCCGGAAAGCGTGGCCTGGGGCATCCATGTCGCGGCGCGTCTGGTGACCACGCTCTGCGGTGGCGAGGCCAGTGACATCGTGCAGACGGGTGCGATTCCTGACCAGTCACGCACCCTGCGCCTGCGCCAGAGCCGAATCGCCTCCCTGGGCGGTGTGCAGGTGCCGGAGACAGAGACCCGCCGTATCCTGAGCGACCTCGGTTTCGGCGTCGAAGGTGAGGGCGAGGACATGCAGGTCAGCGTGCCGAGCTGGCGCATCGATGTGGATGGCGAAGCCGACCTGGTCGAGGATGTCGTTCGCATCTTCGGCTATGACCATATCGAGACCGTGCAGCTGCCGCGTCTCAGCGACGTGGCGACCCCTTCCCTGACGGCCGGGCAACGCAACGTGCGCACCGCCCGCCGGGCGCTGGCCGCGCGCGGCATGTATGAATGCGTGACTTGGTCGTTCCTGCCGAAGGCGCAGGCGGAACTGTTCGGTGGCGGCGACGCGACCCTGCGGCTCGCCAACCCGATCTCCGCTGATCTGGACTGCATGCGGCCGTCGCTGCTGCCCAACCTGATCACCGCCGCCGCACGCAATGCAGCACGGGGCAACGGCGACATCGCCCTGTTCGAGGTCGGTCCGCAGTACCGCAGCGATGCCCCTGACGGGCAGGACACGGTGGCCGGCGGCATACGGCGCGGACGTACCGGCGACCGTCACTGGGCCGCCAGCCCCCGCGCCGTGGACGCATTCGACGCCAAGGCCGACGCGGAGGCCCTGCTGAACGCCGTCGGGCTGGACACGTCCAAGGTCCAGATCGCGCGCGGTGCATCCGCCTGGTATCACCCGGGCCGTTCGGGCGTCATCCAGTTGGGTCCGAAGCTGCGGCTGGCGCAGTTCGGCGAAATCCATCCGGCGGTGCTGGAGGAACTGGACATCAAGGGGCCGCTGGTCGGGTTCGAGGTGTTCATGGATGCCATCCCGCAGCCGAAGGCCGGTCGCAAGACGACGCGCCCGCCGCTGACCGTCTCCGACTTCCAGGCCGTGACGCGCGACTTCGCCTTCGTCGTTGCCCGCGATGTGGCCGTCGCCGACATGATCCGCGCCGCCCGCGGTGCCGATCGCAACCTGATCACGGCGGTGGACATCTTCGACCTCTACGAGGGCGAGCGCATCGGCGCGGATGCCAAGTCCGTGGCCATGTCCGTGCGAATGGAACCCATGGACCGCACGCTGACCGACAAGGAAATCGACGCGGTCGGCGAAAAGGTCATCGCCAACATGGCCAAGTCAGTAGGCGCAAGCCTGCGCGGCTGAGTCGTTCGACCGAAACCGCCGCGCAGGAAGGCTCAGACCCGCTCCAGCACGATGGCAATGCCCTGCCCGACGCCGATGCACATGGTGCAGAGCGCATAGCGGCCGCCGGTGCGGTGCAACTGGTTGACGGCTGTCAGGATCAGGCGCGCGCCGCTGGCACCCAGCGGATGGCCGAGGGCGATGGCACCGCCATGCGGGTTCACGTGATCAGCATCATCGGGCAGGCCGAGCTGACGGGTCACGGCCAGTGCCTGGGCGGCAAAGGCCTCGTTCAGTTCGATGACGTCCATGTCGGCGATGGTCAGCCCCACCTGTGCCAGCACCTTCTCCGACGCCGGGGCCGGACCGAAGCCCATGATCCGGGGAGGCACACCGGCGGTCGCCATGCCGAGGATGCGCGCACGCGGAGTCAGGCCATTGCGGGCTGCCGCCGCCTCCGTCGCGATCATCATGGCGCAGGCGCCGTCATTCACGCCTGAGGCATTGCCTGCGGTCACGGAGCCACCTTCACGGAACGGCGCGGGCAGCTTGGCGAGGGCCTCCAGCGTGGTACCGCCGCGAATATGTTCATCATCGGCCACAACGACAGGATCGCCCTTGCGCTGCGGGATGGTCACCGCCGCGATCTCCTCCGCGAAGATACCGTCCGCCTGTGACTTCGCCGCGCGCTGCTGGCTGCGGAAGGCAAAGGCGTCCTGATCCTCGCGCTTGATCTGGTAATCGGCGGCCACGTTCTCCGCCGTCTCCGGCATGGAATCGACGCCGTACATCTTCTTCATCTGCGGATTGACGAACCGCCAGCCGATGGTGGTGTCATACATCTGTGCCGAGCGGGAAAACGCGCTGTCCGCCTTGCCCATGACGAAGGGCGCGCGGGTCATGCTCTCGACACCGCCGCCGATCATCAGTTCCGCCTCGCCTGCCTTCACCGCGCGTGCTGCCGTACCGACGGCATCCATGGACGACCCGCAGAGCCGGTTGATGGTGGAGCCGGGAACACTCTCCGGCAGGCCGGCCAGCAGGGAGGCCATGCGGGCGACATTGCGGTTGTCCTCCCCCGCCTGATTGGCACAGCCGTAGATCACGTCATCCACGGCGTCCCAGTCGACGCCGGTCAGCTTCTCCTTCAGCGCCTTCAGCGGGTGAGCCGCCAGATCGTCGGCGCGTACAGTCTTCAGCCCGCCGCCAAAGCGTCCGAACGGTGTCCGCACTGCCTCACATACAAACGCTTCAGCCATGTCTCGTTTCCTCTCGGGGTGGTTCACTGTTTTTCAAAGGATAGGGCGTCCGCCGACGCTGTAAACGTCTCAACCGCTTCCGTTATCAGGTCACTTTGGCGCGTGCATGGAACCGCGGCTGATCCCAGGTCCGGTTGCGCAGGATGTCCTCCAGCGTCTTCGCGGCCTTCAGCACATCCGCGAACGAAAGATAGAGCGGCGTGAAGCCGAAGCGGATCACGTCCGGTTCCCGGAAGTCGCCGATCACGCCCTGGTCGATCAGAGCCTGCATGACGGCGTAGCCATCAGGACAGTGCCATGACACCTGTGATCCGCGGCTGTCGCCGTCGCGTGGGCTGGCCAGGCGCAGATCATGGTCGCCGGCGAACCGGTCAATGCAGGCGATGAACAGATCGCCTAGGGCAAGAGACTTTGCCCGCACGGCCTGCATGTCCACATCGTCCCAGACATCCAGCGCCGCATCCATGGCGACCATCGACAGGATAGCCGGGGTGCCGACCCGGAACCGGTCGATGCCTTCTGCGGGACGATAGTCCGGATCGAACGCAAAAGGCGCTGCGTGGCCCATCCAGCCGGTCAGGTGGCTGTTCACCTGATTCTGCAGTTCGGGGCGCACATAGAGGAACGCCGGCGCGCCGGGGCCGCCATTGAGATACTTGTAGCCGCAGCCGACGGCAAAATCCGCTCCGGCTCCGGCAAGATCGACCGGCAGGGCACCCGCCGAGTGCGCCAGGTCCCAGATCGTCACGATGCCAAGATCACGGGCGCGGGCGGTCAGGGCATGCATGTCGTGCAGTCGCCCGGATCGGTAGTCGACCTGTGTCAGCATCAGGACCCCGACATCCGGCGTCATGGCAGCCGCAACATCCTCCGGCGCGACAGTCGTCAATGTCCCTGCCCGGCCGAGCTGACCCTGCGCCACATACAGGTCGGTCGGGAAATTGCCGGTGTCGGAGAGCACCACCTGGCGTTCCGGTACCATGGCAAGAGCGGCCTGCAAGACCTTGGCGAGATTGATGGAAGTCGAATCGGCGCAGATCACCGAACTCTCGGGTGCGCCTATCAGTCCGGCAATCCGGTCGCCGATGCGGCGTGGCAGGTCCATCCAGCCTTCCGCGTTCCAGCCCCGGATGAGCTGTTCACCCCAGCCGCGCGAGACCGCGTCCGCCACCCGTGCCGGAACGTTGCAAGGCAGCACCCCGAGGGAATTGCCATCCAGATAGACCAGCCCCGCGGGAATGGTGAAACGTTCCCGCCAGCCGGAAAGCGGGTCGGCGGCATCGAGATCGGCGGCACGTTGCGTCAGGTCATCCATTGCGTGGCCCTGCTGCTTCCCGCCGATACCCGCGTCCGCTCTCAGAGGTCGGGCAGTACCCGGTCCGGCGGGGTGTGGCCGTCAACGAAGGTCTTGATGTTGATCAGCACCTTCTCGCCCATGTCCACACGTCCCTCGATGGTCGCGGAGCCCATGTGCGGCAGCAGCACGACATTGTCGAGCGCCAGGAGCTTCGGGTTCACGGCGGGTTCATGCTCGAACACGTCCAGCCCCGCTCCGGCGATGTCGCCTGCCCGCAGCATCCGTGTCAGCGCGTTCTCGTCGATCACCTCGCCGCGGGAGGTGTTCACCAGATACGACGTCGGCCGCATCAGCTTCAGGCGCCGGGCGGAGAGCAGATGGTATGTCGCGGGCGTATGCGGGCAGTTGACGGAGATGATGTCCATGCGGGCCAGCATCTGGTCCAGGCTCTCCCAGTAGGTCGCCTCCAGATCCTTCTCGATGCTTTCGTGCAGGCGGCGGCGGTTGTGATAGTGAATCGACAGGCCGAAAGCGCGGGCACGGCGGGCGACGGCAGTGCCGATCCGGCCCATGCCGATGATGCCGAGGCGCTTGCCCCAGATCCGGTGACCCAGCATCTGTGTCGGTGACCAGCCCTGCCAGTCCCCTTCCCTGAGCTTGCGCTCACCCTCGGTCAGGCGGCGCGGCACGGCCAGCAGCAGCGCCATCGTCATGTCGGCGGTATCCTCGGTCAGCACACCCGGCGTGTTGCAGACAGTGATCCCCCGCTGGCGCGCGCCGGCAAGGTCGATGTGGTCCACGCCCGTGCCGAAGCTGGCGATCAGCCTCAGGTTCGGGTTGGCCTGGCTGAGGATGGCGGCATCGATCCGGTCCGTCACCGTGGGGACAAGGACATCGGCAACCTTCACGGCCTCGATCAGTTCCGCCTTCGTCATCGGCGTGTCATCGAGGTTCAGGCGGGTGTCGAACAGCTCCATCATCCGGGTCTCGATCGGATCGGGCAGCTTGCGGGTGACAACGACCAGCGGCTTCTTGTTGGTGCTCATGATGCTCGGCAATCCCTCGTGCGGTACGGCGCTTGACGCTGGAGTATCAGCGGCTTCCCGCCTTGTCCAGCAATCACCGGACGTGTCGGCGTCACATGCCGCATCGAATTGTGTTTTCGGAATCCAAGCTTGCCATTATCCTCCCGCGCCGCAGGGGAGACGGTCCCAGGACAGCGGGACCGTGCGAGCATGAGGGAGCAAGATGGGCATGGCTGATGAAGCCAACGCGAGCCTGGACAAGCTGAGGGCCGACATCGACCGGATCGATCAGGAGCTGCACGCCCTGTTGCGGGAGCGCGCCGCGGTCGTGAAGCGTGTCGGGCTGGCCAAGCGTGCCTCCGGCGGTGCCGCCGCGCCGATCGTGCGTCCGGGCCGGGAGGCCAATGTCATCCGTGCCCTGGTCAAGCGACATGACGGTGCCATGCCTGTCGCCTCGGTCGCCCGCATCTGGCGCGAACTGATCGCCGATGCCTGCCAGATGCAGTCCCCCTTCCGCATCGCGCTGCATGCGCCGGAGCGGTCCATCAGCCACTGGGACGTGGTTCGGAACCATTTCGGCACCATTGCCCCCATCACACTGTGCGGCAGCGCACAGCGAGTCCTGCAGGAGCTTGAGACGCCGGGTACCATCGGCGTCCTGCCCTGGCCGGATCACGATGTTCCGTCACCCTGGTGGCCGCACATGGCTACATCCGACCTTTCGGCCAGCGTCGTCACCGCACTGCCGTTCTTCGAGAGCGCCACGGGCCACTTCGAGGACCGCAAGCTGATGGTCGTCGCGACCTATCCGGCGGAGGAATCCGGCGACGACACCAGCTATGTGGTCGTGCAGACCGACCCTGAGCTCAGCCGGACCCGCCTCGGCGGCCTGCTGGACCGGCATGGTCTTTCCGGCCACGTGATCGCGACCAGCGGCCGGGAGGATGATTTCAAGCAGTTGCTGGAGATCGATGGTTTCGTCAGTCGTGGTGACCCCCGCATCGCCGCACTGGAGCAACAGTCGGAAGGCCAGATCCACCGGGCCATTCCGATCGGGGCCGCGGCCCGGCCAGTCGGGATGCTCGACAGCCGGGGCTGACGCCGCTCTGGACCCTGCGCCCTTGCAGTGCTATCGCGCCCTTGCACGGTCCTGTCCCGTGCCGAGGTGCTATCCTGAGGTTTGCCGCCATGACCACGCCAACACCACAACCCGGCCTGATGCAGATCACCCCTTACAAGGGGGGTGAATCGGAGCTTGAGGGTCTGGACAACGTCCGCAAGCTGTCCGCAAACGAGACGCCGCTGGGTGCCAGCCCGCGCGCCATCGCGGCCCTGAAGGAAATGGCCGAGACGGTGCATCGCTATCCGGACGGCGGGGCGGTGCGCCTGCGGCAGATGCTGGGGCAGCGTTTCGGCCTGCCCGCGGACAATCTGATCTGTGGCAATGGCTCCGATGAGCTGATCGGTCTGATCACCTCCGCCTATGCCGGTGTCGGTGACGAAGTGCTCTACAGCCGTCACGGCTTCCTGATGTACCCGATCGCCGCCATGGCAAACGGGGCAACCCCGGTCGCGGCGCCCGAGACGGATTTCTGCGCCGATGTCGATGCGCTGCTGGCCGCAGTGACGCCACGCACCCGCATCCTGTTTCTCGCGAACCCCAACAATCCGACCGGAACCTACCTGTCGCGTGACGAGGTTGCGCGCCTGCGCGACGGCCTGCGCGACGACATCCTGCTGGTCATCGACGCGGCCTACGCCGAATACGTCGGCAAGAACGACTACGACTCCGGCGCGGCGCTGGTCGCGAAGCATGACAATGTCATCATGACGCGCACCTTCTCCAAGATCTTCGGACTGGCCGGACTGCGGGTCGGCTGGGCCTATGCGGCACCGGAGATCATCAGCGTGCTGCATCGTGCACGGGGGCCGTTCAACACCAACCTGATGGCGCAGGCGGCGGCGATTGCCGCGCTGGAGGATACCGCGCATCTGGATGCGGCACGGGCGCACAACGACCGCTGGCTGCCCTGGATGACCGACAAGCTGCAGGCTCTTGGCTTCGATGTGCCGCCGTCCATCGGCAATTTCGTCCTCGCCCGCTTTCCCGGTGGCCCGGATCAGGCGAATGCGGCGGATGCCTACCTGCGGGCGCGCGGCATCATCCTGCGCCAGATGGGCGGCTACGGGCTGCCTGAAGCCCTGCGCATCACCATCGGCACCAAGGCGGACAATGAGGCGGTTGTTGCGGCCCTGCAGCAGTTCCTGACCGAAGGATGAGTGATTTCATTCCGTTTCGGCGGCTGACCCTGATCGGGATCGGCCTCATCGCCTCGTCCATTGCACGCGCCGCGCGGGTGGACGGGCTGGCGGAGGAGATCGTCTGTGCTACGCCCGATGCCGACCATCGGGCACGGGCCCTGCGTTCCGGCCTGGTGGACCAGGCCTTCGCGAGCAATGCGGAGGCCGTGGTCGGATCCGATCTGGTGATTATCTGCACACCGGTCGGTGTCATGGGCACCGTGGCGGCGGAAGTCGGACCTGCCCTTGAGGCGGGCGCAATCCTCTCCGATGTCGGGTCGGTGAAGGATGGTGTCGTTCGCGCGGTCGGACCGCATGTTCCTTCGCACGCCCACTTCGTTCCGGCACACCCGATCGCAGGCACGGAGAATTCCGGGCCGGATGCCGGGTTTGCCAGCCTGTTCCGTGGTCGCTGGTGCATCCTCACGCCCCTTCCCGGGGGCGATGCCGAAGCGACCGAACGTCTGAGCAGCTTCTGGGTTGCGATGGGCGCTCTGGTGGAGACCATGGACACGAAGCACCACGATCAGGTGCTGGCCATCACCAGTCATATCCCGCATCTGATCGCCTACAACATCGTGGGCACGGCGGATGACATGGAGGCGGTCACGAAGTCCGAGGTGATCAAGTTCTCAGCCGCCGGTTTCCGCGATTTCACCCGCATTGCCGCGTCTGACCCGACCATGTGGCGCGACGTGTTCCTGAACAACCGGGAGGCCGTGCTGGAGATGCTGGGCCGCTTCACGGAGGATCTGGCCGCCCTGCAACGGGCGATCCGCTGGTCCGACGGCGACGCCCTGTTCGACCTGTTCACCCGCACCCGCGACATCCGTCGCGCGATCATCGACGCGGGTCAGGAAACCCATGTGCCCGACTTCGGCCGGCACGTGGCGGAGGAACCGGACCTGCCCAAGGCGTGACACTCGCGAGGCCGTCGCGGGCACCGGCGGAGATGCAGATGCTGGCCAGCGTGCGTTCCTGCTCATAGGGCCAGGACCGCCCCCGGTGCAGGGTGGCGCGTTCATCCCATACCAGCAGGTCTCCCGGTTGCCAGACATGGCTGTAGACCATGGCCGGGCGCGTGGCGAAATCGATCAGTTCATCGATCAGGGCCAGCCCTGCATCCGGTTCCATGCCTTCGACACCACAGGCGTGGGAGGCGATATAGAGCGAGTCCGTGCCATTCACGGGGTTGCGCCAAAGCGACCGCCAGAGCTGGTCGCCCCAGCGGTTCATTTCCGGGCGAGCGGCAAGTTCCCCGGAGATGCGTGCCCGCGAGTGCGCAAGCCTGTGTCTGAATATGGCCCCCTGCGTCCGTGCCTTCAGGTCCCGCGGCATGTCGGCCCAGGCGACGCGGGTGGACACCAGCTCCGTCTCGCCACCTTCCGACGGCAGGACACGGGCCGCCAGCAGGTTGGCGAGCGCTGGCACCGGCAGGAAGGTGCTGTCGGTGTGCCAGAGCTGATTCCCGGTCAGATTGAGGGTATGCAGGCTGTCAGGCGCAGCGACGGTTCCGTCGGCCAGCCGGTTGGTGACATTGTCCATCCGCGGATCAGGCCCATTCGCGCCCATGGAGCGATCCTCGACCGGACCGAATAGCGCGCCGAAGCGAAGGTGCGCCGCATCATCGAGGTCCTGGTTCCGGAAGAGCAGCAGGGAGTGTTCCTCGAACGCTGCCCTGATCCGCCCGAAAAGTGGCCCCGCACGCACCTGGCGCACGTCAACATCCAGGACCTCCACCCCGAAGCGATCATGCAACGGGGCCAGTTTCATGATCCGGGATGCTCCTTGGCCCAGCGTCCGGCGTCGGCCGGGGACATGCGGACCGTCAGGCTGATCGCCTGTTCCCCGTCCTGCCGCGACAGGATCTCGCTGTTCCGGTAGAGCCAGGCGAGAGACGCGCCATCGGCGGGATCGACCGTCGTCACGACCTCGACCTTGGTGCGGGCGATGCGGCGGGCGATTTCTGCCGCCAGATCATCCAGCCCCTCCCCCGTGATCGCGGAGACAAGCACGCCGGGGAACTTCCGTGCCGCAGCCTCGTCAGCCACAGCCTGTCGGGTCTCCGCATCCAGCAGGTCGATCTTGTTGTAGACCTCCACGATCCGCGGTGTGTCGCCGGGGTCGATGCCCAGTCCCTCCAGCACGCCAGCCACATCGGCGGCCTGCGCCTGGCTGTCCGGCTGGGCGGCATCGCGGACATGCAGGATGATGTCGGCCTCCACCACCTCCTCCAGCGTCGCGGAGAAGGCGGCGACAAGCTGGGTCGGCAGGTCGGCAACGAACCCCACCGTGTCGGAGAGGATCACCGGGCGCCCGTCCGACAGGGTCACGGCCCGCATCGTCGGGTCCAGTGTCGCGAAGAGCTGGTCACGGGCATAGACCTTCGCGCCGCTGAGATGATTGAACAGCGTGGACTTGCCGGCATTGGTGTAGCCAACCAGCGCCACGACCGGGAACGGCACGTCCTGTCGGGGTTTCCGGTGCAGGCCGCGGGTGCGCTTGACGTGTTCCAGGTCGGATTTCAGTCGCACGATACGTTCATCGATCAGACGCCGGTCGATCTCGATCTGCGATTCACCCGGGCCGCCGAGGAATCCTGCACCGCCGCGCTGCCGTTCCAGATGGGTCCAGGACCGCACCAGGCGGGAACGCTGGTACTGCAGATGTGCGAGTTCGACCTGCAGCCGCCCTTCCCGCGTGCGGGCCCGGGCACCGAATATCTCCAGAATCAGACCGGTACGGTCGATCACCTTCGCCCCGACCGCCCGCTCCAGATTGCGCTGCTGCGTCGGCGAGAGAGTGGCGTCGACCACGACCAGTTCCAGTTCCTGTGCCTCCACGGCGGCCGCGATCTCGGCCACCTTGCCGCCGCCGATCAGGGTCGACGGGCGGGGATTGTCGAGACGCAGGGATTCCGCGTGGCGCACATCCAGCTGGATGGCGTCACAGAGGCCAACAGCCTCCTCCAGCGCCACCGAAGGCTCCCGTGTTGCCTCCATCGGCAACCAGGGATCGATCAGCAGCGTTCGGGCACCAACGGCACCCGTTCCATGTTGTTCAGTCAAATGTCAGTCTTTCCAGAGGGTTCCGGCGCAGACCATCATGCAGACGGTGCCGGAATATGCTCGAAAAGGTCGACAGGCTGTGAAGGCATTACCGTGGAAATCGCATGCTTGTAGACAAGCTGAACATGGGCGTCCCGGCGCAGCAGTACACAGAAATTGTCGAACCAGCTGATCATGCCCTGAAGCTTGACGCCATTCACCAGAAACACGGTGACCGGCACCTTGTTCTTCCGAACATGATTCAGGAATACATCCTGTACATTCTGCGGACGCTCGCTTGCCATTTGCGTCGTTCCTTCTTTTTGTTCCGGCCCGCACCGGCTTCTTGGAAGCCTCGAACACGTGCAACCGGAAGAGCTACTATACAACTCTACACTGGGATTTTTGCTGCCCCGCACACAAGCCACCATTTTGCATAGCGGCAAACCGCTGCTGCCGGGGCATCAACCTGAGCGAGGACGCACCACAACTGTCAGTGGGACTCAGATGGTCTTTCCTGCCGCCGCGTCAACCTGTTCCGACGCGACATAGTTGCGAAATATCTCAACCAGACGGGATGTCACACTGCCGGGACGCCCGTTGCCGATCACACGGTCATCCACCTGGACAACAGGTGTGGCGAGGGCGGATGCACTGGTCAGGAACACCTCCCGCGCGCTCTTCAGCTCCTCGACCGTGAAGGGACGTTCGACAACCTCTATCCCCTCCCCCTCGACCAGGCTGATCAGGGACAGGCGGGTGATGCCGTTCAGGATGTCATGGCTGACGGGCCGGGTGACCAGCCGACCCTCGCCGTCAACGATCCAGGCGTTGGTGGAACTGCCCTCGGTCACGTAGCCATCCGCATCATACATGAAGGCCTCATGTGCACCGGCCTCCCGCGCGGACTGCTTGGCCAGGCAGTTGGGCAGCAACCCCACGGTCTTGATGTCGCACCGCGCCCAGCGCTGGTCCGGTGCGGTGATGACCTGCACCCCAACTTCGGCCTGCTTGCCCAGGCCGCCTGCGGGCTTGCTGTTGGCGTAGACGACAATCGCCGACTCCGGGTCCGCCGGGAATGCGTGGTCCCGCGGCGCGACACCGCGTGTGATCTGCAGATAGACGTGTCCGGTGCGGACCCGGTTACGACGGATCACTTCCTCGATCACCAGCGCGAGCGCACGGTCGGTCATGGGCGGCGTGATGCGCAGTTCCCGAAGGCTGCGTGCAAGACGTTCGCGATGGCCGATCCCGTCAATCTGCTTGCCGGCGATGACGGGAATCACCTCATAGACGCCATCGGCAAACTGATAGCCCCGGTCCTCCACATGCACGCTTGCCAGACCATGCGGAACGTACTGGCCGTTCACGAATGCCACTCTGCCCACTGTGTTGATCCCGTACCTGTTGAAGCTCTTGCAAGGACTGGCGGCCTACCGCCCCCAGAACGACGGCATGAACAGACCGATCAGCGCCAGCAGTTCCAGACGGCCCGCCAGCATGCCGATCACGATACCTATTTTGGACACCGGGTCGAGACCGACGATCGAGATTGCCTCCACAGTGACATAGGTCGCCGCCTGCCCCGCATTGCTCATGGCACCAATGGCCAGGGCGAGCGCGGTCGGCAGGTCGTGCCCATCCAGATCGATCAGCAAGGCCAGAACAGCAACCGAAATGGCAAACAGGATCACATAGTTCCAGGCCGACCTTAAGACAGCGGATTCAACACGATATCCGCCATAGCTGACCAGCTTGATGCCGTTCGGAAACGACAGGCGCGCCAGTTCGGCGCCGCCCTGGCGGATCAGCAGCGCAAAGCGCATGAGCTTGAAGCCCCCCGCTGTCGAGCCTGCGGCACCGCCGATCATCATCAGGGTCAGCAGGACAACGGACACGCCGGTCGGCCAGGGAACGTCGATCACACCGGACTCCATGGAAAGTCCCACGAAACCTGTC
This sequence comes from Minwuia sp. IMCC3009, assembly GCF_029909415.1. GTDB lineage: Bacteria > Pseudomonadota > Alphaproteobacteria > Minwuiales > Minwuiaceae > Minwuia. Next base: position 1,814,905 of record NZ_CP123781.1, read on the forward strand.
GTCGAGGCGACGGACGCGACCGAGAAAAGTGCGGCCCCCAGCGATTCCAGCGGATCGCCGCCCGTGGCTGACGCATGAACCAGCGCGATGAGCGCCGCCGATATCAGGCAGAGCCGGCCGAAGGCCCTGAACTCGGGATCGGCGTAATAGACCCGCCACCGACCGTGGCAGGCCGCCCAGTGCAGCGTGAAGTTCAGTGCCGAGCCCCACATGAAGACGACCAGGATCGCCATGCTGATGGAGGAGAACCCGGCCACACCCTCGGACGAGGTGACGAAGCCGCCCGTCGAGATCGTGCTCATGGCATAGCAGAGGGCATCAAATGGCCGCACGCCGCTGAGCCAGAGCAGCAGCGCACAGGTCAGCGTCATGATGCTGTAGACCCACCAGATCGCGGAGAGTGTGTCCTTCAGGCGTCCCGAGAGCGCCGTGCTGTCGCCGGCCGGAATGGCGCTGCGGTATACCGCCAGCCCGCCCAGGCCGAAAAGGCCCAGCAGCACGACGGCGAGCATGATGGTGGCCAGCCCCCCCATCCACTGCAACTCGGCCCGCCAGAACAGCAGCGACCGCGGCAGCGCTTCAGGCGTGTCAAAGACACTGAAACCGGTGGTCGTGAGACCGGACATGGATTCCAGGAAGGCATCCAGCGGATCGGCAACCGTCAGAAACGGCAGGGCACCGAAGACCGGCAGCATGACCCAGATCATGACGGCGAGCAGAAATGCCTCCCGCCGACCGGTACGGCGATGCGTGGAACTCAGGGAGACGACAGTCAGCGCGCCCCCGACCATGGCCGTGATCAGGGCCGAGACGAGGAAGGTGAAGGGTGTTCCCGTCTCCCCGTAGAACAGCGCGACGGGAATCGGCAGCAACATGGCTGCGGCGAAGATCACCGTGGACCAGCCAAAGATCGCTATGACAGCCGTCAGCGCCATGCCCGATTTCCCTGCCTGTGCTGCGACCTGCGCATCATGTGATGGTGGTCTGTCAGAAGAAGTCGAGACCGACGGCCAGCAGCTTCTCCAGTTTCTTCACGCTTTCCCTCAGGGCGAAGAAGATCACCCGGTCATCGCGTTCGATGACCATGGTTCCCCGCGGTTTCAGTACCGCCTTGCGGCGCACCACGGCACCGATGATGACCCCCTCCGGCAGCGCGATTTCCCGCAATGGCTTGCCGACGAGAGCGGATGTTTCAAGCGCCTCCGCCTCCATGACCTCCGCCACGCCGTCACGCAGCGAATAGACACTCTTGATCCGCCCGCGCCGGACATGGCGCAGGATACTTGAAACCGTCGTGGCGCGGGGGTCAATGGCGACGTCGATGCCCAGCGATCCCACCAGCGACTGATAGGCCTGGTTGTTCACCAGCGTGATGGCCGTGTCACAGCCAAGCTGCTTGGCCATCAGTGATGCAAGGATATTGGTCTCGTCGTCATTGGTCAGCGCGACGATGGCATGGGCGGAGGCAATGTTGGCCTCTTCCATGATCTCCGTATCCAGCGCGTTGCCACAGATCACGACGGCCTTGTCCAGTTTCTCGGCCACCAGTTCCGCCCGTGCCCTGTCCGCCTCCACGATCTTCAGATTGACCCGGCCTTCCTGGTGTTCCAGCGCATTGCCGAGGAAGAGTCCGATGTTGCCGCCGCCCACGATCACGACCCTCTGGGCCTCATTCTCGTCATGGCCGAACAGGGGCATGGCGCGGGCCGCATGGTCGGTGTCGACCACGAAGTAGACATCATCCCCGGGCAGCATCTGGTCAACGGAGGTGGGAACGAACAGTTTCCCCGCCCGCACGATGCCGGTGACGATGATGTTCAGGTTCGGGAACAGTTCGGTGAGCTGACGAAGCTGCTGGTGCGCGATGGGGCAGTCATTGTCGATATGGACGCCGATCATCCGGACCAGATCGTCGGCGAAAGGCAGCATGTCGAATGCGCCCGGCATGTGCAGGGCGCGATTCACCGCTTCGGCCACCTCCCGCTCCGGCGAGATGATCACGTCGATGGGCATGTGGTCACGGGTGAAGAGATTGGAGAACGAGGGGCGGAGATAGCTCTGCGCCCGGATGCGGGCAATCTTGGTCGGCACATCGAAGATCGAATGTGCCACCTGGCAGGCCACCATGTTGACCTCGTCCGCGAAGGTCACGGCGACCAGCATGTCGGCGTCGGCAGCCCCTGCCCGGTCCAGCATGTCGGGGTGCGAGGCAAAGCCCACCAGCCCCTGGACGTCATATGCCTCACTGATCCGGCGGATCAGTTCAGGGGACTGGTCGATGATGGTCACGTCGTTGCGCTCCGCCGCCAGATGGCGCGCAATGTTGGACCCGACCTGTCCCGCTCCGCAGACAATCACCTTCATGAAACGCCAACCCGTCGACTGCAGCATCGCGACGCGAACGGAATTGTCCGGGCCGACAACGCATCCTAGTGGGATTCAGCTTGTGATGGAATTCGAACCGTTTTCCGCTGCGGAACCTACTGACGCGGCCCACGGGTGGAGATGCTGTCCGATCTACCGTCCGCGCTCCGACGAGACACCCAGCAGTTTCAGCTTCCGGTGCAGGGCGGAGCGCTCCATGCCGACGAAGGCCGCCGTCTTGGTGACATTGCCGCCGAACCGGTCGATCTGCGACAGCAGATACTCCCGTTCGAAGATCTCCCGCGCCTCCCTGAGTGGCAGGGACATGATCTCCTTGCCCGTATCGGGGCGCAGCGTGGCCGCAGCCGGATTGGTGATGTCCGGCGGCAGCATTTCCAGCGTGATCGGGGAGCGGGATTCGCCCGGCGCCATGATCAGCAGCCGCTCCACCACATTGCGCAACTGGCGTGCATTTCCGGGCCAGTCACAGGCCTGCAACGCGGCAATGGCTGCCTCCGCCACCGGGCGCGGTGCGAGGCCAGAGTTCTCTGCCGTGCGCCGCATGAAATAGTCGACCAGGGCCGGAATATCCTCCCGCACCCTGCGCAGCGGCGGCACATTGATCGGCACCACGTTCAGACGGTGAAACAGGTCACCGCGGAACAGGCCCTCTTCAACCAGTTGCGGCAGGTCCCGACTCGTCGAGGAGATGACACGGACATCGACACTGACGGGACGACTGCCTCCGATGCGCTGAAAGGTCTGGTCCAGCAGGACACGCAGGATCTTGTTCTGGGTCTGCACCGGCATGTCGGAAACTTCGTCGAGGAACAGGGTTCCGCCGTGCGCGCGTTCCAGCAACCCGATCTTTCGGGGGCCACCGGCAGAATCCTGCCGTGCTTCCTCCCCGAACAGTTCCAGCTCCATGCGGTCGGGTTCGATGGTGGCCGCGCTGACCACGATGAACGGACCGCCGGAGCGGCGCGAGCGGTTGTGCAGGTTGCGCGCAACAACTTCCTTGCCGCTGCCAGGCGGACCCGAAACCATGACACGGCTGTTGGTCGGGGCCACGCGCTCGATCTCGCTGCGGAGGGAAACCATTGGCGCGGATTCGCCGATCAGGTCGGTGTTGCGCCCTGCCCGGCTGCGCAGTTCTGCATTTTCCTGGCGCAGACGGGTGGCTTCCAGCGCGCGTTCGACGATCAGGGTCAGGCGATCCGCCTTGAACGGCTTCTCGATGAAGTCATAGGCACCACGCTGAATGGCAGCCACAGCGGTCTCGATGGTGCCGTGGCCGCTGATCATGACGATAGGGGTCTCAGGCACCATCTGCTGGATCACCTCCAGGATCTCCAGCCCGTCCAGTCGACTGCCCTGCAGCCAGATATCCAGAATGACCATTGATGGTGCGCGCTCGCTGACGGCGGCCAGCGCCTCGTCCGCATTGCCTGCCACGCGTGTGACGTAGCCCTCGTCCTCCAGAATTCCGGAGACCAGCTCCCGGATGTCAGCTTCATCATCGACGATCAGTATGTCCATCGGTCGCCAATACCCTCAAATCCTGTTCGCCCGCATCGCTCTCCGGCGCAGGGTGCCTCAGCGGGAAGCAGAGGCGGACCTCTGCCCCCGGTCCGTCGGGTGCATCACCAATCTGCAACACCCCGGAGTGCTCCTCCATGATCTTGCGGACGATCGCCAAGCCCAATCCGGTACCCTTATCTCTTGTGGTCACATAGGGCTCGGTCAAGCGGTCCCGCGCGGTTTCAGGGAGTCCAATACCATTGTCCGTGACTGCTATCACCGCGACATCATTGTGGCATTTCAGTGTCACCCGTATCCGACCGGCCTCAGTGCCGTTCTCCCGGCCTGAAATGGCTTCAGACGCGTTCTTCAGGACGTTCGTCAGCACCTGGGCGACCTGTCTGCGGTCGCAGATCAGAGGTGATTCGAGTGCCTCGAGTTCAAGCTGGTAGTCGATGTCGGGGTTCGCGACCTCCGCCGCGAACGCCGACTGGCGGATGAGGTCCGCCAGATCCTCCGGGCGGAACACCGGGGCCGGCATTCTGGCGAAGGCCGAGAACTCCTCGATCATCCGACCGATGTCACCGACCTGCCTGACGATGGTGTCGGTGCATTGAATGAAGATCTCCGGATCTGTCGTTATCTGCTTGAGATACTTCCGTTTCAGACGTTCTGCGGAGAGCTGGATCGGTGTCAGCGGGTTGCGGATCTCGTGCGCGATGCGGCGCGCCACGTCGGCCCAGACCGCCATACGCTGGGCAGAGACAAGGTCCGTGATGTCGTCGAAGGTCACGACATAGCCCAGCACCTCGCTGTTGCGGCGCTCGGCACCGACGCGGACAAAGAATGTCTTCGACGTGCCTTCGCGGCTGATGCTGATCTCGCCTTCCGCCAGCCGGTTCGGACGGTCGGTCGCATCACGCAGCAGGTCAGCCATCTCAGGCACGGCCTCGTCCAGGTGACGTCCGACAAGATCAGACTGCGACAGACCCAGCAGCCGACTGGCCGAACGGTTGGGCACGTCGATGAAGCCGCGCGTATCCAGCCCGATGACACCGGCAGTGACACCCGCGAGCACGGTCTCCATGAACCGCCGGCGTTCATCCACCGTCCGGTTGGCCAGTTGCAGTTCGGCCTGCTGGTTCTCGATCTGTCGCGCCATCCGGTTGAAGGTCCGGCCCAGTGTCTCGATCTCGTCGTCCTCTCCGGTGTTGACGACGCGGGCGGCCAGATCGCCCTCCCGCACCCTTTCGGCGGCCACCACGACGCCACCAAGCCGCCGGGAGATGCGCGTGGAGAACGTCAGCGCCAGCCAGACGGCCGCGAGCATCAGCAACACCGTGACCACCACGAACATCAGGAAGAACGTGAGTTCGAAGCCGAAACGCTGGGCCGCAAGCCGTTCATAGTCCTCTGCCGCCTGACGGGCGCGCTGGACCTGTGCCGCCACCCGTGGCTCCACGAACCGTCCGACATAGAGGTAGACCTGATAGACCCCCAGATACCCGTCGAGCAGGATCAGCGCGGCGGACTTGTCATCCGGCAGTCCGGTCAGCGTGTTGGGTGACAGGGCGTTGGATGTGTCGGACAGCATCACGACATCGCCCCGGTCTGCTTCCTCGATCGCCGACAGCGGCACCTGGTCGGCAAGACCCGTGGAGCTCAGGCTGGTCTGGGCCAGAATGGTGCCGCTGCGATCAAAGACAATGGCCTCGCTCAGCCCGCGCGCACCGGCCTGGGCACTGACAACACGGTTCAGCAAATTCCGGTTGTCCTGCACCGATCCGGCGACGCGATTGAGATCCTGCGCCATGGCCAGCGCATCGGCGCGGATGGTCGCGCGATGTTCGGTGATCAGCGATTCCGCGACAGCGACCGACTCGGCGACGGCCTGCTGCGCCCGCTCACTGAACCAGCCCTCCAGCCGCAGGTCGAAGAACAGGGTGGAGAACCCCGCGACCAGCAGCGCGGGAACCACCGCCGCGGCGGCAAACAGGCTCGCCAGGCGCATGTGCAGGGCGGCACCGGCCATGCCGGCCCGCTGCGCCCGCCAGATGCGCCAGACCCGCGCAACGATGACCACGACCAGCAGCACCAGCACCAGCACATCGAAGATGATCAGCAGCGGCGGCAGTTCGGCGACGCTCTGCAGCGGCGCCTCGGTGCGGAACAGGGTCGCATAGGTCGCCGCCCCCGCCCCCAGCGCCAGGGCCGCCAGCCCGAACGCACCCAGGCGACCGACCTCCATGTCCAGCATCCTGTTGCGCAGGCGGATCACGGCAGGTGTCCTGGATTCTTGGGCGGGCGCGGTCATGGGTTTCCGGAATCAGTGCCTCAACACGTCCCGGACTATAGGCCAGCTTGGCTGCGGGCGTCAGGGGGTGGCTGATGCCTTGGCGTCAGGCGATCCGTATCAGTCGAAACCGGCACCGCGAACCACGCGGATATCCAGTTCACGGATCTTCTTGCGCAGCGTGTTCCGGTTCAGGCCCAGAAGATCCGCAGCGCGCAACTGATTGCCCCGCGTCGCGGCCAGAGACAGGTTGATCAGCGGCTTTTCCATCTCGCGCAGGACGCGGTCATACAGCCCGGCCGGAGGCAGATCCTCCCCATGGGCGGTGAAGTACTGCGACAGATGATATTCGATGGCGGAACCCAGACTCTCGGACGCCGGACTGTATTCCTCCGCCGGTGACGGCAGCGGATCGGCCAGTTCACGCTCCACGATATCGACCGTGATGGTCTCGTCGGAATAGAGCGCGGCAAAGCGCCGGACCAGATTCTCCAGTTCGCGCACATTCCCGGGCCAGCGGTAGCTGATCAGGCGGTTCATGGCGTCCCTGTCGACGGTCTTGGCGGGCAGCCCCTCCTCCGACGCGCGATTGAGGAAATGGCGGATCAGGTCCGGGATATCCTCCGAACGTTCCCGCAGCGGCGGCAGGCGGATCGGAACGACGTTCAGGCGATAGTAGAGATCCTCCCGGAACAGCCCCTGGCCGATCTGCACCCGGAGGTCGCGGTTGGTCGCGGCGACGATGCGGACATCGGTACGAATGGAGGTACGTCCGCCAACCGTCGTGTACTCGCCCTGCTGCAGCACGCGCAGCAACCTGGTCTGCGCCTCCAGCGGCATGTCCCCGATCTCGTCCAGGAACAGGGTGCCGCCGTCGGCCTGCTCGAACCGGCCGGAGCTCTTCTGCAGCGCGCCGGTGAAGGAGCCCTTCTCGTGTCCGAAGAGCTCGCTTTCGATCAGTTCACGTGGAATCGCGGCCATGTTGATGGCGACGAAGGGGCCATTGCGGCGCTTGCCGTATTCGTGCAGCGCGCGGGCCACCAGTTCCTTGCCGGTGCCGGACTCACCGGTGATCATGACGGTCAGATCGGTCGTCATCAGGCGCGCCATGACGCGATAGATTTCCTGCATGGCGGGGGAACGGCCGATCAGCGGCATCGCTTCCTCGCCCTCGATCCCCACTTCACCACCGGTTCCCGTAGGCGCGCTCAGCGCCCGCTCGACGATGGTCAGCAGTTCCTTCAGATCGAAGGGTTTCGGCAGATACTCGTAGGCGCCGCGCTCCGTCGCCTTGACCGCCGTCAGCAGGGTGTTGCGGGCACTCATGACCACAACGGGAAGATCAGGCCGCAGCTTCTTGACGCGGGGCAGCAGATCGAGACCGCTCTCGTCAGGCATGACCACATCCGTGATCACCAGATCCCCTGCCCCGTCGGAGACCCAGCGCCACAATGTGGAGGCGTTCCCGGTCGAGCGCACATCGTACCCCGCGCGTCCCAGTGCCTGGTTCAGCACGGTACGGATACCACGATCATCGTCGGCGACGAGGATGGACGCTGGTGTCATCGTTTTCTCTTCCCTCGGTTCTGAACAACGGGCAGATGAACCCGGAAACGGGCACCGCGGGCCATGTTGTCGGCCTCCACGATGCCGCCATGATCGCCAACGATCTTCGCGACGAGTGCGAGTCCCAGCCCGGTTCCGCCGGGACGGGTCGAGACAAAGGGATCGAAGAGATTCGGTCTCAGATCCTCGGGAATGCCGTCGCCATTGTCGGATACAGTGACCTCGAGCGGCAGTTGGATACGCTCCCGGCTGCCCGGCAGGGCCAGCCGCACACCATGACGGTAGGCCGTGTTCAGGTGAATCTCGCCCTTCTTGCGCGGTACCGCCTCGGCAGCGTTCTTCACGAGGTTCAGGAAGACCTGGATCAACTGGTCCTTGTCGCCCGGGATCATCGGCAGGGAGGGGTCGTAGTTCTCGATGATCTTGACGTGGGAGGCGAACCCGTTCTCCGCCAGGCGGCGCACCCGTTCCAGCACCTCATGGATGTTCACCGGCTCGCCTTCCAGTGGGCTGGGGCTGGAGAATGCTTCCATGCGATCGACCAGGGCAACGATACGCCCCACCTCGTCAACGATCAGGCGGGTCAGGTCGCGGTCTTCCTCCGAAGCATTGGTCTCAAGCAATTGCGCCGCGCCACGGATGCCCGACAGCGGATTCTTGACCTCATGCGCCAGCACGGCCGCCATGCCGGTGACAGCCCGTGCGGCACCGCGGTGGACCAGCGACTGGTCCATCTTCGACGCCATCGACCGCTCATCGATCTGGATCACCACGGCACCAGAATCATCGTGGAGTGGCGACAGCTTGATGTTGACCGTCTTGACCTCCGTCCGGGCGCCGCCGAGCAGGATGCCGTATTCGGACACAGCGCCCGTGCTGTACTGTATCTGCTCGAACAGCGACAGCATCGGACTGCCGAAGGGGATGATGTCCTGCAGGCGATTCTTCTTCAGCGCCGCCTGCCCCATGCCGAAGAACTCCTCGGCCGCAGGATTGGCGCGCAGTATGGCTCCCCCCTTGCCGGCGACGAGTATCGGGTCAGGGATCGTGTCGAGGATGGCGGAGGCATCGATGCGGCCCATCATGCCGCCCTGGCCTGCACGGCCATCCGGTCGGCATCTGTCCCGAAATGCCGTGCGACGGCATTCAGAACGACGTCCGGGTCTTCCGCCGTCATCACTTCGGCCCGGAATGCGCCGGGATCATCAAGGTGCACCGAATACCAGCCGAGATGCTTGCGCGCGATGCGCACCATCGGCCAGGTGTCGCCGCTGTCGATCAGGTCGCGATAGTGCGTCAGCAGCAGCGCACCGATCTCAGGCACCGTCGGCACGGTGAACGTCTGACCGCGCAAGGCCGCGATGACCTGTGCCGGGAACCAGGGTCGCCCCTGGGCGCCACGTCCGATCATCAGACCGTCGGCACCGGACTGCTGCAGGCAGGTCCGCGCCTCCTCGACGGTCGTGATGTCTCCGTTCGCGACAACCGGAATGGCAACAGCCCGCTTCACATCCGAAATGAAACGCCAGTCCGCCCGCCCCTTGTAGAACTGGCAGCGGGTGCGCCCGTGAACCGTGATCATGCGAACGCCCAGATCCTCCGCAATGCGGGCGAGTTCCGGGGCATTGCGGCAATCATCGTCCCAGCCGGTCCGCATCTTCAGCGTGACCGGAACCCGGGCGGCGGCAACCACCGCCGCGATGATGCTGCGGGCCTGATCCAGGTCGCGCATCAGTGCGGAACCGGCATAGCCACCGGTGACCTGCTTGGCGGGACAGCCCATGTTGATATCGACGATGTCCGCGCCTTGATCGACCACGAAACGTGCAGCATTCGCCATGATCGCCGGGTCACGACCGGCAATCTGGATCGCCTGCACACCACTTCCGTCGTGGCGAAGCATGCGACTGGTTCGGTCCTGACCACTCAGGACATGGCGACCGGCGACCATCTCCGCGAACGCCAGACCGACACCGAAATGCTTCACCATTCGGCGGAACGGCGCATCCGTGATACCCGACATCGGTGCCAGCATCACAGGATCGCTGATCCGGTGTCGCCCGATAGATATGCTCATAAATCACTCAATCGCAAACAGTGCGCAACTCTTGTGCAAATATGCGGCAGCCTACTGGCGCTTGCAAGTTATTGCTGCCCTTGTGAGCAGCACACCTTTCGCGCTAATCCAGTCGCAAGTCCCGCGCCACCCCCTTTTCCGTCAATGGCAGGAAGCAATGCAAACAGCTGCACTGATTGTCGCAGCCGGTCGCGGCACACGCCTGGGCGGCGAATTGCCGAAACAGTATCTGCTGCTGGACGGCGAACCGGTCCTGCGGCGGACTGTCTCCGCCTTCCTGGCGCATCCGCGCATCGACCAGGTCCTGGTGGTCATCGGTGCCGGACAGCAGGATCTCTACGACCAGGCCCTCAGCGGCCTCGACCTGCTGCCCCCCGTCGTCGGCGGTGAGACACGACAGCAGTCCGTCGCGGCAGGTCTGGCTGCACTGGCCGGATCGGCACCGACACATGTGCTGATTCATGATGCCGCGCGCGCCCTGATCGATGATGCACTGATTTCCCGGGTCTGCGATGCGCTGGAGAGCAGCCCTGCGGTCCTGCCCGCGCTGCCGGTGGTCGACAGTCTCAGCCGTATCGAAGGTGATCAGGTCGTCGGCACGCAGGACCGGGAGCATCTGGTGCGCGCGCAGACCCCGCAGGGCTTTGATTTCGCGGCGATCACCGACGCGCATGGCAGAATGACGGGCCAGGCCTTCAGCGATGATGTGGCGGTGGCGCGCGCTGCGGGTATGGTGGTGCGGGTGGTTGCGGGGACGGAAGACAACTTCAAGATCACCATCGCCGACGATCTGAAACGGGCCGAAAGCCTGCTGCGTCAGAAGGGCCAGAACAACGTGGAGACAAGAACCGGTTCGGGCTTCGACGTGCATCGTCTTGCCGATGACAGGGCAATGGTGCTCTGCGGCCTGCCGATCCCGCATCCGCAAGGACTTGCCGGCCATTCCGATGCCGATGTGGCCCTGCACGCGATCACGGATGCCGTCCTGGGGGCGATGGCAGAGGGCGATATCGGCGATCATTTTCCCCCTGAGGACAATCGCTGGAAGGGTGTCAATTCGGATATCTTCCTGCGCTATGCCGCATCGCTGCTCCAGCTCAGGGCCGGCAGGGTCATCAGCATCGATCTGACGATCATCTGCGAGGCACCGAAGATCAAGCCGCACCGGCAGGCGATGCGGGAGAATGTGGCCGCCATTCTGGGGATTCCGGTGCACAGGATCAGCATCAAGGCCACCACGACGGAAAGGCTGGGCTTCACGGGCCGAAGGGAAGGCATCGCCGCCCAGGCCATCGCCACCGTTGAACTGCCACGTGATCCGGATACCTTCGAAGCCTCATGATCATCCAGAGAATCGCAACATTCCTGGCCACGTTCGGCTATTCCGGTCTGATCCGGCCTGCACCGGGCACCTGGGGTTCCCTGGCCGCATTGCCCGTTGGCTGGCTTGTCATGTGGCTTGGCGGCCAGGTCGCGCTGATCGTCGCCATAGTCGTGACGTTTGGCGTCGGTCTGTGGGCGGCGCGGGCGCACATGCGGGCACACAGGACGATGCATGACCCGTCCGAGATCGTGATCGACGAGGCTGCGGGCCAGTGGATTCCGCTGCTGCCCTTCACGGCCTTTGATCCGGTCGGCTATCTGGTGGCGTTCGTCAGCTTCCGCCTGTTCGACATCTGGAAACCGGGGCCGGTCGGCTGGGCCGACAGGCGGCTGAAGGGATCGCTGGGCGTGATGGCTGACGACATCGTTGCGGGCATCTTTGCCGGAATCTGTGTGCTTCTGCTACAGTATGCGACAGGAGTGTTCGGATGATGACAGAGCGCCTGATATCGGATGCCGCTGAATTGCTTGCGTACATGCGCGAGCGGGAGCTGATGCTTGCAACCGCCGAAAGCTGTACGGGCGGCATGATCGCGGGAATCCTGACGGAGGTTGCGGGATCCTCGGATGTCGTGGACCGGGGGTTCGTGACCTATTCCAATGAAGCCAAGCAGGACATGCTAGGTATCCCGCCTCCCCTGATCATTGAGCATGGTGCGGTCTCCGAACCGGTGGCCGTCGCCATGGCGGAGGGCGCCTTGCGCAACAGCCGGGCCGATATTGCCGTTTCAGTGACCGGCGTTGCGGGACCCGGGGGCGGCACGGCCACAAAGCCTGTCGGTCTGGTGCATATCGCCTGTGCCCGCCGAGGCAGGGACACCGTGCATCAGCGTCATCTCTTCGCGGATCGCGGTCGGGGCTGGATCAGGCAGGAAACCGTCGCACAGGCATTCCGGATCATGGCGCAGCAGGCCCGGATCTGATCAGCGCAGGCTGACGTCCGGTGTCATCAGACGGGTACCGGCCTCGGCCGCCAGATATTCCCTCAGCTTCTCGACACTGATTTCGGGCTTGCCGGTCGCGACAGCCGCGAAATCGCCAAACCCTTCCTGAACGGCCTCCAGGAACCGGTCTTGCGGTGAACCACCCGGGAACTCCACCAGATGAACTTCCCGCTCGGCCGCCACGCCAAGCCGCTGACGGATGATGCCAAGTGCGGTTTCGAGTCCACCGGTGGCATCGACCAGCTTGCGCCCGAACGCCTGTGAACCGGTCCAGATCCGCCCTTGGGCGGCAGCCTCGACCTGAACCTCCGGCAGCTTGCGGGCTTCACCCACCAGATCCTTGAAGGTTGCGTAGATTTCGTCCACGCGACGCGCCAGGCGGTCCTGCTGGTCTGCGGTGAACGGCGCAAAGGGTGAGAACATCGCGGCATTGCGGTCACTGCGCACGATCTCGAAGCGGACGCCGTAGTCTTCCAGCAGATCAGCCACCACGACCTTCCCGCTGATCACGCCGATCGATCCGGTGATGGTGGAGGGATGCGCGACGATGGCATCGGCCCCGATGGCGATGAGATAGCCCCCGGAACCGGCAACATTGCCCATGGATGCGACGATGGGCTTGTCGATTTCCCGCATGACCGCACGGATGGCATCGGAAGCGCCGTAGGCCCCGCCGGGACTGTCGATCCGGATCAGGATGGCATCGATCTCCGGTTGATCCGCAGCGGCCTGAAGCTCCTCGATCAGTTGCCCGTCGGTTATGACACCGCCGCTGAATCCGCCACCTTCACCGCCCATGATCTGGCCGGTCGCCGTGATCAGGGCAACTTTCGGCGCGCCCGCGTCCAGCGGATGGGCGAGTTCGGGCAGGTAGGTGGCGAAATCGATCTGTCCGCCGTCGCTTGCTGCCCCGGCACGATGAAACACGCGGGCATAGTCGGCACGATCCACCAGACCGCCGGCGAGGGCAGCCGCCGGGTTCAGCAGCGCCTCAGCCACCAGGACCCGGACCTGTTCCGTGTCCAGCCCCCTGCCCGCAGCAATGTCGTTCAGGGCGGAGCGGTGAACATCCGCAACCAGCTCCGCAAAGGCCGCGCGCACCGGACCCTGCATCTCGCGGCGACGGATGAAGTCGGCAGCGGTCTTGTAGTCCCGGCGGGCCTCGATCTGCGGGCTGATTCCCAGGTCATCGGCCAGTTCCCCCGCATAGGGCATTTCCAGCGCGACACCAATGACAGCGAACTCTCCGGATGGCGACATCCAGATCTCGTCGAAACCACTGGCAAGACGATAACGTGCGAGATCATAGCTCTCGGCGAACACCCGCGCGGGTTTCCCGGCTTCCCGGAAACGCCGGATGGCGGGCAGCAGCGCCTCCACATCCGTCTGGCCCAGGTTGGCCAGCGAAAGATCCATGTCGAGCGCCCGGATACGGCTGTCCTGCGCTGCACGGTCCAGCACCCGCACCAGTCGGGTCAGCGTCATCGCGTCGCCGCGCACGAAACGGGCAAAGTCACCACTGGACGGCTTCTCTGGCAGGTCCCCGACAATCGCGATATCCAGCAGAGCACTGTCGGGCAGCTCCTCGTCGGCCTGCTCCCAGGGTGCGAGGGTCAACGTGGCAACGATTCCCGCGACGACCAGCAGTCCGATCACGAAGACGCCTGCCTTCAGGAACAGCCAGATACCCCTCAGGAACCGCCCGACAAATCCCATGGGTTCAGCGCGCCTGCGCGTGGTATTCGCGGTTGGGCATCATGTCGATGGCGCTCGCCATGCGATTGGTCATGTTGTAGAAGGCCGCGGTCGCCGAGATGTCCCAGATATCGCGGTCCGTGAACCCGGCGTCGCGCAGGGCCTGGCGGTCGCTGTCTTCCATCTTCTGCGGTGTTTCTGTCAGCTTCGTCGCGAAATCCAGCATGGCCTTCTGCTTCGGCGGCAGGTCTGCGGCGCGATAGTTCATCACCATCAGTTCGCCCAGCGCCGGATCACCGGAGAGCTGGCGTACGGCGGCACCATGTGCGGTCAGGCAATAGAAGCACTTGTTCACGGAACTGACGGCGACGGCGATCATCTCGCGCTCCAGCTTCGTCAGGCCGGATTCGCCCAGCATCAGGTCGTTGTACATGGCGGTGAAGGCATCCAGCTTCGCCGCGTCGAAGGAATAGGTGGCGAGCACGTTCGGCACCATCCCGAGCTTTTCCCGGCAGATCTCGAAATACTTCCGGGTCCGCTCCGGCAGTTCCGCATCGCTCGGCACCGGCACATCAAGTGCGTGTACGTAATCAGGCTGGGACATGTCCCCTACTCCCCTTCGGATGGTGTCTGGTTCTGCGCACGGGCGCGCAGCAGATGGTCGGCCAGCACGATGGCCATCATCGCCTCCCCTACCGGCACCGCGCGGATGCCGACGCAGGGGTCGTGGCGACCCTTGGTGATGATCTCGGTATCATTGCCGCCAGTATCAACCGTCTGTCGCGGTTGCAGGATGGAGGAAGTCGGCTTGACCGCGAAGCGACAGACAATCGGCTGACCGGTCGAGATGCCGCCCAGGATGCCGCCCGCATGGTTCGAAAGGAACGCCGGCGCGCCATCCCGCATGCGCATCTCGTCGGCATTCTCCTCGCCGGTCAGGGCAGCGGCCGCAAACCCCTCCCCGATCTCGACCCCCTTCACGGCGTTGATCGACATCATGGCGGAGGCCAGATCCTGATCCAGCTTGCCGTAGATGGGCGCACCAAGTCCGGCAGGCAGCCCCTCCGCCACCACCTCGATCACCGCGCCGACCGAACTGCCCGCCTTGCGGATACCGTCCAGATAGGTCTCCCAGCGTTCCGCCGTCTGCGGATCGGGACACCAGAACGGGTTGCGGTCGACCACGTCCCAGTCCCAGGCGTCGCGGTCGATGGCGATGTCGCCAACCTGCACCAGCGCGCCACGCACACTGACACCGGGACCCAGCACCTTGCGGGCCACGGCACCGGCGGCAACGCGCGATGCCGTCTCCCGCGCCGAAGAGCGTCCGCCGCCGCGATAGTCGCGGATGCCGTACTTGGTCATGTAGGTGAAGTCGGCATGCCCTGGGCGATACTTGCCGCTGATGTCGGAGTAGTCCTTCGAGCGTTGGTCCACGTTCTCGATCATCAGGCTGATCGGCGTCCCCGTGGTCTGCCCCTCGAACACCCCCGACAGAATCCGGACAGCGTCCGGTTCCCGCCGTTGGGTGGTGAAGCGGTTCTGGCCCGGACGGCGACGGTCGAGCCAGACCTGAATGTCGGCTTCATCCAGCGCGATCAGCGGCGGACAGCCGTCAACCACACACCCCAGGGCGGGGCCATGGCTCTCCCCCCAGGTTGTCATCCGGAAAAGGTGACCGAAACTGTTGTGTGACATGGAACCGGTAGCGTCAGGCGGTCATGTCGGGCGCATCGACGGCCTTCATGCCCACCACGTGATAACCCGAATCGACGTGCAGGACCTCTCCGGTCACGCCCTCACCCAGGTGACTGATCAGGAACAGTGCGGAATTGCCGACCTGTTCGATGGTGACATTGCGCTTCAGGGGCGCATTCAGTTCGTTCCAGCGCAGGATCTGGCGGAAGTCGCCGATGCCGGAAGCAGCCAGGGTCTTGATCGGGCCTGCCGAAATCGCGTTGACCCGGATATTCTTCGGCCCCAGATCAACCGCCAGATAGCGCACGCTCGCCTCCAGCGCCGCCTTGGCCACGCCCATGACGTTGTAATGCGGCATCACCCGTTCGGCGCCGTAGTAGGTCAGCGTGACCATGCTGCCGCCATCGGTCATCAGTGGTTCGGCACGGTTGGCGATCGCCGTGAAGGAATAGCAGCTGATCAGCATCGAATTGCGGAAGTTCCCGGCGCTGGTATCCACATAGCGCCCTTTCAGTTCGTCCTTGTCCGCATAGGCGATCGCGTGAATGACGAAGTCGAGCTTGCCCCACTTCCGTTCGATCTCGGCGAACAGATCGTTGATGCTGCCCTCATCCGTCACGTCGCACGGCATGACGAAATCACAGTCGATGGACTGGGCCAGTGGCACGACACGCCGTTTCAGCGCATCCCCCTGATAGGTGAAGGCCAGTTCGGCGCCAGCATCCGCTGCCGCGCGGGCGATCCCCCAGGCGATGGAGCGATCGTTCGCGACACCCATGATCAGGCCCTTCTTGCCGGCCATCAGCCCCGTGCTGTTACTCATTCCGCTCAAAGCCCCTCGACTGTCGGTGATGCAGAACGCAAGGTATCCGCTATCTTCGCGACAGGCCACCCGCGCGCAACCGTGCCCTGGTGACCGTCGGATTCGTCCGTTAACGACTTCGGGGACTTATAAGCAGTGGATCGTGAAAAGGCCATCCATCAGGCAACCTACGCGCTGAAGGAAGCAGGCGGATTTTCCCGCTATGTCCTGACGCGCTTCGGTGACAACAACCTGACCCAGGTCGCGGGCGCGCTCACCTTCACGACCCTGCTGGCGATGGTGCCACTGATGGCGATCTGCTTCGCCATTCTGGCTGCCTTCCCGGCGTTCGACGGCATGGAGGCAAAGCTCGAGTCGTTCATCTTCGAGAATTTCGTACCCCATGCCAACGACGTGGTGCGCGAATATCTGGGGACCTTCCGCCAGAACGTCGGCAAGCTTTCCGCTGTCGCCATTGTCGGCCTGATCGTTACCGCGGTCATGCTGCTGGTAACGATCGAAGGGACCTTCAACCGGATCTTCCGGGTGGTGCGACGCCGGGGAATCGTCACGCGGCTGCTGTCCTTCTGGGCACTGCTGACCGTCGGCCCGATCCTGTTCCTGCTCAGCCTGACCCTGACCAGCGCATTGTTCGCGATGGCGAACAGTACCGGCGCGCAGGAAATCAGCTTCGTCGTCAACCGGCTTGCCCGCCTGGTGCCGCTTGTCCTGGCCTTCGGGGGCTACCTGACCCTGTTCGTGGTCCTTCCCAACCGGCATGTCCTGCTGCGGGATGCGGCTGTCGGGGCAATCTTTTCGGCGGTGCTGTTCGAATCGCTGAAGGCGGGTTTCGGCCTCTACATCACGGCGTTTCCGACCTATCAGGCAATCTATGGCGCGATCTCGGTGCTGCCGATCCTGCTGCTGTGGATATGGCTGGTCTGGATCGTGACCCTGGCCGGAGCCTCCATCACGGCGGCAATGCCGGAATGGCAGGGCCGAGGCAGCGTCGATCTCGACCGCGCGCCCCGTGTCGGGCGGCTGGCCATGGCGGTGGAGATCCTGCGTCTGCTGCGGAAGGTGCATCCGTCCGGCGAGAGCGTGCGCACCCAGGCGTTCATCCGCCGCATCCGGACAGCGCCGAACCTGATGGAAACGATGCTGTCGCAGCTGGAGAAGACCGGCTATGTCGCCGAAACCCGGCGCGGTCGATGGGTGCTGGCGCGGGAACTGGACGGTCTGACGCTCTACGACCTGATGCTGGCGCTCAAGGTCCAGACCAGCCAGCCGCTGGTTGCCGGCAGCGTTGTCGCCGGGCTGGAGGATGTGGTCGATTCCTCCATCGCCAGCGAGCGGCAGACCTTCGATATCCCGCTGAAGGAAATTCTCGACGGCGGCGGGGCGACGCCGGTGAAGACCTGAGCGTGATGAGGTTCTGGACCCGATTGTCCGAAGTCGATAGAAGTCGCGCCAGCAGCGCGCGGGACAATCACGGATCGGCAAGCACACGACGATGACGGCCTCTGCCTCCCTTCCACACCAGTCCCTGCAATACCGGCCTGCCATCGACGGCTTGCGTACCATCGCGGTGCTGTCAGTCGTGATCTTTCCCTTTCAGCGTGACTGGCTGCCCGGCGGGTTCGTCGGAGTGGACATCTTCTTTGTCATCTCCGGCTTTCTGATCACCCGCATCCTGGCGGTGGAGATCGTTACCGGCGACTTCTCGCTCGGTCGCTTCTACAAGCGCCGCATCGCCCGCATCATGCCGGCATTCATGGTCGTGCTGGTGGCAACCGCAATCGGGGCGCTGTTCATCTATACGGACCGGGACATTGCCTCGCTTGGCGCCAACATCGTTGCCGCCGCCTTCTCGGTCATCAATGTCAAGCTGCTGCTGCAGGGCGACTATTTCACCCTCTCCGCACTCGCACAGCCCCTGCTGCACTATTGGTCGCTGGCAGTGGAAGAACAGTACTATCTCGTGTTTCCGCTGCTGCTGTTCGGGTTCTCCCGACTGACGAAGGGCATGTTGCTGGGGACGCTGGCGCTGCTGATCGCCAGCCTCGTCGGCTGCATCCTGCTGACGCCGGTTAACAATGAAGCCGCATTCTACCTGTTGCCGACGCGTGCCTGGGAACTGCTGGGCGGTTCGCTGCTGGGTGTGGTCGCGTTCGAGCGCTGGCAGGCTCCGCGTCCCATATCGACCCTGATCAGCCTGGCGGGCATTGCCGCAATTGCCCTGGCCTTCGCGATCATCCATGAAGGTCCCGAATTTCCGGGCATCCAGGCCATTCTGCCGGTCATCGCCACAATGCTGCTGATCTCCCAGGCCCATGTCGCGGACAATCCGGTAAACCGGACACTTTCCCTGAAGCCCTGCGTCTGGATCGGCAAGCTTTCCTATTCGATCTATCTCTGCCACTGGCCGATCTTCTCCCTTGTCGGCTATGCGATGTTCCTGGCGGACCCCACCCTGACGGCACTTGTGAAGATCGGGATACTGATCGTGGCCGCCATCTCGCTGCATTACCTGGTGGAACGCCCGATGCGCCGGCTGATCAATGGCTGGCGCGGCAACCTGGCCGTGTTCGGCGCAACCCTGGTGGTCGTGGCGCTCGCCGCGCTTGGCGGATACCAGATGCGCCAAACCTGGTATCCGGCAGCCGATGCCGACCGGATCGCGAGCGGTGGATTGTTCATCGACCATGGCGGTGACCGGACAGTCACCCTGATCGGTGACAGCCATGCGGCCATGTATGCGCGCACACTGAACCGGGTCACCTCCGAACTGGGCGTGAACCTGCGGGTACTGGCCAGTCCGTCACGCAACCATCTGCCGGGGGCGCAGGCTTCGCTCTGGCCCGACATTCAAAGGGCGATCGAGGACTATCCCCCCGATGTCGTGATCATGACCCACAAGTGGTCGTTCATGCTGGCGCCCGGCAGTCCGGCGCTGTGCGAGAGCCTGCGGTTCCTGGTGCCCAGGACAGGACAGGTCATCCTGCTGACCCAGCCTCCGTACCTGCCCTTCTCCGCGCCGAGAGAGGTCGTGAGCAGGGACAACCAGGGTCCCTTTCTCGAGCCGGAGAACATCCATGAACTGCGCATCACGGGCAATCGGTCGGTCCGCGCGGCGGTCGGCGCAGGGGTCGCCGTGGTCGATGTGGCACCTCTGTTCGAAGGCGAGGGGCGGGTCATCCGCGCGCTGAATGCAGATGGCGCCCTGCTCTACCAGGATGCGCACCACCTGTCGGATGCCGGAACCCGAATTCTGCATGACCGGTTCACGCAAGCGATCAGGGAGGCGCTGGAACGGTCTCCAGACGCCATCGCCCCCGCCTCGCCATGCCTGAGCAGCGGCGACTGATCGCATTCAGCGACCTTGCCCGCGACAGTTGGCTCGGCATAGATTGCCCGTCGTATTCCAGAACATATCGCGCATCCGGGGAGGATCAGATGGACAGGGTTGGACATTTCATTGGCGGCAAGCATGTCGCCGGAACTTCAGGTCGGTTCCATCCGGTCTTCAACCCGACGCTGGGTGAGCAGTCGAAGGAGGTGGCGCTGGCGAGCCGTGCCGAGATGGATGCGGCGATCAGCAATGCGCAGGCAGCCTTTCCGGAATGGTCGGCCAAGTCGCCGATCCACCGCGCACGCGTGATGTTCAAGTACAAGGAACTGATCGAACAGAACATGCAGGAGCTGGGCGAACTGCTGGCGTCCGAGCATGGCAAGACTGTCCCCGACGCCAAGGGCTCCGTGCAGCGCGGGCTGGAAGTCGTCGAGTTCGCCTGTGGCATTCCGCATCTGCTGAAGGGCGAATATTCCGACAGCGTCGCCACCGGCATCGACCTCTATTCCATGCGCCAGCCGCTGGGTGTCGTCTCCGGCATCACGCCGTTCAATTTCCCGGCCATGGTGCCGATGTGGATGTTCGCGGTCGCCATCGCCTGCGGCAACACCTTCATCCTGAAGCCGTCGGAGAAGGACCCGAGTGTCCCCATGCGCCTGGCCGAACTGATGCTGGAGGCCGGTGCCCCTCCGGGTGTGCTGAATGTCGTCAATGGTGACAAGGAATCGGTCGATGCGATCCTCGAAGATCCGCGCATCCAGGCCGTCAGCTTCGTCGGCTCCACGCCGATTGCCCATTATGTCTACAAGAAGGCCGCAGAGGCCGGCAAGCGCTGCCAGGCGATGGGTGGTGCCAAGAACCACATGATCGTCATGCCCGACGCGGACATGGATCAGGCGTCCGACGCGCTGATCGGTTCCGCCTATGGCTCCGCCGGTGAACGCTGCATGGCGATCTCCGTCGCCGTGCCGGTCGGTCAGGAAGCGGCCGAGGCCCTGATGGCCAGCCTGCGCCCGAAGGTGGAGACGCTGAAGGTCGGTCCCTCGACCGATCCGGACGCCCATTTCGGCCCTCTGGTGACGGCGGAGCATCGCGAGAAGGTGCTTTCCTACGTCAATCTGGGTATCGAGGAAGGGGCCGACCTGGTGGTCGATGGCCGCGACTTCCGCATGCAGGGCTACGAGAGCGGCTACTTCATGGGCGGCTGCCTGTTCGACAACGTGAAGCCGGACATGCGCATCTACAAGGAAGAGATCTTCGGCCCCGTGCTGTCGGTCGTCCGCGCCAATGATTTCGATGAGGCGCTGGCCCTGCCCTCCGACCATGAGTTCGGCAACGGCGTGTCGATCTTCACCCACAACGGCGATGCCGCGCGCGACTTCGCCCGCCGTGTCCAGGTCGGCATGGTCGGCGTCAACGTTCCGATCCCGGTGCCGCTGTCGTTCCACACCTTCGGTGGCTGGAAGAACTCGGCCTTCGGCGACACCAACCAGCATGGCCCCGAGGGCGTGAAGTTCTACACCAAGATCAAGACGGTCACGAGCCGCTGGCCCGGCGGCAACAAGATCGGCCCGGACTTCACGATCCCGACCGTGAAGGCCTGATTCAGGTCTTCAATCACCACGCCTGGTCCGTTGCACCAGGCGTGGTGAAACAGACGGTACGAATGTGGAGAGATGCAGCATGAGCCATTTCAGAACCGCCATGGTCGTGATGATCGGTCTTGCACTGCTGGCAGCGGGCGAGGCATCGGCGCACACGGGTGAAGGCCTTTCAGGCGGACTGATCAGCGGCTTCACCCATCCGATACTTGGCTGGGATCATGTCGTGGCCATGGTCGCGGTCGGCCTCTGGGGCGCATTCCTCGGCAAGCCCGCAATCTGGATCCTGCCGGTGGTGTTCCCGCTCGTGATGGCATTCGGCGGCGCACTCGGGGTTGCCGGCATTCCGGTACCGGCCGTGGAGGCGGGCATCGCCGTGTCAGGTATCGTCCTGGGGCTGCTGGTCGCGTTCGCCGTCAGGGCACCGCTGTGGATCGCAGCAGTCATCGTTGGCGTGTTCGCGATCTTCCATGGTCATGCGCACGGGACGGAACTGCCTGATGCGGCCAACCCGTTCGCATATGCACTGGGCTTCGTTGTCGGAACCGGGGTGCTGCACCTCGCGGGTATCCTGCTGGGCTTCGCCACTTCCATGCCGAAGGGTGCCTATATTGTCCGGGCAGCCGGTGTCGTGATTGCCGCGGTCGGCGGCGCATTCCTCGTCGGTATCGCTTGATCCGGAGCCGCACCGCATTCGGCCTTCTGGCCGCCGGCCTGGTCCTGATCGGGCCGGAGCTGGCCCATGCACATGCATTTTCCCGCAGCAGCATGCTGGCGTCGTTCATGGAGGGGGTGACGCTCCCCGTGATCGCGCCGACCATCCTGCTCTGCATCCTGCCGCTTGGTCTTCTGGTCGGGCTGGGCGGCCACACGAGAATCGCGCCGATCCTGCTGGCCTTTCTGGCGGGTGTCATCGTGGCAGTTCCGGTCGCATCCTACGTTGGTCCGTTCATTGAACCGATCGCAGTGCTTCTTGGTGCGATTTTCGCGGCACTCGCTGCCCTGCTGCCGAAGCTGCCCGGACGCATCGTCGCGATCCTGGCCGCGACCGGCGGCCTTGTCGGCTGCCTGAGTGCCCTGACCGGACATGCCTGGGGCGAGGTCCCCCTGCCCACCCTGCCCGGCCTGCTGCTTGGTTTCTTCATCGTCATGGCGGTCAGCGCCGGAGCCGTCATCAGAACCCGCCAGTACGCGGGCGGACCCGCGGCGATGCTAGCGTGGCGGATCGGTGCATCATGGTGCGGCGCCGTTGCCCTGATCTATGCGGCCTTCGAGAGCAGGGCCTATTTCTGAAGCTGCCGGTCGCTGCCTGCTTCGGCCTGTGGTACGTCAAATGGTTCCTGGACCCGTGCAACGCGCCTGAGCGCCACAATCAGCAGTGCATTTCGCCGTGAGGGCACGCCGTCAGATCGGCTTGCCCTCACTGCTCTTCCAGAGGTCGCCCATCAGTTCATTCGACGGCAGCGAAGGATCGAGCAGCTTCTGCGCGGTGGCATGTCCGGCGACCGGCAGCCCCGCTGGGTCCAGCTTGCCGATCTGCACCAGCACGGAGGCCTGATCCCAGTAGATATGCTCGTTGTAGAGCTTGTCGCCGCGGAAATGGACGATGGCGATCAGCGGGACCTCGACATACTTCCCCGTCGGTTCGATACCGGGCAGCATCCAGTCGATTTCCCGCGTGTGGGTGAAGCAGAACAGCATCTCGTCCACCAGCCGGTCGGTGCCGATGGTGCGGCTGATCGGCACCAGCTTCGTGTCCTCCGGGTTCGAATCGACGAAGTGGTACTTGTAGAACCGCTTCAGATGATCGTGCCCGACACCGCCGGTCATGGTCGGGATGTGGTTGACGTAGGGTGCCGAAACCATCGTCGCCATGGTGGCATCCACGTCACGTTCCGCGAACTCGTAGAAGCAGTGCATGTCCCAGAGCTGGCTGAGGTCATAGACCGGCCCGAGGACCCGTCGCAGCAGGGTCAGCGTGCGGGAATAGGCCATCATTGCCGACGGCTTGTCATAGTTCGCGCCGGTCGGGCGGGCGAAGCCGTGATCGGCACCTGGGTAGGTGTAGATCTCCACATTGGGCATGTCGGCGGTCGCGCCGCTGATCTGTTCGATCACTTCCGGTGGGGTGTAGCTGTCGAGTTCGGCGAAATGCAGCATCAGGGGCGCGGTGATCCGCCCCTTCTCCGCCAGATCCCCCTCGATCTTCACGCCGTAGTAGCCGACCGCCGCGTCGATGTCGGTCCGGGCGGCCACGAGCCAAGCCAGCCGACCGCCAAGGCAGTATCCGACAGCGCCGACCTTGCCGACCTGTGCCTCATGCGCGCGCAGAGCCGCAATGGTGGCAGCCACATCCTCGATCGACTTGTCCACGTCCAGCTTGCCGTAGAGATCGAATGCCTTCGCGCGTTCCTCCTCCGAACTGCCGAGTTCCACGCCGGGCTCGATCCGCCAGAACAGGTCCGGCACCATCACGACATAACCCTCTTCCGCGAAATAGTCGGCCATGTCCTTCATGAAGGCATTGACCCCGAAGATCTCCTGCAACAGCACCAGACCGGGGCCGGAACCCTTCTCCGGTGTTGCCAGATAGGCGCGCATGGTGCCTGCGCCATCCGTTGCGCTGATGTCAACGTAAGTACCCATCCGAAACTGCTCCCTCGTCCGAAACCTGATTCCCTAACCTATACGTAGCCGGCCATCTCGGCGATGACGGCGGGCCTGTCAGCGGCCAGGCCGCCCGACACACCCTTCGCCATGTCGCCCGGATAGATGTCGGCTTCCCCTGCCTTCATGCCGGCGAGCACTTCCGCGACGATGTCGGCGGGCGCGGCCTTCGGTGGCGGAAAATCCTTCGTCATGTCGGTATCGACCGCGCCGGGCAGCACCGCGAAGACCGCCACGCCGCGCGTGGCCAGTTCAGCGCGAATTCCCTGTGTCATCGAATAGACGGCAGCCTTGGAGGCGCAGAGCGAGCCCATCAGCGGCAGGTTCACCCGGGCAAGGATCGACGCCATGTTGACGATGGCGCCACCGCCATTGCCTTCGATCACCGGCGCGAAGGCCCTGCACATGTTCAGGGTGCCGAAATAGTTCGTCGTCATCTCCGCTGCGGCCGCATCCGTCTGGTCGGTATCAAGCAGCTTCGTATTGAAGTTGATGCCGGCATTGTTGATCAGCACCGTGGTGTCGGCGCAGGTTCCCGCCGCCGCCGCGATGTCGGCAGCACTGGTCACGTCCAGTTTCACCGGGACGACACGGCCGTCGTCATGTGCGCCGTCGCCCTTGCGGCTGGCGGCATAGACCTTCGCGGCCCCTGTGGCGAGCAGCGCATCCACGAAGACCTTGCCGATGCCCCGGCTGGTACCCGTGACCAGAACTGTCTGCCCCTTGATATCGACCATTCGCGTCCCCTCCGTTCCCGGTTGCGAGTCCAGCCAGTCCGGATCGATCACCGGCAGTGGAACCGCGTCTATGAGCTGACGTGTGTAGGCATTTCTCGGGCCCTGAAACACGTCGGCAGTGTTGCCCTCTTCTACCACGCGCCCGCCCAGCATCACCATCACCCGATCCGCCAGCACCCGCACGACCGACAGATCGTGGCTGATGAAGACCAGTGACAGGCCCATGTCCCGTTTCAGATCGTTCAGCAGGGCCAGGATCTGCGCCTGCGTCGAGACATCCAGTCCGGAAACGATCTCGTCGGCCACGATCAGCCTTGGTTCCGTCGCTATGGCGCGGGCAATGCCGACGCGCTGACGCTGTCCCCCGGAAAGTTCATGTGGATAGCGCCGCGCAAAAGCATGCCCCAGTCCCGCCCGGTCGAGCGCCAGATCCGCGCGTTTCAGGGCCGCACGGCGGTCCTGTTCCAGTCCCAGTGTCAGCACGGGCTGCGCGACGATCTCGCCGATCCTGCGGCGCGGGTTGAGTGACGACTGGGGGTCCTGGAAAATCATCTGCATGTTCCTGCGATGGGCGCGCATGGCAGCCTCATCCAGGGTGGTGATATCGGCGCCATCGAACAGGATCTGCCCGGAGGTCGGCTGGTACAGTCTGACGATTGCCCGGCCCAGGCTGGTCTTGCCGGACCCGCTTTCGCCAACAATGCCGAGCGAATGCCCCGCCCGCAGGTCGAGGCTGATGCCACGCAGGATATCGACCATCGGGGGTTTGCTGAACATGCCGCCGCGCGACCGGTCCGGCAGGGACAGGGTCAGGTCGCGCACCTGCAGCAGCGGCGGACTCATGGATTGGCCTCGTCGAAGCGGCGTGCGGCGGCGCGCAATTCCTGGTGAACATGTTCCGGCACCGGATGCAGTGCATCCGCAGGCTGGTCATAGCGCGGGGTTGCGTCCATCAACGCGCGGGTGAAGGGCGTGGCATGCGCGGACATGATGTCGGCGATGCCCCCCTGCTCCACCACCTGCCCGGTGTGCAGCACGGTGACCCTGTGACAGACCTTCGCCACGATGCCCAGGTCGTGGGTGACGAACAGGACCGCCGTGCCGTGTCGTTCCTGCATCTGGCGGATCAGGCGCAGGATCTGTTTCTGTACCGTCACATCCAGCGCCGTCGTCGGCTCGTCCGCGACGATCAGCGACGGTTCGGCGGAGAAGGCGATGGCGATCAGCACCCGCTGACGCATGCCGCCCGAAAGTTCGTGGGGATAGCGGTCGAGGACCTGTTCTGGGTCACGGATCTGCACTTCCTGCAACAGGCGCAGCGCATTCACCCGCGCCTCCCCCCGCGACTGACCAAGATGATGACGCAGCATGTCGGTCATCTGCGCCGAGATGCGCCGGGCGGGGTTGAGGCCGGTCAGCGGATCCTGCGGTATCAGCGCGATCTCGCGCCCCAGCAGCGACCGGAGCCGTTTCGGGGGCAGTCGCAGCAGATCCTCGCCCCGGAACCGGACAGTGCCGCCGGTGACCCGGATCGCATCCGGCAGGATGCCGAGGACGGCCCTGGCGATCATCGTCTTGCCTGCACCGCTTTCCCCCACCAGGCCATGGACCTCCCCCGCATCGACAGACAGGGAAACGTCGCGGACCAGATGGGCACCGCGCCGCAGCGACACGCGCAGATCGCGGATGTCGAGGACCGGGTTCATCGGCGCAGTACCGGATCGAGAGCGGTCTTCAGTCCGTCACCCAGCAGGTTCAGCGCCAGTACGGCGATCAGGATCAGCCCCATGGGAAAGGCCATCACCCACCAGGCCTGATGAATGACCTGCCGACCCTCCGCAATCATGCCGCCCCAGGTGGGGGAATCGGACGAGACCGAGAGGCCGACGAAGGACAGGATCGCCTCCACGATGATGGCGATGCTCATTTCCAGTGTCAGCAGCACGATGACCAGTGGCAGCACGTTCGGCAGCACTTCCCGGAACAGGATCGCGCCCCGCTTCAGCCCGCCGATCACCGCCGCATCGATATATTCCATCTCCGTCTGCGCCAGCGTCTCGGAGCGCACGACGCGGCAGAACCGCGTCCAGTCGATCAGCACGATGGCGATGATGACCGAATGCAGCCCGGTACCGATCAGCGCCACCAGCATGATCGCCAGCAGGACCGGCGGAAAGCTGGTCCAGATATCGACCATGCGGGAGATCACGACGTCGATCATGCCCCCCATGTACCCGGCCAGCAGCCCGAGGGCCGTGCCGAGCAGCATGGTCAGCACCCCCGCGACGACGGCCACGATCAGTGCCGGTCGCGCGGCATGGATCAGGCGCGACAGCACATCCCGGCCAAGACTGTCCGCCCCCAGCGCCCGTGTCGGATCGGCATCGGCCTGCCACCAGGGCGGCAGCAGCTCCAGGAACAGGTCCTGCTCCAGCGGATCGACGGGTGCCAGCAGCGGGGCCGCGATTGCAATCAGCGCCAGCACCAGCAACGCGCCGCCGCCCACCACGATCCGCCAGTTCAGCCGCGCCCCGGTCATGTGCGCAGCCGCGGGTTCAGCAGCCCGTAGGAGAGGTCCACCAGCAGGTTCACGACGATGAAGATCACGGCGAAGCTCAGGATCAGCCCCTGGATCAATGGCAGGTCCCGGTTGATCACCGCATCGATCGCCATGTTGCCGATACCGGGGTAGGAGAAGATCTTCTCCACCAGCACAGTGCCGCCGACCAGAAAGGTGAACTGCACACCGGTCAGTGTCAGTGCCGGGATCGAGGCATTCCGCAATGCCTCCACCCAGATGATGCGCCAGCGGGAAAAGCCCTTCACGCGCGCGATCATCACGTAGTCCTGGGCCATGGCCTCCGCCAGGCTGTTCTTCAGCACCCGCGTGATGATCGCGGCCAGAGGCAGCGCCAGCGCAATCGCGGGCATGATCATGTGGGCCAGCAGGTCACCGACGACGGTGAACCGCACACTGACCAGTGCCTCGATCAGGTAGAATCCCGTGGCAAATTCGGTGCCCAGCCGTGGATCGACACGGCCGGAGATCGGCAGCACCGGCAGCAGCACGCCGAAGACCAGGATCAGCGCCAGCGCCCAGATGAAATCCGGCACCGCCAGCGTGAACCCGTTGATGGCGTCAATCAGTGTCTCGGGCCAGCGCCCCCGGAACAGGATCCCGACCGTTGCCGCCAGAACCCCTACGGTGACCGCCATGATGGTGGCAAGAACCGCGAGTTCCAGCGTTGCCGGAAGACGCCCGAGCACCAGTTCCAGAACATCCTGCCGCAGGCTGATGGAGGTCCCGAAGGAGCCCTGCAGCGCCTGTCCCAGCCAGATCACATATTGCTCGACGATGCTGCCATCCAGCCCGTAGGCCTGACGCAGCCGCTCCATGTCTTCCAGGCTGGCCCCGGGGGGCAGCATCATGGCGATGGGATTGCCCGGCACCACGCGGACCAGCACGAACACCACGACAGAAACACCGAACAGCGTCGGCACCGCCTGCACCAACCGGCGGAGAAGCAGGCTGCCACTCATTCAGACTTCCCCGACTGGACTGGAGGGCAGGACCGCGCCACGGCCGTCGCGGCGCGGTCCCGGCAACAGCGGCGGCCTCAGGCCGGTTTCACGGCCTGGGGCAGCAGGACACCCGAAACATGCGTGCCGACAGAGACAGTGTCAGCATGAACGATCGGCTGGACGTACTGCAGCAGCGGAATGACGTAGGCATTCTCGGCGATATGCCTGTCCACGGCCTTGTAGCCGGCAATGCGCCTGGCCTCGTCGGCCTCGCCCCACAGCGGGCCGATCATGTCGATCAGATCCTGCCCGTCCCAGACGGAATGCGGCGACGGTCCGAACATGGCAAACCCGGTCGAGGTCGAGGGATCGCCGATGGAGTTGCCCCAGTTGTAGAACGCCGCCGGAGCCAGCGTGTCCGTCGCGCGCAGCTCGTAATGCTTGGCGATCTCGTAGACCTCGATCTCCGCCTCGATCCCGACCTTGCGCCACATGCCGACGATGGCCTGCACCATCTCGTAGTCCTTCGGCTTGAAGCCGCGGGTGGTCTGGATGCGGAACCGCACCGGATTGTCGGTCGAATAGCCACTCTTCGCCAGCAGCGCCTTCGATGCCTCCGGGTCGTAGGCCACCTGGATCGAGGGATCGAACGCCGCGTACTCCGGTGCCTGCAGCGTGTCGATGGGCACGCCATAGCCCCGCAGCAACCGGTCCACGATGGCCTTCTTGTCGATGGCGTGGGCTGCGGCCTTGCGCACGTTCGGATCGGTCATGACCTCGATGTCGTTCAGGAAGATCATGCCGATGTCGCTGACCGGTGTGGTGACACCCGCCAGACCCGACTTCTGCTTCAGGCGGTCATATTCCTGATACGGAATCTCCAGCGTGATGTCGGAACCGCCGCTCTCCACTTCCGCCACGCGGGCAGACGCAT
Source organism: Minwuia sp. IMCC3009 (assembly GCF_029909415.1). Classification (GTDB taxonomy): domain Bacteria; phylum Pseudomonadota; class Alphaproteobacteria; order Minwuiales; family Minwuiaceae; genus Minwuia. The sequence goes on from NZ_CP123781.1 coordinate 1,844,061, forward strand.
CGGTGACGAACTTGAAGACAACGGTCTCGAAGGCCGGCTTCTCGCCCCAGTAGTTCGGGTTCCGCTTCAGCCGGACGAAGGCGTTGCGCTGGAACTCCTCCACCATGTAGGGGCCGGTCCCGATCGGGGCCTTCTCGAAACCTTCCGCACCGACCTTCTCGAAATAGGCCTTGGGCATGAAGTAGCCGGTCAGGAACGAAAGCCACTTGAAGAATGTCGGCTCATAGGCCGCAACCTTGCCGGTCACCCGGTTGCCGCTGACCTTGTAGTCGGTGACCTTCGACCAGAGAAACTGGATCGGATTGCCGGTCTCCGGGTTACCCGCGCGGGTCAGCGACCAGGCGACATCCTCCGCCGTGAAGGGGGAACCGTCGTGCCAGGTAACACCTTCGCGCACGTCCATCCAGATCTCGGTACGGTCATCGTTCCAGCCCCAGCCGGTCAGCAACCCTGGTGAGAAGCTGAGGTCGGGGTTCTGCGTGATCGGCTGGTCGTAGACTGTCTGATAGAATGTCTGGATCGTCGGATTGACCGCCGACAGGCCGACGGTCGGATCCCAGGATGGCAGGTTGACATGATAGGCGATGGTCACCGCCCCGCCGCCGTGCGCCGCCGCCAGCGCTCCACCCGGTGCCAGCAGCATCGCCGCCGCCCCCAGGCCCGTACCCTGCAGCATCTGCCTGCGTGTGAGTTTCATTGTCCCGCCTCCATACCCGGTTTCGTTCCTGCTGGCAGCAGTATGGCGCGGCGACCGTCGCTGGCAACCATGCATGCGTTTCGATGCGCCGCATCATCCGGGACGAAACGCACATTGACCTGGACGCCAATTGTTCAGGAAAAGGTGCAGTTGCATCCTGCAAACGCGCGTCGAGTCACGTGTAGGTTGTGAGCCACGGGGTTGAATACGATCATGGCAGCAAGACCATGACGGTGCGGCCCCGAATGAGAGACAGGTCGAGCGACAACTGGACGTCGACCAACGGGGGAGAAGACAGGGAATGAGTGCCAAGGACAAGATCTTGACGGCAGCAGGTGAATTGTACGGACAGCAGGAGATCGCGATGGTCTCCCAAAGGCAGATCCTGCAGGCTGCCGGTCAACGCAACACGTCGGCGATCCAGTACCATTTCGGATCACGGGAAGGCCTGTTGCGGGCCGTGTTCGAACGCGGTGTCGCGAGAATTGATGCCCGCAGGAACCAGCTTGTCGACGAACTGGAAGCCTCGGGAAGGCAACCGGTCGTGAGTGACTACATCAACGCGCTGGTCCGCCCCCTGTGCGAACAGCGCTCCGACGGTGAATCCGGTCTTCAGACGCTGCGCTTCCTCGACCAGGTCCTGAAGGATCCAGATCTGCGGCTCATGGAGATCATGAAGGGGATGGACAGCGGCATGCGTCGGGCGCATCAGGGTGTCGTGCACTGCCTGCCCGACGTGCCGCCGATGCTGCTGCGCTACAGGCTCTACGCAGGCAGCCGTGCAGCCTCCGGTGTATTGTGCGACTGGGACAGGAACGGAAAACTCGACGATCTCTCGGACGTCTTTACCGACGATCTGGTCGCGATGGTACTTGCCATGGTCACGGCACCGGTTACACCGGGTGCGGACAGGCAGTTGGCTGACAGGGCGGCCGGTGATCCCGAGAAGATGGGCTACACTGCGCCAACCACACCAGACGCGTGATCACCGGCAAGGCGAACAACCTCGCAGGCACTTGATCTGAGGGGGATCGACCCGCTGACAGGATCGCAGTTCGCGGTGCTGACAGCCTGGTTCATGTTGGCCCCCAACGGGTCCCCCGTGCCATCGCCATATGCTCGACCGGACGGATCCGGCACCCACCAGCCATGCTGTGCGAAGACCTGGCCTTCGCGCAGCTTGCGGGTCACCCTGGCGCGGGCAACGAAACTGCCCGTGGCCGTGGAAACACGGACCCAGTCCTGATCCGCAATCCCCCGCTCCGCCGCTGTCGCCGCGCCGATTTCCAGCAACGGATCCGGCACCAGCCGGCGCAGGGACGGCAGGTTGCGATGCTGGCTATGACAATAGGCGACGGTCTTCGCGCATCCCAGACTCAGGGGCAGCAACGGATCTGCGGCTTCGGGAACCTGTGCCGGATAGGGCAAACCGGACCCGACGTGCTGCTGCAGCACCTCCGACCAGACCTCCAGTCGGCGGGTCGGCGTATCGAAACCCGCGACCTGGCCGGATTCGTCCTGCAGGGCATGAGGGCGGTAGGTGACCTCTCCCTCCAGGCTGATTCCTTCCGGTTTGCGGCGCAGTTCCGCGACGGTCAGGTCTGATGGAGCCAACAGGTGATCGTGTCCCCGATCCACATCGCCATCGAAGAAACGGTCGGACAAGCCCAGACGTTCGGCAAGTTGCAGGACGATATCGATATCCGAGCGTGATTCCCCCACCGGTGCCACGACCGCCGGACGCAACTGCACGTGCCGCTGCCCCTCCAGGCTGTTGTCGAAGCTCGTGCTCAGCCCCTCCCGCTCCCAGGATGTCGCGACCGGCAACACGATGTCGGCGTACTCCGCTGTAGCGTTCAGGAAGAAATCCGTGTGGACATGAAATTCCAGAGCGGTGAGCGCCTGCCGCGCCAGCGCCGTATCAGGCTGCGAAGCGAGCAGATTGCCGCCGAAGGAGAACAGGGCCCGCACCGGATATGGCCCCTGCCCCAGCACGGCGCGATAGACGTCACGACCGGTGACCCAGGCATTTGCCGGGGGTCCCAGGGGCCGCTCTGCCAGACCCAGCGCCTTCGCCCGCTGTTCTGCGGACAACAGCTCGGGACCGGATATGTCGTTGAAACGCGCGATTCCGCCCGCCACATTACCGCCCGGCACGCCGATGCTGCCGGTCAGGGCGTGCAGCAAGGTCATGGCACGGTCGGTCTGTGTGGCCGAACTGCTCTGCCCCACACCATTCCATGTGTAGTAGGCAACGGATGCGCTGTCGCCAAGGATTGCCGCGGCCTTCTCGAGGGCCTCGACAGGTATGCCGGTAACCCCGGAAACATGGTCAGGCGCGTGACGGTCCAGCAATTCACGGTAGGCGGCAAAGGCGGAACGGCAGTCGATCCCGCCCGAGAGTGTCTCGACCCTGCAGCCACTGTCGAGCAGCAGGTCTGCCCGATCATCAAGCCATTGGCCGGTCGACCGATCATAGCGCAGCAGGGCGCCGGACGATGACTGGCCAAGCAGCACGTCCGACGAGCCATCGGCCATCAGGTCCGACTGTCTGAGGAACCGCATCTCGTCGCCATGCAGCAGCAGGGGACCGTTGCTCCAGTCGCGCATGAAAGCTTCATCAAAGCGGCCATCCCGCACCAGCAGGTGCGCCAGGCCAAGTGCCAGCACCTGGTCCGTACCCGGCTTTACCTGCAGCCAGCAGTCGGCACGACTGGCGAAGGTGGTCGGACGCGGATCGACCACGACCATTCGTGCGCCGTTCTGCAGCCCCTTCTGCACTTCACCGGCCCTGGCCAGCCAGGTATTCGCCGGGTTGTTGCCCCACAGCAGGATGCAGTCGGTGTTTGCGAAATCCGGAACTCCGATGTCATGGCCTGTCGTGAACTTCGCCGCCTCGTCCTTGTGCCAGTTGCAGATCTCCGTCGAGTAGATCGTGTTGGGACTGCCGAAGGCGCGGATGAAGCGCTCGATCCAGGCGATGCCGTCGGATAGCTGTGTGCCGCTGGGTGTGGTGACGGAGAAGGCGACCTGTTCCGCGCCATGTGTATCCCTGACCCGGCCCATCCGCGCCGCGATCTCGTCCAGCGCCTCGTCCCAGCCTATTGGCTGCCATTCGGTCGGCCCTGCCCCCTTCGGCGTGGTCCGGCGCATCGGTCGGGTCAGACGGTCAGGGTGATAGACCTGTTCCGGGGCGGCGCGGCCCTTCGGACAAAGTTTCGCGCCTGTCGGATGGTCCGGCATGGGCTCGATGCCGGCCAGGCGTCCGTTCTCGACCACGGCGATGCAGCCGCAGCGTGATCTGCACTGGGCGCAATAGGCAGGGACATGTCTCGTGTCTGTCATGCGTTCAGGGCTCATCCGGATATTCCTTGGTCTGGGTGTTCTGCGCGATGACGAGACCTGCCGCCCCTGCGGCGGCAACGGCGCCCGCAGGCGGAGTCTTCTGGCCTTCCGGCTTCTGTACGGCGGGGGCCGCATCGGCATTCATGGTTTCCGTTTCACCCTCGCCTTTCGCCCAGTCCGGCCATTCGATCTGGACCCGGCGCTGTGCGAGTTCGATGCCCGCCGCATAGAGGTCGTTCTTCACTTCCTGAAACACGGCCTTGCGGATCATGAACTGCTCCCGCGGCTTGCAGGTGAACTTGGTGCGCAGGATCAGGGCCCCCTCCTCGATGCGGAACACGCCCTGGGACTTCAGCGGCTGGATGAACTTCGGGCCGAGTTCCGGATCCTCCAGCAGCCTCAGACCGACCTTCTTGATGATCTTGCGGACCTTGTCGACGTCGGTGTCATAGGGCAGCCGGAACTCCTGCTTGTAGATCGCCCAGTCGCGGTTGTAGTTGGTGATGGAGCGCAGTTCGCCAAAGGGAACCGTGTGAATGGCCCCCCGATGGTGGCGCAGGCGCATGGAGCGGATGGAGATCTGTTCCACCTGGCCCCGGATCTCCCCGAACTCGACATATTCGCCGACGCGGAACGCATCGTCGATCAGGAAGAAGATGCCGGAGATGATGTCCCGGACCAAGGCCTGGGCACCGAAGCCGACGGCGATGCCCACGACACCCGCACCGGCGATCAGGGGACCGATATCCAGTCCCATCGACGACAGCACCACCATGATGGTGATGGCGACAAGGATGGTCAGGATGAAACCGCGTATCAGTGGCAGCAGCGTGCCGAAGCGGGAAACGATCAGACCGCCCAGACCGTCTTCATCAACTGCATGATCGGCGGCAGCGGCCATCGCGCGCTCGTTCTCCCGGTCGATGAAGCGGGTGATCGTCCGTTGCACCAGTGCCCAGCCGATGGAGGCCACCAGCAGGATGGCCAGCACATCCAGCAGCACCTCGGTCGCCAGCTGCCCGGCCGGGCTCTGCTGCAGGGCAATGATATCGAGGGCAACCACGTGCAGGAACGCCGCCAGGCCGATCAGTGCCAGCACCAGATAGGCGATCTGGCGGACAGACGGCAGCAGGCCGCCACCCTGTTTCATCTCCAGTATCCCGGCCTCCCCGCCCGCGTCGGTCGCGCGCGCGGCAGATTCCTCGTCCGGTTCCGCCGGATTATGGAGACGGGAGACGAACAGGCCGCCGGCCAGCGCCCCGAACAGGCAGAAGACCGCGACGGTCTTGCTCGGGTCCGGGGAAAAGACACTCAGGGACCAGAGCAGCAGGAACATGGCCGTCGCAACGACCAGCCAGACCCGGCGATAGCGCCCGAACAACTGGTGCAGCATCGCGCCAAGACCTGTGCTCGCCGATGGCCGGTCGTGATCAACCGGTGTTCTGAGGATCACCACCAGTGACACGAGCGCCAGAAGACCGCCAACACCGAGCTGCACGATGTCCAGCATGGCCTGCGGCATGCCCAGCAGGCGCAGCATGCCCATGCTGAACCCGGCAAGCGCAGCCAGCCCGAGGACGATGGTGAGCCAGTAGACCATGCGCCGCGCGGCGCGGTCGTCCAGGTCCACCATCCGCCGTTCGGGTGCCTTCGGCGCGAACAGCGCATTGCCGAGGAACCACCCGGCCATCGCGACGACCGTCACGGCGAGATAGCTGATCAGGAAGATCCGCATGGGGTCGAACTGGCTGAACCAGACCAGTGACAGCAGGAAACCGGCAGCAACCATCACCGCCAGCACAAGCAGATCACGCAGCAGCACCACCAGGGTGACCGTCAGGGATGGCAGCAGCCGACCGCGGATCGCCGCTGGCGTGACCACCAGTTGACCGAACATGCGCCGCGTCAGCCAGGCCAGCAGTCCGCCGCCGGCCAGCATCAGCGCAAGATTGGCAATGCCGGTCCACATGCGCGGCCAGCCCTCGAAATCCGTCAGCAGGATGAAGGCATCCTCGACCTCGCTCTGGCACAGGGGCCAGATGGCGATGACCCCGTCAATGCCCCTGATGATGCCGTTCATGCTGTTGCGCGCACCGTCGATCAGTGCCGCGAAGGGATCGCCCCCGCCCTGTTGCGGTGCGGCATCCTGCTGTGCGGCATTGCCCGCAGCGAGCTTCTCTTCGACGAGTTTCCGGACAGTGGGTTCCAGCAGGGTCTCCAGGCTCTGCTGTCCCGGCGCGGGCGCGGTCTCGGTCTCGGAACGCTTCTCGGCCTGTTTCAGGACCTGGAGCGCCTGCGCCTTCACCTCTCCTGTTCCGGACCAGGAGAACCCGAGCAGGATCAGGATCATCAATGCCAGCAGTGAGCGTGCGAAACCCATGTTCATTCCCCCCGACGAGCATTCTCGCGCGCCCGTACGGGAAGCCTAAACGATTTTGGCGAGTGGCGGTATCACAGTCACTCGGACGGTGACGGCTGTCGGCTCAACGAATGTTGCCATGCGCGAGGGTGCGGAACTCCTCACCATCCTTCTGCGAGATCCTGATGCGGTAATAGCCGGAATCATGCAGCTCGCACAGGAACCGGTCGCCCCGCTTCGCATAGAGGAAGTAGGTCAGGTGCAGGTCAGAGCGCTGAGGCCTCGGCTCCCCGTCGATCTCCAGTTTCTTCAGGACTTCGATGTTGCGCACGATGAAGAGGCACCGATCGAAACCGGGGCGGGCACTTTCGGCTTCGGAATTGGCCAGGGCCGCATAGTTGCCGTCCCGCAGTTCGACGGTGCGGAGATCCATGCCCGCGCGGGACTGGTGCACCACGGAGACGTTGAACGGGCCTGCGTCGAAGGTCCCGTCGGTCCCTTCGGTGAAGAGCCGGATCAGCCAGTCGGCCTCCTCCGGCACGAACAGCGCCGCAAGCCTCGCCAGAGCCGCCTGTGCGGCCGAGCGATCGACATGCGGCGGGGCGTTGAGCGCGCGGTTCTCGCCGGTGCCATTGTCGGTCCAGGTCAGCCGGACGCGTTTGGTCAGCCCCTCATGACCGACCGGTTCGGTGATTGTGACACGCACCGTCCGATTGTCGCCCAGGATGCAGTGACGTCGCAGGTCCGAGAAGGCATCGGTCGCCTGTTCCACCACGCGACTGCAGTTCAGCGCCTCCTCCACGCGTCGGGATTCATCGCGAAACGGACCAAACCCCTTGTCCGGTTTCGGTCCTTCATCCTGCCCCGTTATGGCACGCCATAGACTGCCAAGCTGCGCCTGGGCCGGATGGGCAGCAGACAGCGCCAGCACCAGGGCAAGCATTGGAACGGCAATCAGGACCGGAAAGGGTTTCATTTCGACACCAAGCCAGAGACGTTGGGTCACTTCAAGCAAGATCAGAGCCGATTGCCGTCATGCCGGGCCGGTTGCCTGTGGTGGCTGCTGGCGGGAGGCCAGCCAGAGGCCTGCCAGTACCAGAACGAGACCGGCAAAGGTCGCCGTTCCCGGTATCTCGCCCAGCAGAACGGCCCCCCCCAGCGCGGCCGTCACAGGGCTGAGGCCAAGATAGATCGTCACCTCGGTCGCGCCCGCGTTGCTCAACGCATACAGCCAGAGGAAATAGCTGGCGCCGCTGCCGACGCCGATGAAGATCACGGCCATCCACCCGATGTCGCTGAAGGCCGGAAGCGTCTCGAAGAGTCCCTCCGGCGCCGCCGCGGCAGCAAGAAAGATGACCGATGCCAGCATGGCGAGCGATCCGACAGAAACGGTCGGATAGCGCATCAGGTAGGGGCGATAGAAGATCGAGCAGGCCGCGCCCGACAGGGCTGCCGCAAAGGCAGCGAGTTCACCGATCCAGCCTTCATCGACGACAGCGGTTTCCGTCACCTTCTCCCCCAATGCCAGGCCGACACCGATGATCGTGACGACCACGGCAAAGGCCACGCGGGTACTGAACGCCTCCTTCCCGAAGAGGACGGAGAGCACCATGGTCAGCAGCGGGAACGTGGCAAAGATCAGCGATGCTCGGGCGGAGGGGATGTATTGCAGGGCAATGTTGAGGAAGACGATCACCAGTCCGCACTGGACAATACCCAGCAGGACCACCGGTATCACGTCCCGGCGGGCAAATGGCCAGGGCGCGATCTTCAGCGCGACGGGCAGAAGGCAGAGGAACGCAAGCGCGTAGCGGAAGAAGGCGAGTGAGACCGGTCCGGCCTGGTCCACGACGAAGCGCGTGGCGACAATGCCGAGACCGACCTGGATCCCGGTGGCTGCCGCAGCCACAAGGCCCGCGCGGCGGTTCAAAGTTCCAGTTCCCAGTTCTGACCGACCAGATCGACACCGAAACTGTGGTGCGGCTCCTCCTCCACCAGTCGGAATCCGGCCTTCTGGTATATCCGGCGGGCCGCGTGCAGATTGTCGTTGGTCCAGAGCACCAGCTTGCCGTAGCCCTTTGATTTCGCGAAGCGAATACATTCCTCGACCATGCGTTCACCCAGGCGCAGACCGCGCGCGGAAGGGTCGATGATCAGCAGGCGCAGTTGCGCTTCTGCAGGTGATTTCCTGACGACGGTGACCGAACCAACGGGGACCCCGTCGATCTCCGCCATCCAGCAATGTTCCCACTCCGGATCGAAGTCGCGCAGGAATGCGGCGGCGATGTCCGCGACCATCGCCTCGAAGGTATGATCCCAGCCGAACTCGGTGGCATAGATCCGTCCATGTGCCGAGATCACCCACCCCATGTCGCCCGGCCGATGGCTTCTGAGCGTGACGACCGGCGTGGGCGCGGGCCGACCGCAAGCCCTGGCGAGCAACGTCCCGGCAGACTGCAGCGCCGTCATCAGGTTCCGCTGATCCTGCTCCCCAAGGCCGGAGATCAGTTTCATCATCTCGCTCTGCGACCTGCCGGAGAGGGATCGGTACAATTCAGCCCCGTCAGCCGTCAGCGCGAGGATCTGCTGGCGACCATCCGCCTGCGACACCGCGGCGGTGATCAGTCCGCGGTCCTTGAGTCCCCGCACAAGGCGACTGAGATAGCCGTTGTCGAGGATCAGGTCCCGTGCGAGATCCGAGATGGTCAATCCGTCCCCGTTCGCGATCTCGTAGATCACCCGCACCTCGGTCAGCGAGAGGCCGCTGTCCAGATAGGCCTGTTGCAGCAGCCCGACCAGACTCGTGTGGGTCCGGTTGAAGCGGCGCAGCGCCTCTGCCCTCAGTTTCAGAACCTCGTCCATCATGCCACCCGAAAAATGCCTAGCGCGCCTAATCATATGCCACAGGCAGATAAAGGAAATGCCGTCTTTCGCAATTCCTCCTTTTTGCGGAATCCGGAAAAGCTGCTATCGCAGGGACAGTGCACGATGATGTTGTTTCCGCGGAGAGCCTGGAAATTGAAGATCCGATGACCAGACCTGCCGTCATACGGAAGATCCGGTTTCCCGGGGTTCCGCCCTACACCGGCTGGGCAGTCGGGATTGCTGCACTGGTGGTGCTCGGCTTCCTGTTGTTCCCAAATGCGCCGGAGGGCCTGCCATGACAATCGTCACCGGAGGGGAATACCGAACTCGCATTGGCATATGCGTTTGATGAATCCGGTACGGCGGACCTGCAGAACGCCCGGCGCCTGACTTTCGCAGACGGCCCGATGCAATCCCTGCACCTCGGATTCAGCGACCGCCCCCTCTGGCTGCGACTGACCATGACCAACAGGGCAGCGGAGGCTCTGTCGGCTGTGCTCGTCTATCGCTTTCCCTACATTGATTCCGTGACCGCATATCTGCCACGCCCGGAGGGCGGCGAACCTGTCCGGATTGCGCGCGGCGACAGCCTGCCCCTGCCGGAGAGCTTCCGGCAGAGTCATTTCCCGGCGTTTCCGGTCCACCTGCCCGCCATGGCGACGACGGTTGTCTATCTGCAGGTCCAGAGCACGTCGGTCCTGCTCGCCCCTCTAGAACTTCTGAGCGAGAAGCGTTTCGCACGCGAACTGATGCTCGACCAGATCCTGCTCGGCCTCCTGTTCGGGGCGGTCATCGCCGTCTGCCTCTACGTTCTGACCGTCTATCTGACGGTGCGGGACAAGGCCTATCTGGATTTCGTGCCGTTCAGCCTCAGTTATGCGCTCTATGTGGCGGTCGCGACCGGGTTCGGTCAGGTCTGGATATGGCCGGAGGCCTGGCAGCACGCGAACCTGCTCTATTTCGTCGTCCAGGGGCTGCTGTTCGCCAGTGGCGTGCGGTTCTTTCAGCGCTACCTGAATACCGCCGAGCACACGCCCCGCATCAACATCGCCATGCGCCTGCTGATCATCGCGGGCCTGCTGACGACCGTATCGCCGTTCCTGCCGAAACCGATAGATACTCTGCTGATAGCCTTCGTCGCGGGACCGGGCGCAGTTCTCGTGCTGGGAACCGCGATCTATCTCTGGATCCGCGGCGTCGACAATGCCGCTGTGGTGACTGTCGGATGGGCGTTCAGTCATGTCACCTCGGTCTATCTGTACCTGCGGGTATTCGACATCACGCCTTACCTGGAAGTGAACCACTACCTGACAGCCATCGGCTGCGCTATCGCCACCCTGTATTTCGCCATTGCCCAGGCCCTGGGTCTGCGCAGGCAGCAGGCCAAGCTGCTGCTCGCCGAGACCATCAACGACACCCGCAACCAGTTCATGGCCGGGATGAGCCACGAACTGCGCACGCCGCTGAATGCGATCATGGGCTTCTCCGAGATGATGAAGGAACAGATGCTGGGACCGATCCAGCCGTCTGCCTACCGGGACTATGCGGCGGACATTCATGCCAGCAGTCAGAACATGCTGAAGCTGGTTGACGATGTTCTCGACATCTCGCGGATCGAATCAGGTCACTACGAGCTGAATGTCCAGCCGACCGACCTCGTCGACCTCGCGCAGGCCTGCATTGCCAGGTTTGCGACGGAGGCTGCCTCGGCCGGTATCCAGGTCCACCTTCGGCACGACCGTGATGCCGTCATGGCGACGGTGGACGCGGAGGCTGTGACGCGTGCCCTGTGCAACGTGCTGGACAATGCCATCAAGTACTCGGCCCCGGAGAGTGAGGTCAGCGTCGCGATTGCCGGGGACCGGGGCCAGATCAGACTGAGTGTCTCGGACAGTGGTCAGGGCATTCCCGAGGAGATGATGGAGCAGGTCGTCAGGCCCTTTGAACTCGTCCGCACCAACGCCTACTCGGCGAAGACCGGAGCCGGGCTCGGGCTGCCGGTTGCCCGCATGCTGGTCGAACTGCATGGCGGAAGGCTCGAGATCGACAGTGACGAGGGCAAGGGCACATCTGTTGCGTTCCTGATGCCCGCCGACTGACCGCATGGTCTCGCCCGCCGGCAGGATTCAGGCCGCGTCGACCGTCTGCGAGCCACCGGTTGGCGTATCTTCCACCCGCGTCGCCCAGAACTCGGCCGGAAGCAGTATCCGCACCGTTGTCCCCTGCCCCTTGGCGCGGTCGATCTGCAGTTCGCCTTCGAGCACCTGCATCAGGTGACGGGTGATGGGCAGGCCCAGACCGGACCCCTGCTCACCTGTCCTCACGGAGGATTCGGTTCTGCCAAACGGCGTCAGTGCCTGTCTCACCTCTATCGGGTTCATGCCCAGTCCCTGATCCTTGACCGAAAGGACCAGATCACCCTTCCGACCCGTATCCAGGCTGATGGTGACCTGCGACCCTTCATTGGAATACTTGATCGCATTGCTGAGAATGTTGAGGACGACCTGACGGAACCTCTGCATGTCGGTCCGCACCATCAGATCGCTGTCAATCTCCCTGGTGGTGACGGCAATGTTCCTGCTTTCCGCCAATGACGCGACCATCGCTGTCGCCTCGGCAAGCAGTTCGGAAAGATTGGTCCATTCCAGCGTGATCTCCGCATTGCCGGTTTCAATGCGCGAGAGATCAAGCAGGTCGTTGATGACACCCAGCAGATGTCTCGCACTGCCATGGATGTCCTTGACGTATTCGCCATACCTGGGCGGCGACACCTTGCCGAAGACCTCGTCCCGGATGACTTCGGAAAAGCCGATGATGGCGTTCAGCGGGGTACGGAGCTCATGGCTCGTACTGGCGACAAAGGCACTCTTCTCGCGAGTCGCATTCTCCAGCCTTGTCATGGTCTCAAGCAGCTCGAACTCACGTTGGACAAACTGGATGCCGACCAGAAAGTTCTGGCGCGCGGCGAAAGCGATCAGGGCCAGGAGAACCGGGCACAGGATCAGCATGTAGACCGCGACATCAGGGTACTTCGTCGAAACCGCGACCATGGGAACCACCCCGGCACAGAGATAGAGCACCACCGCGGCTAGCGGGATCATGGCGTTCAGCATCACGCCACCCGAAATCGTGATGGTCAGCAGGATGAACAGCAGAACGTCCGTCGCGATTGTCCCGTTCGTCACCGCAACTGCCCCGAAGACGCCCCAGATTACCCCGAAGATCAGGTTCTTCTGAACGATGGACGCCACTGTCCGCGAGGAATGGGAGCGTCGCGTCGAGCGCCGTTTCGTTCGCCATTGCATCAGTTGCATCGCACTCAGGCTGACTGTCAGCGCGAACCAGGGCCAGACGAAGAGCGGATGAACGAACGGACTGAGGGCGATCGCGAGAACCACAGCGAACGTGAAGTTGCCTGCCGCAAAGATAACGGAAGCATCAATCTGACGCGCAATGCGTTCTTCCATAACCATCGTACGCAGATGCACCGGTGCTGTTGCTCCGATCATGGTCTCGAAGACCTCGAAGAAGCGTCTGCTACCTGACGATTTCCTGGTTCTGTTCAACTTGCGGCACTGCTCGAGAAACGGGGACGGACGACGGCATGCACCGCCCTTCACGGACTGAATAGGGCAACGATCTTAATCTGACGTTAAGCACAGCGATAATCTGTGGTTTTCGTGACGCATCCCGGTGCCTTCCGTTTCAGGCCGTGTCGCACCCACCAAGCATTCGCTCGACCGCGTCGTTGAACATGTGCAGGGCGCCTTCGAACCGCCCGAAGGTCAGATGATCGTTCGCGCCAGACGCCAGACCGGACTGGATGCTCTCACCGATCACGAAATCCTCCGCAAGCGTCGTACAGGTGATCTCATGGTTGCGTTGCCAGTATTCAATCGGCTGCGCGCCCTCCGGCACCATGGTCTTCAGGTTGATGCGGGTCCTGGTCTCGCTGACGGGATCCATGCATACCCAGATCAGATGGTCCTGCTGTACCAGCAACTGGCTGAGCGGAAAGACCGTGTAGACCAGGTTGGCATGCTGCCGCAATTGCCAGTCCGCCTCCGGCTGCGTTGCCAGTTCCTTCACGGACACGCGCGGCAGAACGGACCGCAGATGACTTCCGAACGCCTGGTAGGTGGACAGATTGTCGTTGAAGTACGGGCCGATGGTCGCCTTGTGCGCTACCTTGAAATGATAGGATTCCAGGCCGCCCTCGATCAGGATCTTCCAGTTCACGTCATGCACCGCGGTCGTCTCCGCCACCACGTGCAGGTCCCGACTGCCGATCCAGTCCAGGTCATCACCGATCCCCGCCAGGAAACCGTCCAGTTCCCCCATCGTGGCGTCATCCGGCGCAACCCATATCCAGCCGTGCCGCTCCACACAGGCCAGGGGTTTCAGGCCCAGGCTCTCCCGGTCGGCCTCCGGAAAGCCCTCGCGTTCGTGGGGAATGCCGATCAGCTCGCCACGATTGTTCCAGGTCCATGCGTGATAGGGGCACGTGAAACGTCGCGCGCAACCGCTTTCCGCATCCACCAGCCGGGTACCGCGATGACGACAGACATTGATGAAGGCCCGGTACGCCCCTGCCCCGTCATGGGTGACCAGCATCGGCAGTCCGGCGATATCGCGTCTGAGGAAGGCATTGTCCCCGGTGAGTTCGCTGACATGCGCGACCATCAGGGGCAGAGCGCGAAAGATTCCAGCCGTTTCCTGCGCGAACCGCTCGGCGGAGCAGTAGTTGGCAACCGCGTTGGTGGTCTGGCAGTCGTCCAGGAAGAAGGTCTTGCGCCCCAGCAGGTCCAGCACTTCGTTCAGCAATGAAAGTTCCGTGGCTCTGTCCATTGTTCCCCCCCCTTCCGGATGCCGCTTCGGCCCAGGGGCAGGATAGCGGAACCGCTCGGACACACGGTAGTGCGGAGATGCGGCTTCCGTGCCCCGCCGGCCATCTGGTCCACCCTGTGCACTGTCCCCACCATGAACAGATGCACAGCCATCGCAACCAACCCGGAAGTCGGCGGAAAAATGATTTTGTTTCAATCGGTTGAGCCAGAAATGCAGTGCCACAAGGTACCCGGCATGATTTGCCGCCCCCGGGTTGAAGCTGCCGTCGGCCCGGCAAGCCTTGCCGCAGGCGGGGAGGAACGGTCATGAGCCTGAATGGTGTTCTGAGCGCGGGAACAAGCGGCCTGATCGCCGCGCAGGTCGGGCTTTCGACGGTCTCCGACAACATCGCCAACGTGAATACGGAAGGCTATGCCCGCAAGGAACCCGTCCAGGAGGTTCGTGTCGTCGGCGGCCAGGGCGTCGGGGTTCAGGTTTCGGAGGTGCGACGCATTGCGGACAGCTTCCTGTCCCAGGAATTCCGGATCGCGGCGGCTGAGTCCGGCCGGTTCGAGGCGATGGAGGAACTCCAGCAGCAGCTGACGGCCCTGCTGGGCGATCCGACACAGGACCGCACGCTGGTGTCCCGCCTGGACGACATCTTCAATGCCGCCTCGGCCCTGGCCAACAATCCGGAGACGACAGCCGCGCGCAACAGCATGCTGGATGCGCTGCAGCGGCTGGACGAGGATCTCAACCTGGTCTCTGACGGCGTCCGGGACCTGCAGCGCCAGGCCGACCAGCGCATCGGTGACACGGTGCAGACCATCAATGACCTGATCGAGCAGATCGACGCCCTGAACCGCGAGATCTCCCGCATGCCCGATACGGCCGACAGCAACGCCCTGGAGGATCAGCGGGCGCGGAAGCTGGACGAGCTGGGTGGCCTGATGGACATCCGGACCTTCGAACTCGGCAACGGCATTCTCGCGGTCTCCACCAACGCCGGTCTGCCGCTGGTCGACCATGCGGCCCGGCGGCTGGTGCATGTGCCCAACGAAGCCGCCATCGCGGGTCAGACCTTTCCCCCCTTGACGATCGAGCGGATCGACCCGGCGACCGGCCAGGCGTCCGCCGTCAACGGGTCCATCGATACCAGCATCCGTTCAGGCGAACTGCGGGGACTGCTTGATATCCGCGACACCAACCTGAACGACCTCGCAGTCGAGCTTGGTGCGATGGCCGGTCAGGTCGCGGACGAACTGAACCGTGTCCACAATGATTTCACCGCCGTGCCGCCGCCCGCCACCCTGACGGGCCGGAACACGGGTGCCGTGGCGACCGACCCGCATGGCTTCACGGGGATCGCGACGTTCCATGCCTTCGACGCCAACAACGCCGTCACGGCCTCTGCAACCATCGACTTCGGCGCAATCGGCGGCACGATCCAGGATGCGGTCAACGCCGTCAACGCCGGGCTGGGCGGACAGGGCACCCTCAGCCTGACCAATGGCGTCATGAGCTTCACCGCAGCCGGTGGTGCCAGCGGTGTCGCCATCCAGCAGGACGCAACCACACCGTCGGACAATGGCGGGCGCGGCTTCTCTCACCGCTTCGGCCTCAACGATCTGGTCAGCACCGGAACCGGCCCCGCCTTCGACACCGGTCTGACCGCCGCGACAGGCCACGGCATGACCGGCGAGATGACGCTGAGCCTGATCGGCCCGGCCAACCAGCGTGCCGTCACCACGACAATGGACTTCGCGGCAATCGGCGGCACGGTCGGTGACATGGTGAACCAGCTCAACACCAATTTCTCCGGCCTCGTCAGTTTCGCGCTGGACGGTGCGGGCAAGCTGACCGCGACACCGGCTGCTGCCGCCTCCGCATTCCGCGTCGAGGTGCTGGCCGACAGCAGCGCCCGCGGCACCACCGGGGTCTCGGCCTCCGACCTGTTCGGGCTTGGCAGCGCAGCCGTTGCGTCCGTCGCCTCCGGCTTCGGTGTCTCCAGCGCGGTCTCCGGCAACCCGGAAGGCATCGCCCTGGCCAGGGTCAATGCAGCCGGCACCCCGGCAGTCGGCATCGGCGACAATGCCGGTGCCATCGCGCTGCAGGACCTGGGCAGCACGGAGAGCCGCTTCGACGGCGCCGGTCGCCTGCCCGCGATGACGGCAACCCTGTCGGAGATCGGTTCGGAACTGCTGGGCCGGGTCGGACAGGCGGCCCGGGACATCGCGATCCGCGCAGAGGATCGCCAGGCGCTGCGCGACGAACTCAGTGAGCGGGTCAGCGAAGTCTCCGGTGTCAATCTGGATGAGGAAATGACCCGCCTCATCACCTTCCAGACGGCTTTCAACGCCTCCGCACGCGTCATATCCGCGACGCAGGAGATGTTTGACGCCCTGCTGAGAATCTAGGGAAAGGGAGGCCACATACCATGCGTATCGGTTCCTTCGGCAACAGCGAAGCCATGATCCAGCAGATGCTGCGTCAGCAGACCGACCTGGTGGAAACCCAGCGTCAGGTCGCGACCGGCACGAAATACAATGATGTGAAGGGCTTCGGCGCCGGCACGTCATCGCTGCTCAGTTCCCACTCCATCATGAACCGGCTGGATGGCTTCTACGAGAGCAACAAGTCGATCTCCGGCCGCCTGAATGCCTTCGACCACAGCCTGACGGAGCTGGAGGGTATCGGGAACCGGCTGCGCGACGCCCTGTTCACTGCCCGCGGCACCGGCGACGGCACGGGGCTGGTGACGGAGATCGACAGCCTGTTCCAGCAGGCCGCGTCCATCATGAACACCCGTTTCGAGGGACGCTTCCTGTTCGGCGGAACGCAGAGCGACCAGCAGCCGCTGGCCATCGAAACCACGGCGGACCTGATCGCCACCGCCGAGCCGCCCGCCGGAAACTTCTTCAACGATCAGGGCGACCCGAACAGCATCCGCCTGGACGAGCGCACCTCCGTGACGGTCGGCAATACGGCCTCACAGGTCGGGGAAGAGCTTCTGCATGCGATGCAGCGCATCCTGATGTTCGATGCCGGCACCCTGCCCGCCGGTGCGGGCGCATTCGCCCCCGCCGGAGACCTGGACCAGCAGCTGACCAATGATCAGGCCGAGTTCCTGCAGAGCGAACTGGACCGTGTGCTGGGGGCCATCGACACGATGAAGACCGCCGCGACCGACAATGCGCTGAACATCCGCACCGTCGAGGACGTGCAGACCCGGATCGAGGACCAGAAGATCACTCTCTCCGAACTCATCGCCGACAAGGAAGACGCCGATCTCGGCGAAGCCGCCCTGCGCCTGAACCAGCAGCAGGTCGCCCTGGAAGCCAGCTTCCGCATGATCGCCCAGATGCGCCAGTTGAGCCTGGTGAACCTGCTTTAGCGAACAGCGACTGACACGCTTGCTTGAAATACTGCAGGGGCGCCACAGCGGCGCAGCAACCGTGGCCCGGTGCGCCGTACACCGGGCCACGAATTTCCGAAATCAGGCCGCGTGGTTCAGGTCATAGCCCTTGAAGGTCGTGCCGATCTTCTGGATGTCCTGCAGCACGTCCGGGTCGATCAGGGTCGGTTCCTCGCCTGCGGCAGTCTGGAAGCCGATGGAGTCGGACAGGCCGCCGAAGCGTTCCTCGATGCGGTTGGCGATCACGTCCCAGGTGCCATGGGCACAGAACAGGTCGACCACGTCGTCGGAGACTTCCGCCGCCATCTCGTCCCAGCGCTGCTGCACCGACATGCGATGCAGCTTCTCGCCCAGGTCCAGCAGGTCATGCTGTTCGAACACGGGCCAGTAGGTGCGTGTGGAGCCGTAGAAGGCGACCCGGTAACGGACCCAGTCGTACATCTTGCGGACCTCTTCTTCCGTCTTGCCGGTGGCGATGAAGCCGCCGCCGGAGATCTCGAAGTTCTCCCGGCTGCGTCCGCCCCGTTCGAAACCGGTCTCCAACTCCTTCATGATCACGTTCTCGATGTATTTCCGGGTGCAGAAGCCGTGCAGCCGGACGCCGTCGCAGACATGGCCTGCCACGCGCATCATCGCCGGGCCGACCGCGGCGATGGTCACCGGCGCGCCGACATGGCCCATCGGCTCCGGCGTGAAGTTGGGCGTCATCAGGGTGAAGGAATAGTGCTTGCCGATGAAGGCCAGGTCCCGCCCCCCCTCGGCCCAGCACTTCCAGATGGCATGCAGGGACTGGATATATTCCTTCAGGCGCGGCGCGGGCGGGCTCCACGGCACGGAGAAGCGGCGTTCATTGTGTCCCTTCACCTGGCTGCCAAGGCCCAGCACGAATCGCCCGCCGGATGCGGCCTGCAGATCCCATGACGCCTCCGCCACCACCATCGGGCTGCGCGGAAAGGCAATGGCGACGCCGGTCGCGAGCTGGATGCTCTCTGTCGTGGTGGATGCAACGGCCAGCGGCAGGAACGGCTCGTTCGCATTCTCCTGCGTGACGATGCCGTCATAGCCTGCTTCCTCGATCTCCCGGGCGAAGGTACCGGCATTCTTCAGGGGCACCCCCTGCATCGCGAACTGGACTTTCATTCTCTCTCCCCATCAAACGCAGGGGCCGGATGCAGCAACCGGAGGGTTCTGCTCATGGACGCGGCCCTTGCCGCATGTATGATACCGCGCCAGTTGGGGAGGAAACAGGAATAGGTGGATCAGAGGTCCATGTGGATCATTCTGCCAATCAAGAACATGGATCAGGCGAAGCAGCGGCTTGCCGGTGAGCTCTCACCGCAGGAACGGCGAAGCCTGTTCGAGACCATGTTGACCGACGTGTTCGAAACCCTGGTGCAGTGCAGGCGGACCAGCGGCATCGTGATCATCTCGCGGGAGCCGAAGGCGGCGGCCTTCGCCGAGCGCTATGGCGCGGAGCTGGTGGAGGAGCCGCTGAACGAAGGGCAGTCGGCGGCTGTCCAGCGTGGCGTCGATCATGTGCTGGCGAAGGGCGGACGCGGTATCGTGACGATTCCCGGTGATGCTCCGGCCCTGACCGTGTTCGAGGTCGACGGGCTGATCGCCCTGAACGGCAATTCCGACCCGGCGCTGACACTCTGTCCGTCACATGACCGGCGTGGCACCAACTGCATCGTCGCGACACCACCGGACCTGATCCGGTTCCATTTCGGCCATGAGAGCTTTGGCCCCCACCTGCAGGAGGCCGAGAAGATCGGTATCACCCCCAGCATCCGCCCCCTGCCCGGCCTGGGCCTGGACATCGACACGCCGGAGGATGTGCTGAAGTTCCTCGACCTGCCGCACACCACGCGGACTCACCGGTTCCTGACGGAGAACGGCATTGCCGAACGGCTGCTGGCGAAGCAGGCGCGGGACCTTGGCGCATGAGTGCTGAACTGCCCGATCGCGCGACGATCGATGCGCTGGCGGAGCTGCCGCTGGCCGATCTGATGGCGCGGGCCGCCGCCCGGCGCGATGCGTACCATGGCGACACGGTGACCTATTCGCGCAAGGTCTTCATACCGCTGACCCATCTGTGTCGGGATGTCTGCCACTACTGCACCTTCGCGGAGCCGCCGAAGAAGGGCGAGGCCGCCTTCCTCTCGCCGGAGCAGGTGCTGGAGATCGCGCGCAAGGGCGCGGCGGCGGGCTGCAACGAGGCGCTGTTCACCCTGGGCGACAAGCCGGAGCTGCGGTACCGCGCGGCGCGGGAAGCGCTGGAGCGGCTGGGCTACGCCACCACCCTCGACTATCTGCACGCCATGGCGGAGCTGGTCTGGCGGGAAACCGGGCTGCTGCCGCACCTCAATCCCGGCCTGATGGATCTGAATGACCTGAACCGGCTGCGTCAGGTCTCCGTCTCCATGGGCATCATGCTGGAGGGCACCGCGCCCAGCCTGATGGAACGCGGCAAGCCGCACTTCGGCTCCCCCGACAAGGACCCGGCCCTGCGCATCGCCTGCATGGATGCCGCAGGAGAGGCCCGGGTGCCCTTCACCAGTGGTATCCTGATCGGTATCGGCGAGACGCGGGCGGAACGGCTGGACGCGCTGTTCGCCCTGCGTGACCTGAACGACCGCCACGGGCACCTGCAGGAAGTCATCATCCAGAACTTCCGCGCCAAGCCGGGCACGAAGATGGTCGATGCCCCGGAACCGGATCTGGACGAGCTTTGCTGGACGATTGCCATGGCGCGGCTGCTCTTCGCGCCGCAGATGCATGTGCAGGCCCCGCCGAACCTCAGCCCCGGCGTGCTGCCGCGCCTGATCGGTGCCGGCATCGACGACTGGGGCGGCGTTTCCCCGGTCACGCCGGATTTCGTGAACCCCGAAGCCCCCTGGCCGCATCTGGAGAAGCTGCGGTTGGAGACGGCGCTGGGCGGCAAGCGGCTGGCGCAGCGGCTGCCGGTCTATCCCGAACACATGGAAGACGCCGACCGCTGGCTCGATCCGGCGTTCCACAAGGCGGTGCTGGACCGTACCGACGGACAGGGACTGGTGCGCGATGACGCCTGGTCGCCAGGGGAGCATGACGCGATCCCTGACCTTCCCGCCATGCGTCCCTCCGGCACCCTGAAACCGATCATCGACCGTGCGGTTGCCGGGGAGCGGCTGGAGCCCGAGGAGATCGTGCGCCTGTTCCGTGCCCGCGACGCCGACTTCGTGGCCGTCGTGCAGGCGGCGGATGCGCTGCGCCAGCGGGTCAGCGGCGAGAGTGTTTCCTACGTCGTCACGCGTAACATCAACTACACCAACGTCTGCTACTTCAAGTGCCAGTTCTGCGCCTTCTCCAAGGGCAAGCTGTCGGAGAACCTGCGCGGCCGCCCCTATGACATCGGCCTGGACGAGATCCGACGCCGGGTGCGGGAGGCCTGGGATCGTGGCGCGACCGAAGTCTGCATGCAGGGGGGCATCCACCCCGACTATACTGGCCAGACCTATCTCGACATCCTGGACGCGGTGCATGAGGCCGCACCCGGGATGCATGTGCATGCCTTCTCCCCGCTGGAAGTGGCCCAGGGCGCGGCAACCCTCGACCTGCCCGTCGCCGAATTCCTGCAGCGGCTGAAGGATCACGGTCTTGGCACCCTGCCCGGCACTGCAGCTGAAATTCTGGATGAAGAAGTACGCACAACCCTTTGTCCGGACAAGCTTCGTACAGATCAATGGCTGGACGTCATGCGCGACGCCCACCGGGTCGGATTCCGCACCACGGCGACGATCATGTTCGGTCACATCGACCACTACCGTCACTGGGCGCGGCACCTGTTGAGCATCCGCGACCTGCAGGCGGAGACCGGCGGCTTCACCGAGTTCGTGCCCCTGCCCTTCGTCCATATGGAGGCACCGATCTACCTCAAGGGTCGCGCCCGCAAGGGTCCGACGTTCCGGGAGGCGGTGCTGATGCACGCGGTGCCCCGGCTGGTGTTCAACGGTCTGATCGACAATATCCAGACAAGCTGGGTGAAGATGGGTCCGGCGGGCGTGCGGGCGTGCCTCGCCGCCGGCGCCAACGACCTTGGTGGCACCCTGATGAACGAGACCATCACCCGCGCCGCCGGTGCCGCGCATGGGGAGGAGATGCCGCCGCACATGATGGAGGATCTGATCCGCCAGTCAGGCCGCACCGTCCGCCAGCGCACCACCACCTACGAGACCGCCCCCGAAAGCCGCACCCAGCGCTCCCGACAGGCCGCCCCACTGGAGGAGGTGGTCAACACCCCGGCCACCCGTTACGACCGCGATCAGCGCCCGAGCCGGTTGGTAAGGCCAGGACTGGAGGCCGCTTTGAGGGAGATCAGCGGCGGGGATTGATTCATTCGCGCGCCGGGGTCCAACGTTCTCAAGCCGGTTCCCCGTGTCGGGAAGCGACCACCCCCATGCTGTATGATCGACGCGGAATCGTCAGCAACCAGTTGATTTTCCGGACGCTTCTGAATTGAGGCGGGTAGGTCAATCCTGTATCTCTGTCAGCGAAAGTGCACCGCTGTGGAGACCGGTAACGAACATGCACGACCCGATCAGCAGGGACGGAACGCACCGATGACTTCCAGAACGAGACGGAAACTCGCTGCAATCGTGGCAGCGGATGTTGTCGGCTGGTCCCGCCTGATGGGCGCTGATGAGGTCGGCACCCTCTCGATCCTCAAGCAGCACCGCAGGGAATTGATCGATCCCAGGATAACCGAATTCGGCGGACGGATCGCGAACACAGCCGGGGACAGTCTTCTGGTCGAGTTCCCCAGTGCCGTCGATGCGGTGCAGTGTTCAGTGGATATCCAGCGGGAAATGGCTGAACGGAACGCAGGCCGGCCCCAGGACCAGCAGATGATGTTCCGGATCGGCATCAACCTGGGAGATGTGATCGCCGATGGTGAGGATGTCTTCGGCGACGGCGTCAATGTGGCGGCGCGGCTGGAAGCCTCGGCCGAGCCCGGAGGCGTCGTGGTCTCCGACACGATCCATGAGCAGACCCTCGGCAAGCTGGCATACCCTTTCGAGGATGGCGGGCTGCAGCAGTTCAAGAATATCGACCGCCCGATCCGGACCTGGCGCTGGACGGGAGCCACGGATACCGGTTCTGACAGGACGAAGGCCTCTCCGCAGGACCCGAAGGCGGCCGACGAACGCCCGGCCATTGCGGTGGTGCCCTTCAACAACATGAGCGCCAGTTCGGATGAAGACTATTTCTCGGACGGGCTGACCGAAGACATCATCACCGCTCTCACCTACTGGCGCTCTTTCGATGTCATCGCGCGGAATTCCTCCTTTGCCTACAAGGGCAAGTCCTTCGACGTCCGGACCGTGGGACGGGAACTGGGTGCGCGCTATGTCCTGGAAGGAAGCGTCCGCAAGCAGAAGTCCCGCGTCCGCGCGACCGCTCAGCTGATCGACTGCGAGAACGGCCATCATGTCTGGGCCGAGAAGTTCGACCGTGATCTGGAGGACATCTTTCAGATGCAGGACGAGATCGTGCAGGCAATAGCGTCGGTGGTAGCCCCGCAGCTGGACCGGGCCGAACTGGAACGCTCGGCGCTCAGGAAACCGGAAGACCTGGATGCCTGGACGCTGTGCCTGCGGGCCAAGCCCCTGGTGCGGCGGCGCACCGCTGAATCGTCGGCGCAGGCGCGTGCCCTGTTCTCCCGGGCCATCGAACTGCAGCCGGACTTCTCGGAGGCCCATGCCGGTCTGGCCATGTCCCATAATGTCGACGCCATTAATGGCGACTGCGCCGACATCGACCAGACCCTGAAACAGGCGATGAATGCGGCAAGAATGGCCGTTGCCCATGATGACGCCTCGGCCTGGGCGCATCATGAGCTGAGCACGGCCTACCAGCTTCTGGGCCTGGTCGAGGATGCGATCGCCGAGGCGGGTATTGCGGTGAGACTGAATCCCAACGACGCCTATACCCTGCACGCGCTCGGCAACAAGTCGGACCTTGCAGGGGATATTTCCGGGATATCCCACATGGAACGGGCACAGGCGCTCTGCCCGGAAGACGCTTCGTCGCCGACGCAGCTGGCGTTTCTGGCGCGGGCCTACCTTGTCGCAGGCGACTACATAGCCTCGGTCAGGGTGGCGCGAGAGGCGATTCGGAAGGATGCCGGGAAACCGGCGTCGCATTACATCCTCGCCCTCGGGCTCGTCATGCAGGGAGACACCGACGGTGCGCGGGGCGCAATTGCCGAATGCGACGGGATCAGTCCAGGCTTCGTCGAGAGTCGCCGCGGCTGGCAACCCTACAGCGATGCGGCCTGCAACGCCCGTCTTGCAGAGATCCGTACCGCCACCATTGGCATCTAGACGCTGCAGTTTCCCTGGCGAGCAACGGTTGACCCTTGGGGGAACCTGTTGACCGTGTCGCCGTCCTGTTGCCCCGGTTCCCCCGGAGAACGCCCATGCAACATCTGGCTGTGATCTTCGCCACGGTCTTTCTTGCGGAACTCGGAGACAAGACCCAGCTCGCCACCCTGCTGTTCGCCACCGACAAGCAGCAACATCCCATGCTGATCTTCATGGCTGCTTCGCTGGCCCTGGTTGCATCCACCGCCATCGCCGTGGCGCTTGGCACAGTGGCGGAACGTTACCTGACCATGATCCCCCTGAAGCTCATTGCGGGGGCCGGGTTCGTGATCATCGGCCTGCTGACCATCTGGGGCCACTATGCCGGGAAATGAGAAGGCAGCCCTGAGACCGCTCAATGCAGCGCAGGCGTCGGTCTTCGGGTTCTTCGCGTGCGGTGGCCCGCATTCACGTACAGGCCGTCGATGGGGCAGCTTGTCGTGATGATCGGGCTGCGGTCTCCCTGACCGACAGGGCCCTGCTTGTAGGTCAAGCAGCCGTTGCGTCGATTGTCTGACGGCGAATCTGGAGAGGAGCTTCCCGCCCCTTCACCGTAACGGTCTCGGGTGCGCCGAATTGCGCGTCCGCCAGACTGGCCTCGACCACGATTTCCCCGGCCTGCGCAGCTGTGCACAGTCTTGCAGCAATGTTCACTGCATCGCCGATCACGGTGAAGTCGCGTCGGGTTTCCGGACCGATGGCACCGGAGATCACCTCGCCCCGAAAGATCCCGATGCCGATGCGGCGGGGCATTTGCGCCTGGCTGACCCGCGCCTGTATCTCCCGCGCCGCCGCAACTGCACGCGCTGCGCCATCTGCGGCGTCGAAGCGGGCGAGGATGGCATCGCCAATCATCTTGTCCACGTCGCCACCATGTCGCGCGAGGATATCGACCTGCAGCCCCATCACCGCGTTCAGGAACCCCACGACGTCCTCTGGAGAGTGGTGTTCGCTGAACCCGGTGAAATCCCGGATGTCGGAAAAGAACAGTGTCGTTGTCAGCTTCCTGGAGGCCATCTCGTTGCCACCTGCCGCCGCCCGTGCCGCATCCGCGGCTGTCGCCGAGACCAGGGACTCCAGACGCTGGCGCAAGGCACCGATCAGGTTGGACCGCGCGTCGATATCCCTCTGTGCGCGGATGACAAGTCGATCAAGCGCAACGCCCAGGACAACGAACAGCAGGACCAGGACTGCAATGATGGGAATGGCCGACGTGATGTAGATATCGTCGAGGTACCTGACGGGTTCGTAGAGTTCGAAGACAGCGCGCAGGACCCCATCATCGTCGTAAACGGGCACGTAGAACTCGTACTGCTTCTCCCCACTGGGCAAGGTCCTGGTCACGAGGCCTGGCTGGGCTTCGCTGATCGCCTCGCGGAGGGCCTCGCCGGCCTCACGTGTTCCGATTTCCTCCGCATGGGTTGCGTAGAGCACCACACGGTTGAGGTCATAGACCTTGAGTTCGGGAAGCTGTTGACGCTCGACTTCGGTTTCGAACGCCTGTGCCAGTCCTGCTGCGTCGTCGGACTCCCGCAGTTGGGCAATCGAACGACCGGACATGAGCGCCTGCCAGGCCTCTCCCCCGTTTTCCCGAACCGAGCGTTCGATTGTCTGGGCACGTCGCTGTGCCAGCTCGAGATAGATGGCCTCCACAGCTTCACGCGCCGTGAGTCCGATGATCAGCAGGGACAGGGCGAAGAATACAAGCAGAGCGGGAGCGAAGCGACGGCGGAACTGCCGCTTCAGGGGGAAGGGTTCGCCAATGCTCGGCGCAGGATCAATGGGTTGGCTCACGGCGGGAACCCGATCTTTCTGTGACTGTTCAATACCGGAAGGTAGCGACTGGCGTTCCTCGTATCAGGGAATTTCCCGGGCGCGTCGACCCGCCTTGCCCCTCATCAATGCAGCGCAGGCGTCGGGCCGTGCCCTGTCTCGTCGATCATGTGCCCGCGCTGGAACCGGTCGAGGGTGAAGGCGGCGTTGAGGTCGTGGGGTTCGTCGCGGGCTATTGTCCAGGCGAAGCACCAGCCTGACGCCGGAGTGGCCTTGAACCCGCCGTAGCACCAGCCCGCGTTGACGTAGAGGCCGTCGATGGGGCTCTTCGTGATGATCGGGCTGCCGTCCATGGTCATGTCCATGATGCCGCCCCAGCTGCGCAGCAGTTTCAGCCGCCGCGTGTTGGGGAACAGGGACGCCAGCAGCCCGTGGACATTGTGCACCACCGGCAGGTTGCCGCGCTGGGCGTAGGAATTGTAGCCGTCGATGTCGCCGCCATAGACCAGCCCGCCCTTGTCGGACTGGGAGACGTAGAGGTGGGCGGCGCCGAAGGTGACGACGGTGTGGATCAGGGGTTTCAGTCCCTCCGACACGAAGGCCTGCAGCACATGGCTCTCGATGGGCAGGTTGTTCAGGCCCGCCTGCAGCAGCACGACGCTTGAGTTGCCCGCCACCGCGACGCCGATCTTGCCCGCCTTGATCTCGCCGCGCGTGGTCTCGACGGCGTTGATGCGCCCTGCCCCGTCGCGACGGAAGCCCAGCACCTCACAGTTCTCGATGATGTCCACGCCCAGCCGGTCGGCACCGCGCGCATAGCCCCAGGCCACCGCGTCATGCCGCGCGGTCCCGGCGCGGGGCTGCAGCAGGCCGCCGTGAACGGGAAAGCGGGCGTCCATCGACATGTCGATACCGGGGCAGAGCTTCGCCACTTCCTCCCGCCCCAGCAGTTCGGCATCGATGCCGTTCAGACGCATGGAGTTGCCGCGCACGGCGTGGGCGTCCATCTGCTCCGGCGTGTGGGCCAGGTTGAGCACGCCGCGCTGGCTGAACATGACGTTGTAGTTGAGGTCGCGCGACAGCCCCTCCCACAATTTCATGGAATGCTCGTAGAAGCGGTTGTTCTCCGGCAGCAGGTAGTTGGAGCGGACAATGGTGGTGTTCCGCCCGATGTTGCCGGACCCGAGCCAGCCCTTCTCCAGCACCGCGACATTGGTGATGCCGTGCAGTTTCGCCAGGTAGTAGGCCGTGGCCAGCCCGTGTCCGCCGCCACCGACGATGATCACGTCATAGGCCGGCTTCGGCTCCGGCTTGCGCCAGGCCATCTTCCAGCCCCGGTTGCCGGTCAGCCCTTCCTTCAGCAGCCGCAGCGCGGAATATTCACCCAGCATCGGGCACCCTCACCGTTCATCCCGTCCCGGCTGCAGCCTAGCAGTCGCTGGCCACGCCCGCCCTGCCGGAAATCGACAGGATCAGCCGGAATCTGTCTCCAGCACGACCTTGGCGTGATCGCGCACCGCATAGCAATAGGCGCAACCATGGGCACAACTGTCGTAGCGGCCGATGTCGCGGCTCTCGGCGCAGGCGCATCCCGGTCGGTTGCCCTTCTGCCGCGCCCCGATCCGGGTGCCCACGATGTCGGACAGGCGTGCGACGTCGATGCAGGCGGCGGGGCGCAGCGGGTCGGCCAGCAGATGCGGCTGGGAGCAGAGCGTGGGTGTCAGCCCGTGATCGACGGCGATCCGGCCAAGCGCGGACAGCAGTTCCCGCTTGCACTCGTCGTCCGGGTCTTCCACGACGACGTCCGGCGCCAGCCGTTTCAGGTTCCGGGTGGACTTGGCGTACAGCGTCGCGGCGGAGAAGGTCACCTCATCCACATGCGGCGCGATCTGCGCCGCCAGCCGCCGGAAGTTCTGCCGATGGAACGCCGGTGATGTCAGATCGGTCCAGAGCACCGGGTCGTAGCGCCAGACGACGGCACGCGGCCCGAACGTTGCGGCCAGCCAGGCGATCTCCCGCACCGCATGCTCTACCGGCGGCACCCCACGCTCCAGCACCGCCGGGTAGCCGGTCACCGTGTAGGTGACCATGAAGGGAGCCACGGCGCGGGCCGCGCCCAGCCCGTCGCGGAACGGCCGCGTGTTCCGGGTCCAGAAGACCACGGCATCCACATCCCCGGGTCGCAGCGACACGCGGTACGGCTTCGCGCCATAGGGGTTGGGCACATCCACATGCCCGTCCCGCAGACGCGCCTGAAACCACGCGCCATGGAACGCCGGAATGTCGCTGCGATAGCTGGCGGAGATGATCATGCTGCCCGATATAGGCCAGTCCGGGCCACCGGACTATCGCCGGACACTTGGCAAGCCTATCCTGCCGCCCCATTTCGCCAGAAGTCCTTTCCCGGAGTCTCCCTTGCGCCAAAGCACATCCAGTGAACCCACCGGCCCGCTCGAATGGGCCGTGCTGCTGCGGCTGCTGCCCTATCTCTGGCCTGCGGGGGAAAAGGGACCGAAGCTGCGGATCTTCATCGCGGCACTCTGTCTTGCCGGGTCGATCGCGGCGGGCGCCGGGGTGCCGTTCCTGCTGAAATATGCCGTCGATGCGCTGGACGGGACCACCCAGACCCTGATGGTGGCCGTGGCCTTCGTGATTGCCTATGGCGCGGCGCGGGTGCTGCAGCAGGGGCTGGCGCAGGCACGTGATGCGGTGTTCTCTGCTGTCGGCCAGCGGGCGGCGCGCAATGTCGGGCGACGGGTGTTTCAGCGCCTGCATGAGCTGTCCTATCGCTTCCATACCGAACGCCGGACAGGCGCGCTGCATCAGGTCATCGACCGGGGTGCCAAGGCCATCGACTTCCTGCTGCGCATGGCGCTCTTCAACGTGCTGCCCACCATCGGTCAGGCGCTGATCTTCTGCGGCATCCTGGTGATCGAGTACAATGTCTGGTTCGCGGTCGCGACGCTGGCTACGGTGGTCTGCTACATCGGTTTCACCTTCATCGTCACCGAATGGCGCATCGGCATCCGGCGCGAGATGAACAAGCGCGACGAACAGGCCAACGGCAGCGCCATCGACAGCCTGCTGAACTTCGAGACCGTGCGCTATTTCGCCAATGAGGACTATGAGGTTGATCGCTTCGACGGCCGCCTGGCGCGCTACGAGAAGGCCGCCGTACGGTCCCAGGTCAGCCTCGCCTTCCTGAACACCGGCCAGGGTTTCATCGTAGCGCTGGGACTGGTCATCGTCATGGCCATGGCCGCCAACGGCGTCGTCAACGGCCGCATGACCATCGGCGACTTCGTGCTGGTCAATGCCTTCCTGATCCAGCTCTACATGCCGCTCAACCTGCTGGGCATGGTCTACCGCGAGGTGAAGCAATCGCTGGCGGACATGGAGAAGATGTTCCGTCTGATCGACCAGGATGTGGAGGTGGAGGACGCACCGAACGCCCCTGCCCTCAGGTTCGAGGGCGGCAATCTGCGGTTCGAGGACGTGCAGTTCGGCTATGACGCGCGCCGGGCCGTGCTGGGCGGCATCTCCTTCGAGGTGCCTGCGGGCCGCACGGTCGCCGTGGTCGGATCTTCCGGTGGTGGCAAGTCCACGCTGACCCGGCTGCTGTTCCGGTTCTTCGACGTCGGTGCCGGGCGGATCAGCATCGACGGCCAGGACATTCGCAGCGTGACGCAGAAGTCGCTGCGCCGGCATCTGGGTGTGGTGCCGCAGGACGTGGTGCTGTTCAACGACACGCTGGAACACAACATCCGCTATGGCGATCTGACCGCCGACGATGCGGCCCTGAACCGCGCCATCGACCAGGCCCAGTTGCGCGCCCTGATCGGCAATCTGCCCGACGGCCTGAAGACCATGGTCGGCGAACGCGGCCTGAAGCTCTCCGGCGGCGAGAAGCAGCGCGTCGCCATCGCCCGCATGATGCTGAAGGATCCGGGCATCATGATCTTCGACGAGGCCACCTCCGCCCTCGACACCGCGACGGAGCGGGAGATCCAGCGTGCGCTGCGCGATGTCTCGAAGGGCCGCACCACCCTGATGATCGCCCACAGGCTCTCCACGGTCGTGGAGGCGGACGAGATCATCGTCCTCGACCAGGGCCACATCGCGGAACGCGGCAGCCACGCCAGCCTGCTTGCCCGGAACGGCCTCTACACCGCCATGTGGCAACGCCAGCAGGCGGAACGCGAAGAGGAAGCCACAACGACACCCGAGACGGTCACCACGGCGGCGGCCGAGTAGTCACCGCTCCCCCGGTTTCCGCAGGGCATTGTTGGCGGACCGGGCGATGGAGGCTGAATCGAGGCCGAAGTGGCGGTAGAGATCGGCGACGGTGCCGGTCTGGCCGAAGTGTTCCACCCCAAGCGGGATGGTCCGGTGACCGCCAACGGCACCCAGCCATGACAGTGTCGCGGGATGGCCGTCGGTGACGGTCAGGACCGTGCAATGGGCCGGCAGGGCGGAGAACAGCGTTTCCACATGGCTGCTGGCGCGGCGGTTGCCACGGCTGCGGTCGCGCTGCGCCGCGGTCCAGCCCGCGTTCAGCCGGTCGGCGGAGGTGACGGACAGCACCGCCACATCCCGATGGTGCTGGGCCAGCTTTCCGGCGGCATCAATGGCCTCGTTCGCCACCGCGCCCTGATAGGCCACGACAAGCTCACAACCCGGCCCCGGCGGGCGCATCCAGTAGGCACCGTCGATGACGTTCCGGGCGAAATCCGGGTTGGGGCGTCGGCCCGGCTGTTCCAGCGGATTGGTGGTGAGACGCAGGTAGACGGAGCCGCCGGTCTCGTCGCGTAGCCAGGTCCGCTCATCCGGGTCCCCCTCCCCGTCGTTCTGCATGTAGGCGAAGGCCCAGCGCATGATGATGGCCAGTTCATCGACGAACGCGGGCTCGAAAGCCGCAAGGCCGTCCTGTGCCATGCCGATCAGCGGCGAGCCGATGGACTGGTGCGCGCCCCCCTCCGGTGCCAGCGTGATGCCGGACGGGGTGCCGACAATCATGAAGCGCGCATCCTGGTAGCAGGCATAGTTAAGGGCATCGAGACCGCGCGCGACAAACGGGTCATAGACCGTGCCGACCGGCAGCAGGCGCTTGCCGAACAGGGAATGCGACAGCCCGGCCGCGCCGAGCAGCAGGAACAGGTTCATCTCCGCGATGCCCAGTTCGATGTGCTGCCCCTCCGGCGCGAACTCCCACTTCGCGGTGGAGGGGATGCTCTCCGCGATGAAGGTATCGGCCTGTTCGGTACGCGCGAACAGCTTGCGGCGGTTGACCCAGGGGCCGAGGCTGGTGGTGCCGGTCACGTCAGGCGACATGGTGACGATCCGGTCCGCGAGATCGCTGTCGCCCTTGGCAAGCTGATCCAGAATCCGACCGAATGCGGTCTGGGTGGAAATCTCCCCGCGCACGGCAAGATCGATCTCCTGTGACGCAATCACCCTGTCCGAATAGCGCCGCCGTCCCCGGGCAAAGAACGGAGTCTGATCAAGAAAGGCCTGCAGTGCCTCCGGGTCGGCGACGGTGGCGAACCGCTCCCACTCCTCCCCCTCGGCAACGCCCATGTGCTGCTGCCATTCGGCCATCTGGGTCTTGTTCATCAGACCGCCATGGTTGTCCTTGTGGCCGGCGATGGGCGTGCCCCAGCCCTTGACCGTATAGGCCAGGAAGCAGACGGGGCGGTCGTGATCGATGGCGTCGAAGGCTTCCGCCATGGTCTGCACGCAATTGCCGCCCAGGTTCTCCATCAGTGCCGCCAGTTCCGCATCGCTGCGCCGGTTGATCAGCGCCGTGACGTCGCCCTGATCGCCCAGCGCATCCATCAGCCTTTGCCGCCAGACCGCACCGCCCATGAAGGTCAGCGCGGCATAGAGCTGGTTCGGGCAGTCGTCGATCCAGGCGCGAAGTTTCTCGCCTCCCGGCTCCTGAAAGGCGGCCCGCTGCAGGTGGCCGTACTTGACGCGCACGACATCCCAGCCGAACGCCTCGAAGATCTTCTCGATCCGTCCGAACAGCCCCTCCCGCACGATCCCGTCCAGGGACTGGCGGTTGTAGTCGATGATCCACCAGGTGTTGCGCAGATCGTGCTTCCAGCCTTCCTGCAGGCATTCGTAGACATTGCCCTCGTCCAGTTCCGCGTCGCCCACCAGCGCCACCATGCGCCCCAGCGGAACCTCCGCACCCCACGGCTTGGCGGAAACATAGTCCTGCACAAGTGACGCGAAGGAGGTGATCGCCACGCCGAGACCGACAGAGCCGGTGGAGAAATCCACGTCATCCACGTCCTTGGTGCGGGACGGATAGGACTGCACGCCGCCATAGCCGCGGAAATTCTCCATCCGCGCCCGGGTCTGCTGCCCCATCAGGTACTGGATCGCATGAAAGATCGGCGAGGCATGGGGCTTCACGGCCACCCGGTCCTCGGGCCGCAGGGCGGAAAAGTAGAGCGCCGTCATGATCGAGACCATGGAGGCGGAAGATGCCTGGTGGCCCCCGATCTTGATGCCGCCCTCCTTGGGGCGCAGGTGGTTGGCATTGTGGATCATCCAGTGGGACAGCCAGAGCAGCCGCTGCTCGATGGTCTTCAGATGGCTGTGCCGTGCATTCATGGTGCCTGTCCCCATACCGTTCCCGTCGGCCTGGCGGATGCCGTCAGCACGCCGCGCAGCAGGCAAAGCATATCACCATGGCCGAAGTGATTTCTTGCGAATGCAGCTTATCCTGTTCATGGATATGGTGTTATCGGCGGCAACGAAGGATTTTCTGGTGACTTCCACCAAACTGGACGAGATCGACCTGCGAATCCTGCGGGAGTTGGGAAAGGACGGTCGGATCACCGCCGCCGAACTCAGCCAGCGGGTCGGGCTGAGTGCCACACCGGTCATCCGTCGCCTGAAGCAGCTCGAAGACAGCGGCGTGATCAGGGGCTATGTCGCGCTGATCGACGAGGCGGCGCTGGGTTACACCATGTCGGTGTTCGTTTCGGTCAAGCTGGACCGCCAGGTCGATCACGCCCTGCGCAGTTTCGAGAGCGCCATCTCCCTGTTCCCGGAGGTGGTGGACTGCTGGCTGATGACCGGCAACCGCGACTACCTGTTGCGCATCGCCGTCACGGGCCTGAAGGAGTTCGAGGAACTGATGATCGAACGGCTGGTGAAGATCGACGGCGTCGCCTCCATCGAATCCTCCATTCCCATCCGCCGGGTGAAGGCGGGCATTTCGCGCAGTCCGTGATGCCCTGTCGGGCAGGTGGCGCGGATCAGGTCTGCGCCCTGATCCCGCCCTCTGCCTTCGCGCCGGGGGCGAGCTTGAAGACTTCGCCTTCACGGGCCTTGGCGCGGTGGACGACGCGCTGGATACCGGGAATGGCGAGCAGGCTGGGTTTGACGATCTGTTCCATGGACAGCAGCGAATAGGGACAGTTGGAACAACTGCCGACGAAGCGGACACGCAGTTCACCGATCCCCTCGTCGATCTCCAGCACATCCAGCCGTCCGCCGTCATTGGCCAGTACCGGCGCGATGACCCGCTCCACCCGTTCCGCCAGGGTGCCGGCATAGAGCTGGTCCGGGTCGAACAGGGCCGGTGA
The DNA here is from genome assembly GCF_029909415.1 of Minwuia sp. IMCC3009. Lineage (GTDB taxonomy): Bacteria > Pseudomonadota > Alphaproteobacteria > Minwuiales > Minwuiaceae > Minwuia. Next base: position 1,877,347 of record NZ_CP123781.1, read on the forward strand.
CGGCGTGTCCCGGTCAGTGCAGGCGCGTATCTCCTCGATCGCCTTCGCATCCTTGGTGGCGTCGATGATGCCGAGTGCGACAAAGGCGTCGGCAAGCTCGGGCGAGATCTTCTGGTGCACGAGGTACTTCACGAAACCGGACTTGTTGGCGGGGGAGAAGGAGAGCTTCTCCCGGTATTCTTCCCAGTCCAGATCAACGGGGCCGGAGATCTCGAAATTGGCATCACCGGTGCGCACATAGTCCACGATCAGTTCGCCCAGCCGGTCGAAGAAGCGGCAATGCTCCTTGCCCGTCGCGGCGCGCTTGCGGTTGATCACCATGCCGCGCAGCTTGGTCAGTTCACGGTCCTTCGGCAGCACACCGGTGATGACATCGACACGGACGGCGCGGTTGCGCTTCCGGTCCACCATCAGCAGGGCGCTGTTGCCGATGGCGCGGGAATGCACCAGCAGCGCGGACCCGATCTCCGCCGGCGAGATGCCCAGGAAATGCGCCGGCACGTCACCGGCACAGGGAATGGCCACCCCGCTGACAAAGGCCAGATCATCACGGCGGATGGTGGCATTCGCACCGAACAGCAGGTCGAGACCGCGCTTGGCGGCAACGAAGAGCTGGATCGCCACGATCTCTTCCTTGAACTCCAGCACCGCGCTCTTGTGCGCCGACAGCAGGTCGAGGGTCTGTTCATTGCCCGCCTCATCCACCACGGTCACGCCGCCGACGAAATCGGACAGGATCGGGTGCATGATCGACTGGTAGTCGAGGCGGCGCAGCAGCGGCAGATAGACCAGCAGGAAGCGGTCCCGCTGTTCCCCGTCCAGCCCGCGCAGCAGGTCACCGGCGGCAGCCTTGTAGCCCGGATCGGAGGAATAGCGCTGGAAGAAGGCGGTGACGGCGCCGACGGCCTCGCTCAGTTCCCGTGCCGCATCGGTCTGCGGATCGCGCAACTGGTCCGACGGCAGCCAGTGAATGCCGTGCCGGTCGTCGCGCTGGGTTGCCACCCAGTCCTCGTCGGTGGGGAAGGTGGCGCGCCAGTCGGCGAAGATGATGTCGATGCAGCGGTTCAGCGCCGCCGCGTCCGGGGCCGACCAGAGAGCCAGTTCCAGCGGGCGCAGCGGGGCAAGCTGCACCGGGGTGCGCTTGATCAGGCTCTGGTGGGTGAACTGGTCCGCCTCCACGTAATCCGTCAGGCGGTTCACCTCCCCCGGCACGAAGTCGATGAAGGCCGTGCCACGGGCGACGCGGTCATTCAGCGCCACCTGGGCGATCACGGCGCCATGACCGGCGACCATGCGCGTCGCAATCCCTTCCTCAAGGCCCAGCGCCGCCGCCTCGTCCGGGTGCAGTTCGACGTGATGCTCGTCCGGGTCCAGGCCATAGATCGGCAGGGTCTTGATGCCAGAGTTGTAACGTCCCCTGCCCCGCAGTGCCTGACGTCCGGGCCGTCCGCGACCGCTGATCAGCGACAGGGTACCGGGGGGCAGATCCGCCTCCAGCCGTGCCATGAAGTCGTCCGGCGGGCAGACCAGCCGGGCCAGCGTCTTCGTGTCCTGATGCAGACCGGGAAAGATCTCGCCGGAGCTGTTCTCGACGTTGTATCGGCCGTTGCCACCCCACTGCACGCCCATGCCGGCGTTGGCGCGCAGCATGTCGTGGCTGATCGCCTCCCCCTCCGCATTCTCCAGACGGCAATACATGTCCAGGTCACGGCTGACCTGCACCAGATGGTCGAACACCCGGTCGGGCATGATCTGGTCCTGATTGTCCAGATAACGGGCGAAGGTGCGGTGCACCACGTCCGGGTCCAGATCGTTCAGTTCCGCCGTGTCGGGATTGCGCAGCCGCTCCGCGATCTTCACCGCCAGTCGGGCCAGGATCTGCTCGTCGGCCCAGGCCTTCTCCGGCGGGGTGCTGAGCTGCTGCTGCAGTTGCAGGGTGCGGTCCCCGCGCTGGATGACGCCTGTCCGCTCCACATAGGTCATGGCTGGCAGCAGCACGTCGGCATGGTCCAGCACCCCTTCGCCCAGGAAGCTGTCGATGACGATATTGAACGACCGGCCCATGCGGCGGGTCCAGTGACCGACACGCGGCATGTTCTTGGTCATCTGGGTACCGACGAAGATGAAGCAGTAGATGCGGTCATCCTCCGCCATCTGGGAGACCGGTGTCCCCTTGTGGTCGGGAATGTTGTCGATGGGTATGTCGAGGATGTCGGCCAGTGCCTGCCGATGGCTGGCCTCGGCCGGGTCATGGTTGAACACCAGCTTGCGGCCGTTGAAGCCCATCATCAGCTCGCTGGTGGCATTCGACTGACCGGCGATGCGCATGGAACCGGCGCCCTTGCGCCCGACATTGCCTGTCAGCAGCAGCAGGTTGAGGTTGGTGGAGAAGCCGTAGCTGCCGGTCGACTGGTTGACGCCCATGCTGGAGACAAAGGCGACCTTGGGCCGGTACCCGCTCTCGTCCGGCTTCGCACACAGCTCGGCATAGCGGCGGATGGTGGCGGCAAGTTCTGCGATGTCCTGCCCGGGCATGGCGATGCGGCGGGCCGCTTCCTCCGGCACGCAGCGGTCTTCCGACACCAGCTTGCGGAACGCGGCAATGCTGTCGGGATCAACACGCTTGTCCAGGCTGGCCTGATCCTGCCAGCCATTGTCGAGGATCACCCGTGCGACCGAGAGGTTGAACAGGACATCGCCACCCTGGCGGAAGCGGATGTGAATGGTACGCGGATCATCCTCCTCCAGGTCGCTGACGGTGTCGCTGCGGGTCGGGTCGATCACCACCTTGATCGCGTGCCTGTTGCGCTTGATCTTCTCGTAGGCCTGCGGGAACGTGACGAAGGGATTGGTGCCGTGCATGACGGCGACGTCACAGCCCTCGATCTCGTCGAACTGGCTCCAGGTAAAGCTCGCCTCATTGCCGAAGTTCAGCTGGTGCGCGGCACCGGCGCTGGTCAGGCAGTGTTCGGAATTGGCACCGATGGTCGGCAGGCGGAACACCAGCTTGTACAGGCTGGCCATCCAGATCGCCTCGATCATCTTCTGGCCATTGCCGTAGATGGCGACGGCATCGGGACCGACCCATTCGCGGGCATGCAGGAACAGCCAGGCGGCGCGGTCCAGCGCCTCGTCCCAGGATACTTCCTTCATCTTGCCGTCATGGCCACGGATCATCGGCACGCGAATCCGGTCGTCATCCAGACCGCGACGCACCATCCGTGTCGCGCGTTCCGCATCGCCACCGGTCATCAGCGACGTCTTGCCCTTGACGCAGAGCCCCAGCGGCGACATCGGAACCACCCGGTCAATACCCTTTGCGTCAGGCTCGACCGTATAGGGGCACCCCACACCGCAATAGCTGCAGACGCTGGACCGGTTGCGCAGCGCATCATGGCGCAGGCGCACGCTGTCATCCTGCCGCAGTGCCGGATTGTCGGCGACGGCGGCTACGAAATCCGCCGCGCTCATGGCCAGCAGTTCAGCGATGTCGGTGGTGGAGCGGAAAGTGTCGGCAGGCATGTTTCAGTTCCCCAACTTCCCCGGATCTTCCTGATAACCAGAATTAGTTTGGTTGAGGCAGTTGGTCAATTTTTCGGTGATGTCTGTGTGACGAATACTTTGGTAACTGATAATCAATCTCTTTGTTTTTCTTGCCAATGATTATCAGAAACAAATCTGCCGTGCCGGCTGCCTGAAACAAAAATGTCCCCGAAACGTCATCGGCCCGAAACGACCCCGCCGTACCTCTTGTCCCGATTGGTACCGATCACAAAGGGGATTCCGATGAAGACGCGCATTGGTCTTGTGGCTGCTGCGGCCACGCTTGCCTGGTCCACGGCCACACTGGCCGCGACCGAGATCCAGTTCTGGCACGCCATGGGTGGCGCGCTCGGGGAAAAGGTCGACGAGATCGCCGGCAAGTACAACGCTTCCCAGTCCGACTACGTTCTGAAGCCGGTCTACAAGGGCAACTACACCGAGACGATGACCGCCGCCGTCGCCGCTTTCCGCGCCGGTGAGCAGCCGCACATCGTGCAGGTGTTCGAGGTCGGCACGGCCTCCATGATGGCCGCCGGTGGCGCGATCAAGCCCGTCACCGATGTGATGAAGGATGCGGGCGTCGCCTTCGACCAGGCCGACTACCTGCCCGCAGTCGTTTCCTACTACCAGACCCCGGACGGTGACCTGCTGTCCCTGCCCTTCAATTCCTCGACGCCGGTCCTGTGGGTCAACAATGACCTGCTGAAGAAGGCCGGCGTGGAGAAGGTTCCGGCGACCTGGGACGAGATGTTCGCAGCCGGCGAGAAGCTGCAGGCGGCGGGACACGACTGTGCCTTCTCCTTCGGCTGGCAGAGCTGGGTGATGGTCGAGAACATGAGCGCCTGGCACAATCTGCCCATCGGCACGAAGTCGAATGGTTTCGAAGGGCTGGATACCGAGTTCACCTTCAACAACGGCACCATCACCGGCCTGCTGCAGCGGGTTGCCGATGCGGGCAAGTCGGGCATGTTCAAGTACGGCGGCCGTCGCGGCGACAGCCTGGCCCTGTTCACCACCGGTGAATGCGCCATGTGGATGAATTCCTCCGCCTACTACGCCGGGATCAAGTCTCAGGCGAAGTTCGACTTCAGCCAGTCCATGCTGCCGTACCTGTCGGACGTGGTCTCCAAGCCGCAGAACTCCATCATCGGCGGCGCGACCCTGTGGGTGCTGCGGGGCAAGGATGACGCCGACTATCGCGGTGTCGCCGAGTTCTTCAAGTATCTCTCCCGCCCGGAGATCCAGGCCGACTGGCATCAGTCCACGGGCTATGTGCCGATCACCACGGCGGCCTGGAAGCTGTCGCAGGAACAGGGCTTCTACAAGTCCAACCCCGGCACCGACACGGCGATCAAGCAGCTGAGCCTGAACACGCCGACCGCCAATTCGCGCGGCCTGCGGTTCGGCAACTTCATGCAGATCCGCGACATCATCAACGAGGAGATGGAAGCGATCTGGTCCGGCACGAAGTCAGCACAGAAGGCCATGGACGACGCCAAGGCCCGTGGCGACAGCCTGCTGCGGAAGTTCGAGAAGACCAACTGACCAGCCTGACGCGCAAGACCTGCGCCGAAGATGGTGGCCGCCCCGCAGGCTCTCCTGCGGGGCGGCATGCCTTCTGCACCTGATACCTGCTTCCGAACCGGACCACATGAACAGTTCACCCTATCGCCACCGGATGCTGCCCTGGCTGCTGGTGCTGCCGCAGCTGGCCATCACGCTGGTCTTCTTCATCTGGCCTGCCAGTCAGGCACTCTGGCAAAGCGTGCTGCGCGAGGATGCCTGGGGTCTGTCACAGGAGTTCGTCGGCTTCGAGAACTTCGCCGACCTGTTTGCGGATCCGCTATTCCTTGAAAGCTTCCGGATCACCTTTGTCTTCAGCTTCGCCGTTGCGGCACTCTCCATGGTCCTTTCGCTGCTGCTGGCGATCAATGCCGACCGGGTGGTGCGGGGCAACAGCACCTATCGCACCCTCCTGATCTGGCCCTATGCAATCGCCCCGGCGCTGGCTGGCGTGCTCTGGTTCTTCATGTTCAATCCGACGGTCGGCATCCTGTCATGGCTGCTGAAGGGCGCAGGATATGACTGGAACCACCACGCGAGCGGCACGGATGCCATGCTGCTGGTGATCATGGCCGCCGCCTGGAAGCAGATCAGCTACAACTTCCTGTTCTTCCTTGCAGGATTGCAGGCGATCCCGAAGAGCCTGATCGAGGCTGCCGCGATCGACGGCGCGGGGCCTGTCCGGCGGTTCTGGAGCATCATCCTCCCCCTGCTGTCGCCGACGACCTTCTTCCTGCTGGTGGTGAACGTCGTCTATGCCTTCTTCGACACCTTCGGCCTGATCCATGCCACGACGGAGGGCGGTCCGGCGGGTGCGACGCAGATCCTGGTCTACAAGGTTTATTCCGACGGTTTCGTCGGCCTGGATCTGGGTGGGTCCGCAGCGCAGTCCGTCATCCTGATGACCATCGTCATCGCGCTGACTGTGGTCCAGTTCCGCTATGTCGAGCGCAAGGTGGCCTACTGATGGTCGAGAACCGCCCGATCCTGAACGCCAATTCCCACATCCTGCTGCTGCTCGGCGTTGCCGTGACGCTGCTGCCGATCTGGATCACCTTCGTTGCCTCGACCCATGCGTCCGAGGAACTGCTGCGGGCGCCCATCCCCATGTGGCCCGGCGACCAGCTCTGGCAGAACTACGCCGAGGTACTCTCCGGCGGCATCACGGGCGCAGGCGGCGTGCCCGTGGGGGTGATGATGCTGAACAGCCTGGTCATGGCCCTGTCGATCGCCATCGGCAAGATCGCGATCTCCATCATCGCCGCCTATGCCATCGTCTATTTCCGCTTCCCGTTCCGCATGGGGGTCTTCTGGCTGATCTTCGTCACGCTGATGCTGCCCGTGGAAGTCCGCATCCTGCCCACCTTCAAGGTGGTGGCCGACCTGGGCATGCTGAACTCCTACGCAGGCCTTTCGATCCCCCTGATCGCATCCGCCACCGCCACCTTCCTGTTCCGTCAGTTCTTCATGACCGTGCCGAAGGAGATGGTGGAGGCCGCGCGCATGGACGGCGCGGGTCCGGTCCGGTTCTTCATCGATGTGCTGCTGCCCCTCTCCCGCACCAATATCGCCGCCCTGTTCGTCATCCTCTTCATCTATGGCTGGAACCAGTACCTCTGGCCCCTGCTGATCACGACGGACGAGAGCTACTACACCGTCGTCATGGGTATCCAGCGCATGGTCAGTGCCGCCGAGCAGCTGCCCGTCTGGAACCACGTGATGGCGACGGCGATGCTGGCCATGCTGCCGCCCGCGCTCATCGTCATCCTCATGCAGCGGCAGTTCATCAAGGGCCTGATCGAGACAGAGAAGTGAGTCCCAAGCGATGAAAGCAGACACATGAGCACCATCGAACTGCGTGGCGTGAAGAAGTCCTATGGTGCCAACTAGGTCGTTCACGGCATCGACCTGCAGGTCCGGCAGGGCGAATTCATCGTCATCCTGGGACCGTCCGGCTGTGGCAAGTCCACGCTGCTGCGCATGGTGGCGGGACTGGAGATCATCTCGGGCGGCGAGATCCTGATCGATGGCAAGGTCGTCAATGACCTGGAACCGGCGGAGCGGGACATCGCCATGGTCTTCCAGAATTATGCCCTCTATCCGCACATGACGGTGGAGCGGAACATGGCCTACGGTCTGAAGATCCGCGGCCTGCCGAAGGAGGAGATCGCCGAACGTGTCAGGCGAACCGCCGGGATGCTGGAACTGGGGCATCTGCTCGACAGGAAGCCGCGCGAGCTGTCGGGTGGCCAGCGTCAGCGGGTCGCGATGGGACGTGCCATCATCCGCGAGCCCCGCGTCTTCCTGTTCGATGAACCGCTCTCGAACCTCGATGCCCGTCTGCGCGTGCAGACCCGGCTGGAGATCCACCGTCTTCAGCAGGAGACGGGGATCACGTCGCTCTATGTCACCCACGATCAGGTGGAGGCCATGACCCTGGGCCACAGGATCGTTGTCATGAACAACGGTGTGGCCGAACAGGTGGGAACGCCGGACGAGATATACGAACGCCCGGCCACCAGCTTTGTTGCGGGCTTCATCGGTGCCCCGCCAATGAGCCTGCTGACGGCGACCGTCTGTGATGATCGCCGGCAGGCGGACATCGCGCCCGGTCTGCGCCTGCCCCTGCCCCGACCGGTATCTCCGGGACTGGAGATACAGATCGGCATCCGGCCGGAGAATGTCCTGCCCTGCAACGCCGACACGGGATCGGCCATGACCGTGGAGCATGTGGAGGTACTGGGTGCGGATCAGATCGCCCATCTGGTCCGGGACGAAGCACGGCTATGTGTGCGGCTGCCCCGCCATTCCCGTCTGTCCGCCGGCGACACCCTGAACATCGAGGTCCAGGCGGAGGCGGTGTCCATGTTCGATCAGCAGACAGGCCGTGCGATCTGACCCTTTCCCTGCGGCGCGACCTCGCGTAGAAGCGCGCGCATGACAACAGCATCTGACAAGACAGCTTCCGGCCGCGGCTCCGCCGCGCCGAAGATCGGCATCGTTTCCCTGGGCTGTCCCAAGGCCCTGGTGGATTCGGAACGGATCATCACCTCGCTGCGGGCGGAGGGCTATGAGCTCTCGCCCGAGTACGCCGATGCGGACGCCGTGATCGTCAATACCTGCGGCTTCCTGGACAGCGCCAAGGCGGAAAGCCTGGAGGCCATCGGCGAAGCCATGTCCCGGAACGGTCGCGTGATCGTCACCGGCTGCATGGGCGTGGACGAGACCGCGATCCGCCAGAGCCATCCCGGCGTTCTGGCCGTCACCGGGCCGCATCAGTACGAGCAGGTGGTCGAGGCCGTGCACGCCCATGTGCCGCCCGCCCACGAACCCTGGCTCAACCTGGTCCCGGAAGCAGGCCTGAAACTGACTCCACGCCACTATGCTTATCTCAAGATTTCAGAGGGTTGCAATCATTCCTGCAAGTTCTGCATCATCCCTGACCTGCGCGGCAAGCTGGTCAGCCGACCAGCAGCGAAGGTGCTCTATGAGGCGGAGCGACTGGTCGAGGCCGGTGTGCAGGAACTGCTGGTGATCTCCCAGGACACCTCGGCCTATGGCGTGGATATCCGCCATGCATCAACCCCCTGGCATGGGGAGCAGATCAATGCCCATGTGTTCGACCTGGCCGAGGCGCTGGGCCGTTTCGGTGTCTGGGTCCGACTGCACTACGTCTACCCCTACCCGCATGTGGACCGGCTGATCCCGCTGATGGCGGAGGAGAAAATCCTTCCCTACATCGACATCCCGTTCCAGCACGCCAGCCCGACGGTGCTGCAGGCCATGCGCCGCCCGGCCGCGCAGGAAAAGACGCTCGACCGGATCCGGAGCTGGCGCCATGACGTGCCGGACCTCACCCTGCGCTCCACCTTCATCGTCGGTTTCCCGGGCGAGACGGAGGCGGACTTCCAGTTCCTGCTCGACTGGCTGCAGGAGGCGCAACTGGACCGCGTCGGCTGCTTCCGCTACGAGCCTGTCGCCGGGGCAGCCGCGAACGACCTGCCGAACCCGGTGCCGGAAGAAGTGAAGGAAGAGCGCTGGCACCGGTTCATGCAGACCCAGCAGGCCATCAGCGAACAGCGCATGAAGCAGAAGATCGGCTGGGAATACGAGGTGCTGGTCGACGAGGTCGATGAGGACGGCGCCATCGCCCGATCCAAGGCCGATGCGCCCGACATTGACGGCTGCGTCTTCATCAATGGCGAAACCGAACTGGAACCCGGTGACATGGTCCGCGTCGAGATCACCGAGGCGGACCACTACGACCTCTGGGGTCAGCTGGTCTGAGAGGGGTCCGTCGCTGGCCCCCGTCCGCGCAGATCAGTTGACCCCGTTCAGATCAGTCGCTCCCGTTCAGATCTCAGGCCTCCGGCGCGATGGTGAGTTTCAGGCCGTCCAGGGCGTCGGTCATCTCGATCTGGCAGGACAGGCGGGAATTTGGCTTGTAGGTCGGCTCGTCCTCGACCAGGCCCTTCTCGTCGTCATCCTGTGCCGGCAGCCTTGCCGCCCAGGCTTCATCGACATAGACGTGGCACGTGGCACAGGCGCAGGAGCCACCGCAGATCGCATCGATCTCGTAGTCGTTGTCGCGCAGGTTCTCCATGATGGAGATGCCGCTCTCGGCCTCCAGCGTTGATTCCGCGCCAGCGCGATTGGTGATGTGAATGACCGGCATGCTGTCCGGGCCCTCCCTGGAATGAGTATCAGACTTCCTTGATCGGTATTTCGGTGTCGGCAAGACGGGCGGCATCGACCGTGCGCCCCTCCCCGATCCACTTGCGCCCGCGCACATAGTCGGCGCCGACATTGATGGCGTTCACGCCGGAGACCTTGCCGTCCCGCAGGTAGAAGACGGAGAAGGACCGGCTGTCAGGGCCGCCGCGCACCACCACCTGGTCATCGGGGGCGGGCAGTCCAGCCATCTGCATCTTCAGGTCATACTGGTCGGACCAGAACCAGGGCACCTCCGCATAGTCCGCGCCCTTGTCGGTGAGTTCGTTCGAAATGCAGCGGGCCTGATCGACGGCATTCTGGACCGATTCCAGTCGCACGGTCTGGCCCAGCAGCGCGTTCGGATGCCGGGTGCAGTCCCCGGCGGCAAAAATGTCCGGATCGGACGTCCGCGCCCGTGCATCGACGACGATGCCGTCATCGACCGCCAGTCCCGCATCAGCTGCCAGCGCGACCACCGGCACGACACCGATGCCGACCAGCACGATGTCGGCGGGATGCACATGGCCATGGCTGTCCGCCACGTACTCGGCCCTGCCGTTTCCGCCGATCTCCGCAACACCGGTCTCCAGCAGGATATGCACCCCTTCGGCCCGGTGGGCCGCCTCGTAGAAGCGCGACACCGGCTCCGCCACCGCCCGCGCCATGACCCTGTCCATCATCTCGATCACGGTCACGTCGCAGCCAAGCTTGCGCAGCGCTGCCGCAGCCTCCAGCCCGATGTAGCCACCACCGGCAATCACGACCCTGGCGCCGGACCCGGCTTTCTCCCGGATCGCGAGGGTGTCGTCGATGGTGCGAATATAGTGAACCCCTGGCAGATCGCGCCCGGCCACCGGAATCTCGCGGATCGCGGTGCCCGTACAGAGTGCCAGCCGGTCGTAGGCGAGCGATTCGCCGCCCGCCAGCGTGACTGTCTTGCCTGCCCTGTCGATCGACGTGACTTCGGTCCCCAGCCGAAGATCGACGCCCTTGTCGGCGTAGAAGCTCTCCGGCCGCAGAAAGACCTTCTCCGTCGGCACCTCTCCCATCAGCAACTGCTTCGACAGCGGCGGGCGCTCATAGGGCGGCCAGTTCTCCGCGCCGATCAGGGTGATGCGGAAGCGGTCCCCTGCCCGGGCAAGCTGGGTCGCGAGCGTGCCCCCGGCATGGCCGGCTCCGACAATCACAATATGCTCGCTCATGCGCCTGGATCCTTCATCGCGCGGGCGCCGCGCTGTCACCTGACATGCGCGACCGGCCCCTTGTACATACCCAAGGCCGCACCCAAGTGGAACCCGCCGCGTGGGGTGCGATCAGTCGCCGCGTTGGTGGGGCGGACGACTGCGGTTGATGCTGCTATGTTTCGCCGCCCCAGACAATTCAGGGAACCCGATCCGTTGACCGAGACCAACAGCCGTGACGCACAGGATGCGACGCCCACACCACCTGCGCCAGAGGCACCGGGAAAGCGGGCACGTGCCTCGACCGGTGTGTTGATCCGGCGAATCTGGTCGGAGTATGTGACGCAGTATCTGACCGAGCTGATCATCGGAATCATTGCGGTCATCCTGGTGGCGGGTTGCACGGCGCTGATCGTGCATCAGCTGGAGCCGGTGATCGACGACATCTTCATCAACGGCGACGAGAGCCAGCTCGTCGTCATCCCGCTGATCATGATCGGCATCTTCTGCGTCCTGGCCGTCTCCACCTACCTGCAGCATTTCACGATACGGGCTGTCGGCTTCCGGGTCGTGACGGACATCCAGAAGCATCTCTACCGTCGCCTGATCCGCGCTGATCTGCGGTTCTTTCATCTGGAAACGGTGGGCGAGTTCATCAGCCGATTCCTGACCGACACCGTCGTGCTGCGGGAGGCGCTGGCGACAACGACGGTCGCGCTCTGCAAGGACATGCTGACCGCTGTCTTCCTGATCGTGGTGATGTTCACCAAGGATTGGCAGATGGCACTGATCGCGTCCCTGATCCTGCCCGCGACGGCACTGCCGATGCTGCGGATCGGGCGGCTGTCGCGGAAGTCCTCGGAAGGCATCCAGCAGACCTCCGGCTCCCTCTCCTCCTTCCTCGACGATACGCTTTCCGGTGTGCGACAGGTGAAGGCCTATGGCCGCGAAGCCTATGAGGTGGAACGCGGTTCGCAGGTGATGGACGCGCGGGAGAACATGTTCATCAAGAACCTGCGTGCCCGGTCGCTGATCACGCCGCTGATCGAGGTCTTCGTCGGTATCGCGATCGCCGCGATCATCTACTTCGGCGGACACCGGGTGCTCGCGGGCAACATGACGCCGGGTGAATTCTTCGCCTTCCTGACCGCGCTGCTGATGATGGCACAGCCGATCCGCCGCCTGGGCAAGCTGACCGCCGCGCTGCAATCCGGCCTCGCCGCCGCGGACCGCCTGTTCCAGTCCATCGACGGCCTGCCGGAGATCGAGGACCGCTCCAATGGTCGCGAACTGAAGGTGGACCGTGGCGAGGTCCGCTTCCGCGACGTGCATTTCGCCTACCCCGACGGCACGGCGGCCCTGCGCGGTATCAGCCTGGACTGCCAGCCCGGTGAGACCATCGCCCTGGTCGGTGGTTCCGGCGGCGGCAAGTCCACCATCCTGAACCTGACCGCCCGCTTCTACGACACCAGTTCCGGCACCGTGGAGATCGACGGCCAGCCTGTGGACCAGGTCAGCGCCGCCAGCCTGCGCGCCGCCATGGGCTTCGTCGGACAGGATACGGCCCTGTTCGACGACACCATTCGCGCCAACATCGCCTATGGCCGACCCGACGCCACGTCGGACCAGATCGAGGCGGCGGCAATTGCGGCCAACGCGCACGGCTTCATCCAGAACCTGCCGCAGGGATACGAGACCGTCGTCGGTGCGGCCGGGTTCCGGCTGAGTGGTGGCCAGCGGCAGCGCATCGCCATCGCGCGGGCCATGCTGCGCGACGCCCCGATCCTGCTGCTGGACGAGGCCACCTCGGCGCTCGACACGGAATCGGAACGCAAGGTGCAGGCCGCCCTCGCCCGCCTGGCGAAAGGACGCTCCACCATCATGGTGGCGCATCGCCTGACCACCGTCGTGAACGCCGACCGGATCTATGTGATCGAGGATGGCCAGGTCGCCGAGAGCGGCTCGCACGGCGAACTGCTCGCCCGCAACGGCCGTTACGCCGAACTCTATGCTGACAGCACGGGCGAGATGCCCGCATCCGCCGGGGCGGCTGCTGTCGGCGCGGACTGAGGTCTTGGTCGGCCAGTTGCTCTATGGCGGGGTCGGGGCGCTGCTGACGCCTCTGGCACCCGGCCTGCTGCGCCATCGTCTGAAACAGGGCAAGGAAGACCCGGCACGTACCGGCGAACGTCTGGGCCATGCGGGGATGGCGCGCCCCGCAGGACCCCTGATCTGGATTCACGGGGCGAGTGTGGGGGAGGCCCAGTCCGTGCTCGCCCTGATCGCCCGGCTGAGAACCGACCGCCCCGACATCGCCATTCTGGTGACGACCGGGACCGTCACCTCGGCCAGACTGTTGCAGGACCGCCTGCCCGCCGGCGCATTCCACCAGTTCGTGCCGCTGGATCTGCCCGGTGCGACCGCGCGTTTCATCGCGCACTGGCGCCCGGATGCCGCCTTCTGGGTGGAGAGTGAACTCTGGCCCGGCCTGATCCGAGCCATGCACAGGACCGGGAAGCCCCTGATCCTGCTCAACGGGCGCATGTCCGCGCGATCCTTCGGCCGCTGGAAGCTGATACGCCCCTTGATAAGCGGCCTGCTGCGCCGGTTCGCCCTGATCCTGAGCCAGTCAGCGGAGCATTCGGCAAGGTTCAGGGCACTGGATGCGGGGACTGTGACGGAAGCGGGCAACCTGAAACATGCTGCCGAACCACTGCCGGTGGACAATACGGAACTCGCCCGCCTGCGGACCCGTGTCGGGGACCGGACGGTCTGGATCGCGGCGAGCGTGCATCCTGGTGAGGAAGAGGCACTCGCTGCCACGCACAGGCATCTGATGCAGGATGATGCAAACGCCCTGCTGATCGTCGTGCCGCGCCACCCCGTGCGGGCAAGCGACATGGCAAAGGCGTTCATGAATAAGGGGATGTCGCTCTCCTTTCGCAGTCAGGGTGAAGACCCGAATGCGGATTGCGCCGTCCATTTCGCGGACACCATGGGGGAACTCGGCCTGTTCTACCGGCTGGCACCACTGGCGGTGATCGGTGGCTCCTTCATCCCGCACGGGGGCCAGAACCTGCTGGAGGCCGCGCGTCTGGGTGTCGTGCCCGTTTGCGGACCCGCGATGGACAATTTCCAGGCTGTGGCCGAGGAGATGCAGGCAGCCGGCGCCATGATCCGGGTGGATGATGCCGCCATGCTGCCGGAAACCGTCCGGCAATTGCTGACGACGCCTGAGGAGCTTGCCGCTGCCAGATCACGCTGTCTGGAGACGACGGCGGCCCACGATGGGGTGCTGTCGCGGGTTCTGGCGGAGATCGGCCCCTTCCTGCCCCCGGAACCGTTGCCGTGAAGGCCCCGGCCTTCTGGCAGGGCGGTCGCCGCTCCCTGATCGCCCCGGCCCTGACGCCGGCAAGCTGGCTCTGGTCAGCGGCAACACGCCTGCGACGCCGCAGGACAAGGCCCTGGCGTGCGCCCGTGCCTGTGATCTGTGTCGGCAATCTGACCGCGGGCGGTGCGGGCAAGACCCCAACGGTTGCGGCGCTGGCTATCTGGTTCCAGGCGCAGGGCAGGACTGTCCATATCCTGCTGCGTGGACATGGCGGCAGGCTTTCTTCCAACGGCGCACACAGGGTCGACCCGGCCAGTCACGGCGTGGCCGAGGTCGGGGACGAGGCCCTGCTGCACGCCCGCATTGCCCCGACCTTCATCGCCGCCGACCGAGTGGCCGGGGCGAAGCTGGCGGCTGAGGGCGCGGATCTGATCCTGATGGACGACGGGCATCAGAATCCCTCCCTGGCGCGGGATCTTTCGATCATCGTGGTGGATCTGGGATTCGGTCTCGGCAATGGGCGCGTGATCCCGGCAGGTCCGCTCAGGGAACCGGCAACGGAAGGGCTGGCACGCGCCAATGCCGTCATCGCCATTGGCAACGGCATGGTTCCCGGCGCCATCACACGCACCAGCCTGCCGGTGCTGAGAGCCCACATCGTGCCCGACCGCTCCGCCATGGATCTGGCCGGTCAGCGGGTGGTGGCCATGACCGGAATTGGCCGACCGGACAAGTTCGCGGAGACCCTGCTGGAAATGCGGGCGCAGGTGATGGACCTGCTGGCCCACCCCGATCACCATGTCTTCAGCGGCGACGACATCTTGCGCGCCGTTGACCGCGCGCGATCCCTGGACGCGATCCCCGTGACAACCGCCAAGGACCATGTACGTCTGCCCGCAGTGGCCAGGGACCTGTTCAGGCCCGTGGATATTCATCTCGAGTTCCAGCGCCCCGACATGCTGGAATCCCTACTGCTGCCCCTGACTGCAGGATCTATCGCCCAAGCAGCCCCGGCACGGCCGGATCGAGACCCGGATTGACCACCATGCGGTCAAGTGCCCTGACCGTTGCATAGGGTATCAGCCCTGCATCACGGCCCTTCCCGTAGGCCTCCCGGATCCGGTCGGGATCTGAGGGATACTCGATCAGGAACACCGGCTTGCCTGCATCGGTGATCAGTTTCAGGTGCTGCATGATCCAGGCCGTAGACTCGTCGGCGTTCGGCACGCCATCGCCGTCCCAGCCGAAGAAGGCATCTTCCTTCCCCAAACCATCGACAGTGGCCAGATAGGCCGGATCGGCCATCAGATCCTCCGCATTCTGCGGCACGATGCGGAATCCGGGCACCTTCGCGCGTGCATAGGCCGCCAGTTCCATGACGAAATCCGTCATCTCCTTCGCCGCCGTTTCCCGACCCTTTTCCTGGAAGTACCAGTAGGCGTCGATGATATCGAGATACACACCGTCGAACCCGGCGGCGATGATGCGGTCCAGATAGGCATCGGGACTGCCGAAGATGATGCGTTTCCAGTTCGGATCCCAGTAGCGCACCTTGAAATTGCCTTCCCAGTCCGGGTTTTCGGCTTCCAGCCAGGACGGGGCCTGCGTCGACCATTCCGGTTTCCAGTAGAACCGGTAGTCCTCCGCTTCCCCCACCGACAGATAGGAAAGGACCACACGGCGCTCCCCGTCCGGTTTCCGCTGCATCAGGGCCACGTCTTCGCGGCTGAACGCCTGCCCACCCGAACCGTCACGGGAATAGTCGACGACCGCCATGTCGAAGCCGCTCGCCGAGATCAGCGCGGGGCTGGGATTGGCCAGCCAGTAGGTGAAATGCCGTACGCCCGAAAGGTCCGCCCGTGCACCGCCACCTGCCATAGTCATCACCAGCACCATCAGAAGCAGCCTTGTCCGAATCCAGCACATGCCGCCTCTCCTTCCGCATTTCGGGGGTTATCCATTATGACAATCTTTACCGGGCCACGGTTAAGAAGGTTTGCAAGCACGAACCTGGAAACCCACTGCCGGAGCAGATGATGACGGCCTCCCTAATCGACACCGACCTGGACGATGCCGATCCGATGGGCGAACTCGTCGCGGGCGAACACCAGATCATACATGTGCCGAATACGCTCCGTGCCAAGACCGGCCCCGGTGAAAGAGTTGATCCGGCCCTCGTCAAGGAGGCGGAGATGGCCATTCAGGAGATGGCCGGCGAATTCCGTGTCTGGGCGCTGGAGGACGTGGCCGAACTGCGCGGCATCCTGACCGAATGTGTCGAGGGCAACGACGAACTCGCGGGCAAGCGGGAGAAAATCTACGACATTTCCCACAACGTGAAGGGCCAGGGCAGCACGTTTGGCTATACCCTGCTGACCTCCGTTGCCGACAACCTCTGCAATTTCCTCGACAGTCAGGATGACCTGTCGCTCGATCACATTCCCGTGCTGATGGCACATATGGAGGCCTTGCATGCGATCCTGCGCTTCGACGTGAAGGGCAGCGATGATCCGACAGGTCAGGAAATCGTGCGCAGCCTGCACGAGTTGATCGGAAAGAAGACCGTCAGGGCGAGCCTGTAGAGGCCCAGCGAGCTACCCGGAAGCCCCGTCAGGCCTGCTCCGCGTCCAGTGCGGCTTCCTTCTCGCGGCGCTTCCTCTCCACGTAGACCGCGCAGAGGATCGAGATCTCGTAGAGCACGATGATCGGGATCGCCAGGGTAAGCTGGCTGATCGGATCCGGCGGCGTCACGACGGCCGCCACCACGAACACGCCGACGATCGCGTACTTGCGCTTGGCCCTGAGACCACTTGCGGACGCAAGACCGACCTTGGCCAGCAGCGTCAGCAGCACCGGAAGCTGGAAGCACAGGCCGAAGGCGAAAATCAGCTTCATCACCAGGCTGAGATATTCATTCACC
The DNA here is from genome assembly GCF_029909415.1 of Minwuia sp. IMCC3009. Lineage (GTDB taxonomy): Bacteria > Pseudomonadota > Alphaproteobacteria > Minwuiales > Minwuiaceae > Minwuia. Next base: position 1,894,598 of record NZ_CP123781.1, read on the forward strand.
TTTGGCTCGAGCTGGATCGCCAGCTCCCCATGTGATCCCGGCGCCTCGAATGACAGGAAGAATTCCCAGGCCAGCGGCATGACCAGGAAATAGACCATGCTGCCGCCGATGATGAACAGGATCGGGGTCGCCACCAGAAAGGGCAGGAACGCGCCCTTCTCGTTGTCATAAAGTCCGGGCGCCACGAACATGTAGATCTGCGAGGCAATGATCGGGAAGGCCAGGATGAAGGCCGCCCAGAATGCGACCTTGATGTAGGTGAAGAAGGCCTCATGCAGGGCGGTGAAGATCATCCGACGCCCCGAATCCTCCCCCAGCACATCCACCAGCGGGCGCATCAGCACCGCATAGATGTCTTCCGCGAAGATGAAGCAGAAGATGAAGGCAACGAAGATGGCCGCCACCGAATAGAGCAGACGGTTGCGAAGCTCGATCAGGTGCTGCAGCAACGGCTGCTTGCCGGATTCCGGATCATCGTCGTCGAGAACATCGTCCCCCGGCCCACCGATCTTCGCGCTCTCCGACATCAGGCCTGTCCGCCCTTCTGCTCAGGGGTTGGCGCCTTCTCCGGCTCCGCGGTCGCGGGCGTCTCGGCCACCGTGGAAGTGCTGCCGACCGCCGGAGCATCATTCACGCCCGATGGCTCGCGGGGCGTATCCGGGCGGGGGGTGTCCGGCATCGACTGGGGCTGGGACGCGGAATTCGGCTTTGACTTCGGCTTGTCCGGATCGTCGAACAGGCCGTCCATGCTGCCGGTCGGATCCACCATGGTGTTCATCTCGGATGCGGCGTTCTTCGCCGCCTTGCGGATCTCGTCCAGTTCCGTCTCACGTGCCATGTCATCGACCGTGCGCTGGAATTCACGCGCGACGGAGCGCGCCTTCCCCAGCCACTGCGTGACGGTTCGGAAGACAACCGGCAGTTCCTTCGGACCAAAGATGAGGATGGTCAGAATGCCGATAACCAGCAGTTCCGTCCAACCGAGATCAAGCATGTTTGCAGTCCAGCCGTCTGTTCAGGGTCGCGGGACCAGGTGCGGAATCAGCCCTGTGCGGCCTTGTCCTTTTCCTCGGAAACCTTGGCGTGCTGCTGCTCACTGCCCTCCGGGGCATCCTCATCCTTCATGCCCTTGCGGAAGCTCTTGATGCCGCCGGCCAGATCGCCTGCCAGACGGGAGATCTTGCCACCGCCGCCGAAGAGGATCAGCACGACCGCCAGCACGATGATCCAGTGCCAGATGCTGAATGAACCCATAGGGGAAACTCCCATAAATCAGTTTCGTGTTGCCCCCGCCCGATTGGCGACCGGGGAACTTCTCATGTGGTCCTTATAGGCCATCCGTACCAGATGGGAAAAGGATTACGCGCTCCGGATCGAATGCCACACGTACCGTGTTTCCCGGAGGCGGCGGACGATGGATCGTGCGCGCCCGCAGGTTGGGCAGCCCGGCACCGGTCAGTTTCACCCGCCAGTAGGGACCGATCAGCCGGATGTCGGCAACCGTCATCTCTGCCGACAGGTCCTCATTCCCCTGCCCGCCCAGCATGACGCCTTCCGGCCTGACCAGCATCTCGACAGGTCCCGAGCGCATGCCGTCCGGCTGGGGCAGCACGCCGAAGGCGGTGGTGATCCGATCCCCCTCCGCCATCGCCGGAATGTCATTCGCCGCACCGAAGAATGTCGCCATGAAACGGTTCACGGGCTTGAGATAGACATCCGTCGCGGGGCCGAACTGGACAAGCTTTCCCGCCCGCATGACGGCGATCCGGTCGGCCATGCGCATGGCCTCCTCCGGGTCATGGGTCACCAGCATCACCGTCGCGCCCAGGCGTTTCAGCAGCGCCAGCGTTTCGTCACGGACGGCATTGCGCAGGGTCACGTCCAGATTGGCGAAGGGTTCGTCCATCAGCATCAGGCGCGGCGCCGGAGCCAGCGCCCGCGCCAGGGCGACCCGTTGCTGCTCGCCACCCGAGAGCTGGTGCGGAAAAACGCCGGCGCGTTCCTGCAGTCCGACACGCGCCAGCACTTCGGCCACACGCGCCTTGCGCGACGCGGCAGGCAGTCCGAAGCCGACATTGTCGGCAACGCTCAGATGCGGGAACAGCGCATAATCCTGAAACACCATGCCGATGCGACGGGTCTCGGGCGGGGCGCTGAATCCCGGCTCCGCGACCGTCTGGCCATCAATGCTGATCCGGCCCTCCTGCAGGGTTTCCAGTCCGGCGGCCAGACGCAGGCTGGTGGTCTTGCCACAGCCGGACGGACCCAGCAGGCAGACGATCTCCCCTTCGGCCATCTCCAGCGACAGCGCGTCCACGGCCTGGAAGTCCCCGAACCGGTGACTGACGTTCTGGAATGACAAGGTGGTCAAGGTTGCTCCGCCTGCATGATCTGCTTCCTGATAGTCGCTCGCGGTTCGGAAGCCAAGTCGCGACGGCGACAATCGTTCTTTTGGTAATTGACGGTTAACCGGTCCGTGGCTAACGTTCGCCGCATGTACGCACCGGTCCACATTCGCCTAATCGGCCTCGACCTAGGTATCCCGGCTCTCAGCTAGAGTCGGGTAAAGCCCCTGTGCGTGGGGTCCCGTAATTCAGGACCCCGAGATTTCCTTCAAGCGATTCACCAGAACCCATACCGGCCCGCCCGTCGCGCTGCCCCACTGCCAGGACTGGCGTCAGTGGCGCGCTTGAGCCGGAACTGACGTGAACATGCGCCGAGCATCCGGAGACCGAACCAATGACAAGCATGCCCAATACCCACAAGTACCGCGCCTTCCCGCAGATCGACCTGCCTGACCGGCAGTGGCCGACGCGGACCATCGACAAGGCACCGATCTGGTGCTCCGTCGATCTGCGTGACGGCAACCAGGCCCTGATCGAGCCGATGAACGGCGACAAGAAGCTGCGCTTCTTCCGTCACCTGCTCGCCGTGGGTTTCAAGGAAATCGAGGTCGGTTTTCCCGCTGCCTCCGATACCGATTTCGATTTCGTGCGCCACATCATCGACCACGACCTCATCCCGGACGACGTCACGATCCAGGTCCTGACGCAGGCCCGCGATCACCTGATCGAACGGACGTTCGAGGCCGTGAAGGGCGCGAAGAACGTCATCATCCACCTCTACAACTCGACCTCCACCGTACAGCGCAGGGTCGTCTTCGGGCTGGAGAAGGACGGCATCACGGAGATCGCGGTCGAGGGCGCGAAGAAGGTCAAGAGCCTGATCCCGACGCTGGAAGGCCAGAACGTGCGGATCGAGTACAGCCCGGAGAGCTTCACCGGCACGGAACTGGAGTATGCCCGAGACGTCTGCCACGCGGTGATGGACGTGTTCGAACCGACCCCGGAGAACCCGATCATCATCAACCTGCCTGCAACGGTGGAGATGGCATCGCCCAACTATTATGCGGACCAGATCGAATGGATGCACAGGAACCTGCGTGACCGGGATTCGGTGATCCTCAGCCTGCATCCGCACAACGACCGCGGCACCGCCGTTGCGGCGACGGAGCTGGGCGTGATGGCCGGCGCGGACCGGATCGAAGGTACCCTGTTCGGCAACGGCGAGCGCACGGGCAACGTGGATCTGGTCACCCTGGCGCTGAACATGTTCACCCAGGGCCTTGATCCGCAACTGGATTTCACGAACATCACGGAGTCCATTGCGGTGGCAGAGCACTGCAACCAGTTGCCGGTGCACCAGCGCCACCCCTATGCGGGCGAACTCGCCTATACGGCCTTCTCCGGATCGCACCAGGACGCGATCAAGAAGGGCATGACGGCTGTACGCAGTTCCAACGACGGTCTCTGGGAAGTCCCCTATCTGCCCATCGATCCGATGGATGTGGGTCGTGCCTACGAAGGAATCATCCGGGTCAACAGCCAGTCCGGCAAGGGTGGCGTTGCCTACATCATGGAGAATGACTTCGGCATCGAACTGCCCCGTCTGCTGCAGGTGGAGTTCAGCCAGGTGGTGCAGAAGATCACGGACACGACGGGCAAGGAAATGTCCGGTGATGACATCTTCGAGACCTTCGAGAAGACCTATCTGGAGACCGACACCCCCTTCACGCTCGAGTCCTACAAGGTCGCATCGTCCGACACGGTCGACGGCAATTCCGTCGTCACGGCGGTTGTTGGCCATGGTGGTGAATCGGTGGCGATCTCCGGGGAAGGCAATGGTCCGATCAATGCCTTCTTCACCGGGCTGAAGGAACAGTTCGGGATCAATGCCAACCTGACCGACTATCGCGAACATGCCATCCACGCCAGCGAGCGTGGGTCGCGCACCCGCGCGGTCTGCTTCATCCGTCTGGCCAATGCACATGGGGAGCAGCGGTTCGGCGTCGGCATCAACGAGAACACGACCACGGCCTCCCTGAAGGCCATCGTCTCCGCCGTGAACCGTCTCTCGACGGTCAGCGGCTGATGCGCAAGGAACGGGTGCAGCGCGACAACGCTGCGCCCGCCCCACGCCGGTGAACGCGCCCGTGCCCCACTGGTCCGCGCGCCTGCCATTCTTCTATGGCTGGATCGTCATCGGCGTGGCCTTCATCACCATGGCGATCGGCGTCAGCGCGCGCACCGGCTTCTCCCTGATGCTGCCGCCTCTGACGGCGGAGTACGGCTGGGACCGGGGACTGGTCGCCGGTGCCTTCTCCTTCGGCTTTCTGGTTTCCGCCATCCTCAGCCCCATCGTCGGGCGGGCCATGGACCGCTACGGCCCGCGGCTGGTGATCGAATGCGGGGTGGTGCTGCTGGCCGCCGGACTGTTCCTGGCCCCCATGATGACGGTCCCCTGGCACCTCTACGCCACCCTGGGCGTGCTGGTCGGCGGCGGGGCCAACATGATGACCTTCACCGCCCAGTCCCTCTACCTGCCGAACTGGTTCGCCCGTCGGCGTGGCCTGGCCATCTCCATCGCCTTCTCGGGGGTGGGTGTCGGGGCGATCATCATCCTGCCGCTGCTGCAGTCGATCATCATCGACCTCGGCTGGCGCGAAGCCTGCTGGGCGATGGGCCTGATGGTCGTCTGCCTGATCGCACCGCTGAACCTGCTGGTCCGCCACAAGCCCGCGGACATCGGCCAGGTGCCGGACGGTATCCCACTTCCTATCCCGAAGGCGGGCGAGACGACGCGCGACAACATCGTTGACCGGGAATGGGCCGCACAGGACTGGACGCTTGCCCGTGCCCTGCGCACCGGGCGGTTCTGGTGGCTGGCGTTCGGATTCTTCATGGCGACCTACACCTGGTATGCGGTGCAGGTGCATCAGACGACCTTCCTGATCGAATCCGGCTTCGACCCCATCATGGCCGGGTGGGCACTTGGCCTGGTCAGCATCGTCGCGATTCCGGGACAGATCGGCCTGGGCGCGCTGTCCGACAGGGTGGGACGGGAAGCGGTCTGGAGCCTCGGCTGCCTGGGCTTCCTGATCTGTTTCGTGACCCTGATCGCGCTGGAGAACCAGCCATCGCCCTTCCTCCTCTATGTCATGGTCATTGCGCAGGGGTGCCTGGGCTATGCGGTGACATCCGTCATGGGACCGATCGTGGCGGAGATATTCGAGGGACCGCACTATGGCTCCATCTTCGGTGTCCTCTCGGTCGCCCTGATCAGTGGCGGCGCCGCCGGACCCTGGGTCACCGGAATGATCTACGACGCGACCGGCAGCTATCGGATGGCCTTCATGCTGGCCATCGGCTTGTCCATCGTTTCGGCGCTTGCTATCTGGATCGCGGCACCGCGCAAGGTGCGAACGGTGCCCGGCAAGCTGAGGATCACACCATGACAGGCAAAGCCCTCCATCAGGCAAGCGAAGCGGATCTGGCCTGGCGCGATGACTTCGAGGCGTATCGTGTCGCCCCGGCGGACTTCCGCCATCGCCAGCATATCCGGCTGGCCTACATCTATCTGGTCACTTCCGATCCGGAGACGGCCTGCGTCCGCATGAAGGCAGCCATCACGAACCTGCTGGCGCATCTGGGTGTCGATCCGGCGGCGAAGTACCATGAGACGGTCACGCGCGCCTGGATACTGGCCGTGCATCACTTCATGCACAGTGACCCGGTACCTGCGGAATCGGCAGATGCCTTCATCGATGCCAATCCGCGCCTGCTGATGCAGGACATCATGCTGACGCACTACAGCCGCGAGCATCTCTTCTCCGACACCGCCCGCTACAGCTTCGTCGCCCCTGACCGCATGCCCATCCCTCTGCATGCCTGATTGAGCCGCTGCCCTCCGCGCCGTATGATCCCCGGCAATTGTCAGGGGAGGCAGACATGTTCGATCTGGTCATTCGGGGCGGCACGGTCATCGACGGCAGCGGCGGCGCGCCGCGCACGGCGGATGTTGCGGTGAAGGACGGGGTGATTGTCTCCGTCGAGGGCAAGGCTGGCCCGGCGACACGGGAAGTGCAGGCGGACGGCGCGCTCGTGACCCCCGGCTGGGTCGACATACACACCCATTATGACGGCCAGGCGACCTGGGACGCGGACCTGACGCCCAGTTCGTGGCATGGCGTAACCACCACCGTCTTCGGCAATTGCGGTGTCGGCTTCGCGCCGGTGAAACCCGGCTCCGAGCCCTATCTGATCAACCTGATGGAGGGGGTGGAGGACATTCCCGAGATCGTGCTGTCCGAAGGCATCGATTTCCGCTGGGAGAGCTTTCCCGACTTCCTCAACGTGCTGGCCGAAACCGACCGCACCATGGATATCGGCACCCAGGTGCCCCATGCCGCGCTGCGGTTCTACTGCATGGGCGACCGGGGCGCGGATCACGGGTCCCTGCCGACGGAAGACGAGATCAAGCGCATGGGCCTGCTGCTGGAGGAAGCGCTAGGCGCCGGTGCGCTGGGCTTCTCCACGTCGCGCACCATCAAGCACAAGGCGGCGGACGGGCGTTTCACCCCTTCGCTGACCGCGCGGGAACCGGAACTGGTCGGGCTGGCCCATGCGATGAAGCGTGCAGGTCGTGGCATCATCCAGGTGAATTCCGACTTCGAACCCGGCGATTTCGAGACCCTGCGGGCCGTGGCCGCCGAATCCACGCGGCCTCTCTCGGTGCTGCTGATCCAGGTCGACAATGCACCGGATCGCTGGCTCGACACCCGTGCCGGGATCCGTGCCGCCAACGCGGCCGGGCAGAAGGTGAATGGCCAGGTTTCCAGCCGCCCGATCGGAATCCTGATGGGGCTGGAAACCTCCGTGCATCCCTTCATGACCCACCGGACCTGGCGGGCTCTGGCCGACCTGACGCCGGCGGAACGCTATCAGCGGCTGAACAGTGACGCCGACCTGCGGGATCGCCTGATCAATGAGCGGCCGGACAACGGCCACACCAAGTGGATGGACTTCGCCATGACCCGCGCCTGCCGCCTGCAGGAACCGCTGGACTACGAACCCGACCTCGCGAACAGCATTGCCGCGCTGGCGAAGCGCGAAGGGGTCGATCCCTGGGCCAAGGCGCTGGAGATGCTGATGGAACAGGACGGCAAGGCGATCATGCTGTACCCGTTCGAGAACTACAACGCGGGCAACCTGGATGTGATCCGGGAGATGCTGCTGGACCCGGAGACGGTCTGCGGCGTGGCCGATGGCGGTGCGCATGTGGGCCTGATCTGCGACTCCAGTTCGCCGACGACGCTGATGACCCTGTGGGGACGCGACCGGAAACGCGGCGAAGGCATTCCCCTGCCCCATCTGGTGAAGAAGCAGACGCGCGATACCGCCCTCACCTATGGCCTCACGGATCGCGGGCTGCTGGCACCGGGCATGAAGGCAGACATCAATGTCATCGACTTCGACAACCTGCGCGCCCTGAAGCCGGAGGTGGTCTACGACATGCCTGCCGGCGGAAAACGCCTGATCCAGCGCTCCAGTGGCTATCGCCACACGTTCGTCTCGGGTATCGAGACGCTGAACAACAGCGAGCTGACCGGCAATCGCCCCGGTCGGTTGATCCGGGGCTGATCACCCGCCGTACTGACAGCCAGCAACCAGACTTTTCCGGAGGAGCCGCGTGGCCCGTACCGTCCACCTGATCCGCCATGGCCAGTCGACCTTCAACGCACAGATGTCGCTGACCGGCGTCGATCCGATGCTGTTCGATGCCCCCCTGTCCGACCTCGGCCAGGAACAGGTGGCGGAGCTGCGCAGCCAGATGGCCGATGTGCCGGTTGATCTGGTGGTCACCAGCCCCTTCACCCGTGCGATCCAGACCAGCATGGGGGCCTTCGGCGGGCGTGAACTGCCTGTGCAGGTGGAGGCCATTCACCGGGAGCATCTGGCGGCAAGCTGCGATGTCGGCCGGTCACCCGCCGAGCTGGTGAACGACTTCCCGCACCTGACCTTCGATCATCTGGATGATCCCTGGTGGCATACGGAGGACGGCCACGACGGACCGTTCATCCGGGAGCCGCAGGACGTGCTGATGGACCGGGTGAAACGCTTCCGTGGCTGGATCGCCAGCCGCCCGGAGGAACACATCGCCGTCGTCGGCCACGGCACCTTCTTCTACATGCTGATCGACCGTTTCCTGAACAATGCGGAAGTGCATACGCTGGATCTGTGAGGCGCAACCGCGGGCGCTGAAACGGGTTTCAGCCCGCCGTGAACAGATTGCGCCCCTGTGCTTCGTTGACCGTCACGGTTCCGGAGACACCCACCAGATCCGCCTCCGTCATTGCGCGCAACAAGGCCCGGTCATCCGCTGCATTGGCGACGAAACGCGTCGCCTGCGGGTCATCATGGGCACCCAGTCGGCCAATGATGATCGCGCCGGTCGGTTCGCCACTGCGGTCGAAAGTGACCGTCCATGTCTCGATCTCGCCCGTGCCTGATGGCGTTTCGGTGAACGGGGGACGCGGCAGTTCGTCGATCTGCGGCTGATAGCTGGCCGAATCCTCCCGCTGCCACGGTCTGTCGCCCGAAACCGGTTCCGTGGACCAGATACCGGCAGCGTGCTTGCTCAGATAGCCACCGTTCGCCGTGACCAGTCCGAGCTGGCCCGGGGCGGCGCGCAGGCGGTCGGCCATGTTGGCGATGGCATTCATCGAGTAGTTGTTTCCCGCCCCGCCATGGTACGGCAGGCCACCGGTAACCGTCAGCGGGCGCGGATCGCCATGGGCAATGCCCAGTGCATCGCGTCCGATCTGCACGGCACTGGGGAAGCATGAATAGATGTCGATCAGGTCGATGTCGTCGATGCTGCGCCCGGCCATGGCAAAGGCGCGCTCGGCCATCAGGCGCATGGCGGGAGAGGCAAAATAGTTCTGCCGCTCATGCATGTACCAGAGTTCCGTAGTGTCGGCGCAGCCGTGCAGGAACAGCCAGCGATCCTGCGGCACACCCATCCGCCGCGCCTCCCCCACGGAGGTCATCAGCAGCGCCGCCGACTGGTTGATCTGGTTCATGGCGTTCATGAACTTTGTGTAGGGCCAGGCGACGAAGCGGTTCTTCGGACCGGTCTCAGCGATCTCCGCCGCCGTGCGCCGGATCGGGAACCAGGCATGGGCCTGTTCCGCCGCAACATCCGTGAAGCCGGCGAACAGTTCGCCCATGGCCATCTGATGTCCGTCGATGCTGTGACCCGCATGATGGCGGTAGGCATTCTCCAGCAGCGCGTAATTGTTGGTGGCGGCCCAGATGCCATGGGCCCGTTCATGCGCCGTCACCATGGGCTTGTCGGGCCAGAGCAGGTCCGCGTCCCGGTCGGCGGGCTGGCTCCAGTCCGGTTTGGTGCCGGACTTGATCAGGCGGCGGGCATTGTCCATCGCCTCCGCCCCCGCCAGCAGCACGAAACGCTTGCGCCCTGCCGCGATCTCGGCGGCGAAACGATTGACCAGGGCCTGCGGGGCCTGTCCGCCGTCCGGTGTCAGCCAGGCTTCCGCCTGCGTCGCACCGAGATGCCGGGCAAGGGTCGCGGGCGAATTCCGCATCGGCTCCCGGAAGCTCTTCACCACCACCACGGCATCCAGACTGGCCAGCGTGCGGCGTTGCACATGGGCATCGTCAGCGGCCTGGATCGCCGCCCCGATCATCAGGTCCATCGGCGTGGAAAGCGCGTCCAGCGGTTCATCGCGAACCGTGACCTGACCGACGCCGATCAGGATGGGTGTGTCGTCACGGATCATGTTGCATCCCCTGCCCTGGCGCGCGCCCACTTCGCATCGGTCTTGCCGCTGGGTCCACGCTGGATGGCGTCGAGAAACAGGAAGGCCTTCGGCAGCTTGTAGCGCGCGATGTGCCGTTCAGCCTCCGCCAGCAGGTCCGCCCGGTCGGGCGTGGCTCCATTGGCCGGCTGGACGATGGCCACGACTTCCTGCCCCCAGCGTTCGCTGGGCCGACCTGTGACGACCACGTCGGCAACGTCGGGGTGATGCTTGATCGCCTGTTCCACTTCCTCGGCGAAGATCTTCTCCCCGCCCGAATTGATGGTGAAGGACTCGCGGCCATGAAACTCCAGCAAGCCGCCCGGCAGCAACCGCACCCGGTCGCCGGGGATGACATAACGGATGCCGTTCACTGTCGGGAATGTCTTCGCCGTCTTCTCCGGGTCGTTCAGATAACCCAGCGGAACGGCACCGCTCTTGGCCAGCCAGCCAAGACCTTCGTGTCCCGGCGCCAGCTCGGCGGTCATGTCGGCACTCAGGACCACCGCATCGTCGGCAATCCGGAACGACGCGGCCCCCGTATCGTCTTCCGGCCCTGTGACCTGGATGGCCTGCGGTCCACTCTCCGACGCGCCAAGGGCATCGACGGCCCGCGCGCCGGGTGCCAGGCGAAGCAGTTCGGCCTTGGTTGCCGGGGACATGATCGCGCCTGTGTTCACGATTAGGCTCAGGCTGGAAAAGTCATGATCCCGGTCCCGTGCGGCCTGCACCAGCGGGCGACCATAGGCGTCGCCGATCAGCAGCAGCATCGTGATCCGCTCCCGCGCGATGGTGTCCAGCAGATCGTCCGTGTCCAGCCTGTCCGGCACGTTCGAGATGACCACCGTATTGCCGGAGCAGAGCGCCGACAGTGCTGTCTGACAGCCCGCACCATGCATGAAGGGCGGTGCAGGCAGCACGATGTTGTGTGTCCGTTTCCGTGCCCGCGCGACGTACGCGGCAATGTCCGGAATCGCCACGCCATGCCGGTCCCGTCCGTCCAGGTTGGCGGCAAGACAGTCTTCCTGTCGCCACAGCACGCCCTTCGGCATCCCAGTCGTGCCACCGGTGTACATGCAGTAGAGGTCGTCGGGCGACGGCGTCACATCCGGCTTCGTGGCGGTGGAATCAGCAAGCGCGGCCTCGTAATCGAGCGCCCCCGGCAGCAGGGCCGCGTCGGAACCATCCGCCACCTGCAGCAGCAGCACCGGCGGTGCGATCCGGGGCAGAACCTCCGCCAGTACGGCGGCAAACTTCGCCTGATAGACAATCGCCCTGGGCCGGGCGTCGCGGAACAAATACGCCATCTCCTCCGCCACATAGCGGTAATTGACGTTGAAGGGCACGGCGCGCGCCTTGTAAGCACCCAGCAAGGTCTCGATGTACGCGGGGCAATTGTGCATCAGCACCGCGACATGATCCTGCCCGGATTCCCAGCCCTGAAGAGCCTCGCGATCCGTATGGATGCTGATTCCGTGCGCCAGGAAAAGGTTGGCCAGCCGACGTGTCCTGTCGGTCAGTTCCGCGTAGCTGATGCGTCGCGCGCCATGCACGATGGCCTCGCGATCCGGCAGCGCAGCGGCAATTGCCTCCTGCACCTCTCCGATGGTCAGTGTCATCGTGTCAGTCCTGAGCGGTCAGGCCGGACAGGCGTTCGGAGGCGTCCAGAAACTCCTCCATGAACTGATAGACTACGCCCTTGGCGCTCTGGGCCGTGTTCATCAGGCCGACACCTTGCCCTACGTAGTAGGAAGCCAGGTCGCGCGCGCCTTCATGTCCACCCTCCGCCAGCCGCGTGATGCGGGCCATCGCGGGTTCGGCGATGATCGACTGCAGCGGCATCGGCAGCGGCTCCGGTGCATCAGGCGCCTCCCACGCATCGGTCCAGGCGGAGCGCAACTGGCGCGATGGCTTGCCGGTGCGGGATTTCGCGCGGATGGTCTGACGACTGGTTGCCGCCAGCATCTTCTCCTTCACCACGGGTGAGGTCTCGGCCTCCGCCGTGGTGAGCCAGACCGATCCGGTCCATACTCCCTGCGCCCCCATGGCCATGCAGGCGGCCATCTGCTCCCCCGTCACGATGCCCCCGGCAGCAACGACCGGAATATCGGAAATCTCCCGGACCGCGCGGACGACTTCCGGCACCAGGATCATGGTGGAGACCTCGCCACAATGGCCACCAGCCTCCCCGCCCGAGGCCACGATCATGTCCACACCGGCCTGAACCTGCTTGATCGCATGTTCGCGCGCGCCAACCAGCGCCGCCACAGGCACACCGTGCTTCCGCGCCATCTCGATCATGTAGGCGGGCGGCGTACCCAACGCATTGGCGATCAGCCTGATCGGATGGGAGAAAGCCACTTCCAGCAGCGCACTGGCGCCGTCGTCACGGATGTTGGTGCCAAGGCGCGTGCCCCGCTTCAGACTCTCGGGATCAAGCGCGTCGCCCTCGATACCATGGCGGTTGAACACCCCTGTGACGAAATCGAGATGGGTCTGCGGCACCTTGGACACCTGATCGTCGCGGGTGACCTTCGCGCCCTTGGACTCGTAGCGCATGGGTACGATCAGATCGACGCCATAGGGCTTCCCGTCCACGTGGTCGTCGATCCAGGCGAGCTCGGCCTCCAGCTTGCCCGGGCCGATACCGGCGGCACCGAAGATGCCGAAACCGCCGGCCTTCGAGACTTCCGCCACCACATCACGACAGTGCGAGAACGCTATCAGCGGGAACTCGACTCCCAGCATTTCCGTTACTGCTGACCGCATGACCCGATCCTCCCCCATGTTTCACAGTCAGGGAGTGTCGCGCGTGTTTGCAATTCAGTCCAATTCCTTTGAAAATCAAAACCATTCACCAGGCGAATGGAGTCCTGTCATTGCCATCGATCTGAGAAAGCTGCGGCATGTCGTGGAGACGGCGCGCTTCGAGAACGTGACCCGCGCGGCGGAGGCGCTGTACATCACCCAGTCCGCCCTGACGCGCAGTCTCGCGGATGTGGAGGCGGAGCTGGGCACGCCGCTGTTTGTCCGTCTGCCCCGCGGCGTGCGCCTGACCGAACAGGGTCGCCGCTTTGTCGCGCGCGCACGGATGATCATCGGCGATGTGGATGACCTGCTGGCCGATGTCGCCGATCATCGGGGTCTGCATGCAGGGCGCCTCAGGATCGGCGTCTGTCCGCCCGGCTACCAGCGCTACATCGCGCGCGCCATCGCGGCGCTGGCGGCGGAGCGCCCGGGTCTCAGGATCGAGATCACCACCGGTGCGACGGATGACCTGGTCCCCCGCCTGACCACGGGAGATCTGGATGGTGTGGTCGGTCACCGGGGTTGGCTGAAACGCTGGCCGGACCTGAAACTGACCACGCTTGCCGCCTTCCACAGCGCCTTCACCGTCCGTCGCGACCACCCGCTGACCCGGCAGAGCATCGTGACGGAGCGGGACATCCTGGCCTGCCCGATGATCATCCCGGCAACAGTGGAACCCCTGCAGACCGACCTGGCCTCGCTCTACGCCCGCAACGGCCTGCCGCCCCTGAACCCCCACTACGTCTGTGACGACATGGACGTGATACAGGACCTGATCGACCATACGGATGCCTGTGCGCCGCTGATCAGCCAGAACCCGGAGTTCGGCAGGCTCCGTTCCCGCTTTCACCTGTTCACCAGGGAAGTCGACATGCCGATACAGCGCATGGTGTTTGCCATCAGCCAGGCCCGTCTGCCGTCCCCTGGCGCGAGCGCATTCGAGCAATTCCTGCAGGAGTCGTTCAATTTCCATTCCCTCAGCGAATAGCCACCCCTGCGCTTCGCATTGGACTCGCACTGCCGTCATCGGGAATGATGCGTCCAGTCATGCAAGGGGAGGCAGACAATGGCCGTGAATACAGAAACAAAGGGCCGCGTGCTCGTCATCACGCTGGACCGGCCGGAAGCACGCAACGCCGTGAACGGCGACGTGGCATCCGGGATCGAAGCCGCCATCGACAAGCTGGAGAATGATCCGGAGCTGTGGGTTGGCATCATCCAGTCCAGCGGCACGGTCTTCTGTGCCGGCGCGGACCTGAAGGAAGTCTCGGCAGGCAATGGGCGCGCGCTCTCGACCGAAAAGGGCGGTTTCGCCGGTCTGGTGAAGCGCGAACGCACCAAGCCCCTGATCGCCGCCGTCAATGGCGCGGCCGTCGCGGGTGGCTGCGAGATCGTGCTGTCCTGCGACATGGTCATCGCGGCAGAAGGTGCGCGCTTCGGCCTGCCGGAAGTGAAACGGTCACTCGCCGCGGCCGCCGGTGGCCTGTTCCGCCTGCCCCGCGCGGTGGGTATGGGTCCGGCAATGGAAATGATCCTGACCGGCGATCCGATCAGCGCTGACCGTGCCTACCAGCTTGGCCTCGTGAACCATGTGGTACCGCTCGATGGCCTGGCGCAGGCCGCGCTCGACCTGGCAGACCGCATCGTGGTCAATGCGCCGCTGGCTGTTCGCGCCAGCCGCGAGATTGCCGTGAACGCGCTGAAGCTGGACGATGCCGAACTCTGGAAGATGAGCGCCGCCGCCAGCAAGGCCATGTCGGAGACCGAGGACTTCAAGGAAGGCCCCCGCGCCTTCATCGAGAAGCGCGATCCGGTCTGGAAGGGCCGGTAGGCATTTCAGTGCCAGCCATGCCTGCTCGTAATGCAGGAAAAGGACGTCGAGGCCATGGCGGTGCAACGCGATGCAATGGACCTCCATGTCGCCCGCATCGACCCACGACGCGGAGAACTTTGTCCTGCTGACAGCGTGTAGCGGATCGGCAGCATGCCCGGAGGCGGTGGCTAATGCGGTGACGGCATCGCCCCGGCTTCCTCCAGCAGCCAGTCGCGGTAGAGCATCGCGCTCCTGTCGTCCAGTCTGTGCCGCTGATAGACGACATGAAAGCTCTTGCTGCTCCTGCGGCGGAAACCGAAAGGCTCGACAAGAAGACCGTCCCGAATCTCCTCGTCGACCAGACAGCGTATGCCGATGGCAACGCCGATACCTTCCAGCGCAGCCTGGAATGCCAGGTTCTGGGTCTCGAAGGTCAGACCCTGATCGGTTTCGATGCAACCGAGCGCGTTCCAGAGATCCGCATCGTCACGTGTATCGGCATAGCTCCGCAGCCAGTTCCGCCAGGCACCCGGCAGCGCCGTCGCATGAACCAGCGTCTTTCCCGCCAGTGCACGCACGAGTTCGGGAGGTGTTTCCAGTCCCCTGAAGAGATCGGGTCGCGAAACCGGACAGATGTCGATGTCGAGAAGATGATCACTGACCAGGCCCTTGGATGATCGGGCGGGCACTGTGTTTGGACCAAGCTGGATTGCCAGATCGACCGTCCGTTCCGCGTGCAGGTCAATGTCGGTCAACGTGGTGGCGATCTGCACTTCGATGTCCGGATGCCGGTCGAAGAATCGCACCCAGCGGGGCATTAGCCAGCGTGCGGCAAATGTCGGGTAGCAGGAAATCGTCAGCCGACGTTTCGCCCCCCGATCCCGCAACCGACGCGTCGCATCCGCAACTGCACCCAGCGGCCCTTCGACTTCACGAAGGAGATCAGCCCCCTCGGCAGTCAGTTCAAGTCCACCGGATGTGCGCCGGAACAACACTGTCCCGACATGCTCCTCCAGTTTCTGGACCAGTCGGCTTACCGCTCCGGGCGTCACGTTGAGCTCAATGGCAGCTTTCGTAAAACTCAATTGCTGCCCTGCCACGACAAAGCTCTTCAGCGCATTCAGTGGAGGAAAATCGCTCATTCGGACCCCAGGACTCTGGCCTTCAGATCGACAAACTATGAGAAAAACTCAAATTTCTCCACGATAAAGTCGTTTGCTCCCAAGGCTCCCTCGCCTGACGATCCATACGAAACCTCGATCAGGGAGAAGCCCGATGGTTCTTCACGACCCACAACTTGCCGCAAACAGCCAGTCCCGGTCGGCGTCAACGCCTACCGGCTCCGACCATGTCGGCGGCGACAGCCGCGGGGCGAACTTCTTCGCCATCGACCATGCACTCCAGGATCTGCTGGGCCTCTACCTCACGGATGAGGAGCGGCAGCACTTCTGGCCGCACTTCGATCAACTTGGAGCGTTGGCTGGCAACGAACTCGATGAATGGGCGACACTCTCCGACAAGACGCCTCCCAAACTGCACAATCGGGACCGCTTCGGTCGGGACCGGCAGTGGATCGAGTACCATCCGGCCTACGAACGAATGGTGGAAGTCGGCTTCCATCAGTTCGGAATTCATGCAGCGCCGCACCGGCCGATCCTGGGCTGGAAGACCGGTGTATCTCCGGTCGTGAAGTTCGCCCTGCATTACTTGTTCTCGCAGGCCGAGTTCGGCCTGATGTGCCCCCTTGCCGTGACCGAGCTCGCGGCGATGCTTGTCCTGAAGTACGGCTCCGATGAGCTGAAGAGCAAGTATGGCGAGCGCATGATCTCGCTTGATCCTGCCGAGCTGTTGCAGGGCGCGCAGTTCATGACCGAAAAGGCCGGTGGCTCCGATGTCGGCGCGAACGAATTGTGTGCAAGGCAGGAAGACGGGGTCTGGCGGCTCTATGGAGAGAAGTGGTTCTGCTCGAACCCCGACTGCGGGGTCGCTGTCCTGCTGGCGCGATGTGAAGGGGACGGGCCCGGTACGGCAGGACTGACTGCCTTTGTCGTTCCGCGTGATCTGGATGACGGCTCCCGCAACAGCTACCGGATCGTGCGCCTGAAGGACAAGCTTGGAAGCCGGTCCCTGGCAAGCGGCGAGATCGTCTACGAAGGGGCCGTCGCGCATGTCCTTGGTGAGCGGCGGCAAGGCATCAAGATCCTTCTCGACCAGGTCAACATGTCTCGCCTCTCGCATGGCATGCGGGCAGCAGCCACCATGCGGCGGGCCCTGAACGAGGCGCTTGCCTTTGGCCGCTCGCGGAAGCTGTTCGGGAAAGCCGCCCTCGAGCAGCCGCTGTTTCGTCGCCAGATCATGCAGTTGCTCGTACCCACCGAGGCAGCCCTTTCGACGTCGCTCTACGGCGGCAATCTCCTGGCTAAGGCCGAGGGAGGCTCCAACGACGCGACGCTGCTGCTCCGCATCGTCACCCCTGTGATCAAGATGCGCAGCAATCGGGACAATGTGCGTGCATGCGCGAAGGCAATCGAGGTGCGCGGTGGCAATGGTGTCATCGAGGACTGGGTGAACGCGCGGTTGCTGCGGGATTCCTTCGTTCCGGTGCTGTGGGAAGGGACAAGCGTCGTCAATGCCCTCGATGTCGTGCAGCGTGCTGTCGCGAAGTCACGGGCGCATGAGCTTTTCAGAGCGGAACTCCACCGCCTGATCGATGAGATCGAGACCCTGCCGGACCATTTTCTTGAACGGCTGCGCAACGTTGCGGACGAGGTGACGGAATATGTGCAGGCCGTGGCCGAGAACCCCGACAACGAACGTTACGCCCGTCTGGCGACAAGCCTGCTTTATCATGCATTGAGCGCGGTCCTGCTCGCCTGGGAGGGTGACAGGCTCGGCCGTGACGGGGGTGACGCACGGCGCGCCCTCATCTCGCGGATGATCCTGGAACATCACCTGGCGCCGCATCACCCGACGGCTCCGCCAAGGCAGCAGGACTGGGAGAATGCGGCGGAACACCTGCTGCTCCGTGACGGGACGGTCGAGTTGAAGGATGTGATCCCTCTGCTCGGCTGAGGGTGGCCTCAGCAACCATGCCTTTCAGGCAATGCCCGGCGACGTGTCGGGGCCTGGACCCGGAGTCCCCCCGCCTTCGTTCCGGATAACAGTCCGAGGCGGTTCAGGCTCCGTCGTCCGGGTTCCAGGCAGACTGGTCATCGAAGGTCAGCAGGGCCGGGTTCATCGTGTCCCATGCGGGCCGGGAGCGGGCGAAGACAACGACTTCGGGCGTGAAGGCGGACGGATCGTCCAGCGTGCCGAGAGCGATGGTGACATGCCCGGTCGTGCCGTCGTTGCGTCCGAATATCCCGCTGCCACAGGTCGGACAGAACGACCGGACGACGCGGGTTCCGTTGTCGGACGTGATTGTGAACGCGCTCAGGTCGCCGCTGATCCTGAACCGGTCCACGGGGAACATGGCCCCGGTCGAATGCCCTGCCCCGCCACTGCGCTGGCAATCCCGGCAGTGGCAGTGGGCCACGATCGCCGGCGCACCGGCCACGCTGTAGCGCACGGCACCGCAGAGGCAACCGCCGGAATGTAACTGATCGCGTCCGCCCCCGGCTGTCATGGACCAGCCCTCACACCGACGCGTTGTTGCGGACAAAGGTCAGGAACGGCAACCGACCGACATGCCAGGCGCAGACGCCATAGCCGACCAGGAAGGTCACCAGCGAGGCCACGAAGTAGCCGTATCCGTAGTAGGGAAATCCGAGTTCCATCGTCACCCAGGTGAACAGGCCGTTGGTCAGCAGGTAGAGCACCTGCACCCCCAGCATGACCTTGCGCAGATCGAAGTAGGCCAGCACGATTCCGACGAACATCAGCAGTACATGGAACAGGGCGCCCAGCACACCGAAGCGGAAGACGCCCAGTTGCAGCGCCGGAATGCCCACCGCCTCGAACAGTGGGCCGGCAACCAGGATGGCGGTCACACACAGGCAGAACTGCAGCACGATCACGTTTCGGGACGCGGCCAGCAGGGCGTCGATCAGGTTCTTGTGGTTTTCCTCGATCCGCTCGTAGTTCGCGTGATGCTCGATGTCGCGATAGAACCGCTGGTAATGCTCGAAGAAGCGCGTCTCGATATTGACGATGAACACCGCCATCGCCGGAACGATGGTCAGATAGGCCAGGAACATGGCGCCGTCATAGATCGGGTAGGAAACGAACCCGCTTTCCAGCACCTCGCGTTCCGGCGCGCACCACATCACCCACTTGTCGACCCAGATCGCCAGATTGTAGATCAGCCCGGCCAGCGCCAGATCCCAGTACTTGCGGAAATAGGCAAGGAACGCGAACGGGCGCGTGATGCGATAGGGATATTCGGCAAACACCCGGGCAACCAGGGCGAAGAAGATCAGGCCCAAACCGAAGTTGAAACCGACGAGAATGCCGAAGGCACCGAAATCGGCGGCAAGGAACAGCCCCATTCCACCGCCGGACATCATGCCGATGAAGAACGCCAGGGTGATGGAGCGATAGTCCTTCAGCGCTGTCAGGAAGACATTCACCATCCAGATGGCGGTGACGAGGAAGTAGTTCATCAGCGCCCCGGCGATGATCAGCGGCGGCACATCGACCACGAAGAAATAGAACGGAACGACGATGAATGCCTGTGTGGTCAGCAGCATGAACAGCGCCGCGACCAGCATCCCCGGAGCCTCGACGACCGCCTTCTTGTAGATCATGTCGGCCAGGTATCGGGTCGCGACCAGCAGGATCGGCCCGGAGAAGGCCAGGCTGAAGGCAAAGTTGTAGATCAGCACGATGCGGAAGGAGATCAGCTCCTCCAGATCGGTGAAATAGATCCCGAAGAGATTGATCGACCCCACAGCCAGGATCGTGAACAGCCACGGCCCCGACGAGACGATCGTCGAATGCGCATAGCCCTGCACGATACCAAGCAGGTCATCGCGATCCGTCAGACGGCGCAGGGCAAATCCGATACCGGCCATCAGGCGGCCTCCTGCTCGGCGCGCTTCACGCGTTCGTCCGGGGACATGGTCTCATAGGCAATGAAGGTCTCGTAGAGCTCGTGGTAGATCCGGTCGATCTCCAGCTTGTTGTAGTACTTGCGGACACGTTCCTTGATCGCCTTCCGGGCGCTGGCCATGTAGGCCGGATCCTTGATCAGTGCCGCAAGCTCCTTCGCTGTCTCCGCCGGGTTGGATAGTGGCGTGATGGCCCCGCCCGTACCCAGCGGCGGATCCTCGTGCGGCATGCCGAACAGCATGTCGCGACAGGCGCCGACGTCAGTTGAAACCGTCGGAATTCCTGCCGCACCACCCTCCAGAATGACAAGCGGCTGCGCCTCCGAGATGGAGGTCAGGACCATGACATCCACCTGGCCCAGGTACTCGGTCAACTGAACGCGACCGGTGAAGATGAAATTCTCCTTCAGGTCCAGATGATCGACCATCTGCTGACACTCGCGGTAGTAATCCACGTCCTCGTCCGTGGGCCCCATCATCAGGGCCTTGATGTCGGGAACCTCCCGCCGCAGCAGGGCAACCGCGCGGATGTAGGTCTTCACGTCCTTGATGGGGACGACACGCCCGATCAGGGCGATCGTCGGCCGGTCGTTCGGTGTCCGCTCCACCTTGGAATACTTCTCGTAATCGACACCATTCGGGATGATGCGCAACAGTTCCTCTGCCGCGCCGTCGCGCCGCTGCAGGTCCTGATTGCCCGTATAGAGCGTGATGATCTGATCGCAGGCCTGATAGCAGCAACGGCTGTAGGCCACGAAGGTATCGATCCAGAGGTCCTTCAGGTCACGTTTCGGCTTCTCCAGCCCGAGGCTGCCGCCCGGTGCCTCATAGAGCCAGTCGGCCATGGCGATCTCGATCCGGCGTTCATTGGTGTAGATGCCATGCTCGG
This sequence comes from Minwuia sp. IMCC3009, assembly GCF_029909415.1. Classification (GTDB taxonomy): domain Bacteria; phylum Pseudomonadota; class Alphaproteobacteria; order Minwuiales; family Minwuiaceae; genus Minwuia. The sequence continues at coordinate 1,915,315 of NZ_CP123781.1, forward strand.
TCAGCAGCACCGGCCGTCCGGTCTCCAGCTTCGCCCGCGCGGCGAACAGACCCGCATAACCGGTGGAAACGGTGTGGAACACCTTCGCCTCCGGCATCGGCGACAGCAGGATGTTGAACAGCCCCCCCAGCAGGGACCGCCAGGTCCAGAAGTAATCGAGGAACGAACTCTCCGGCATGTCCTGGCGGTACATGCGCAGCAGCATCTGCCAGGCTGGCTCGGAGTTCAGCAGGGTGTCACGCCCGAACGCCTTTCGGTTCGGCGCAAGGGTCTTCAGCAGGTGGGCGACATCCTTCAGGTCACCTGCCGCCTGCATGGATTTCAGCGCCGGTTCCATGTCGCTCAGATGCTGCTTCAACCGTCTGATCCTGCCACTGCCTGACGGCATCTTCTGCAGGAACACGTGATTGATGCCCCGGACATTGTCCGGCACCTCGTAGCGACGCTCCGGTGGCTTCTCGCCCGGCATCAGGCTGACGATATGGAAGGTCAGATCGCTCTGCGCACCCACCAGGTCATGCACCCAGCTCGACACGCCGCCCGCCACATAGGGGTAGGTGCCTTCCAGAACCAGGCACACGTCCACAGGTTCGAAATGATCAACGCGCGCCATCGGGTACCAGTGCCTCCCCTGTCATCATGGCTTCGCGCGCGGCATCAGTCGGCGTGTCCGTTGTCGAACTGATGGCATCTCCCTCCGGCGGGTGCATCTGCCGCTCGGCCTCTTCCAGTTCCCTTGTCGGGTCCACGCCCTGCCAGGCCATGATAACGTCGCGCAGGCGATCATTGATCGTCGGATCGGCCAGCAGATCATCCCCAAATCCCGCAACGGCGTACCGCAGCCGGTCGAAATCACCCAGGCGGAAGACCGTTTCCATGTACCAGGCCAGTTCGCTGGGGCGCAGGATACCCTTGGCGAAACCAGCCTCGAACCAGCGTGCGGCTTCTTCCAGCCGGTCTGTCCGCACCATAAGCCGGCCAACCCCCAGCAGCGCATCCGCAAGTGTCGGCTCCAGATCCAGCGCCCTGCGATACCCCTCCTCGGCCTTGCGGCGGTTCTCCGCCTGCCGGTCACCATCAAGAATGCCGCTGAAGGCATACTTGTCGAAATGGCGGGCGACCTCCAGTTGGGCCGCATAGTCACCGGAAGCAGCCCTGGCCGCCTGCTCCAGCTCCATCGCCCGCTCCAGGAAGTCGTTCTCGATGCTTGCGGCGGCCGTTGCCGCCTGCACCCGCACCGCCGGATTGCTGTCGGAAAGGGCTGATTGCAGCGCCGGGGCGAATTCCGGCTTGAAGTCGCGGGTCAGCAGGGAGATCACCGCCCGCTTCTGCTCGATGGAGCCATATTGCAGGACATCTGTGAAGGAGGTGACATTCTGCTGCTTCGCCGAGTCGGCCAGTCCACGGGTCAGCATCTCGTAGAGCTTCTCGGAGGGCTCGTCGAAATGATCGGGAAACAGGGACGCATACCACTCCTCGAACGGTGTCGCGTTCCTGCGGAAATGGACATGCAGCAGCATTGCCATCATGGTGCCAAGGGGCCCGAAGATGCCGAGGAAGGTCGTCGCGACGAACACCAGCACCAGATAGCGGGAGTGGCCGCCGTTGGGTCGCACCTTCCATGCAGCAAACCCCAGCAGAACCGCTGCCAGGGCGTGCATCACCGCCGCAATCCAGGCCGGACCGAGGCGCGCATAGAGAAAGTACAGAATGCCTGCCTCGGCAATGGTCGCCAGAAGGGCAATTCCCAGAATGGAGAGGGTCGCATGATCACTGCCGCCGACCGATGCCTTGCGACGCTCACGCTCGACCTCGATCCGTTCCAGTTCCGCCTCAAGAGCCGCATCGGAAAGTGCCGCACCGCTCATCCCCGGCCTGCCCTGAGGATCGGCGTGTCCGGGGTGGTCCCGGCGTCACGCTCGGTGGGTGTGGTATAGATCGCCTTGGCGGTCGCGGTGATCTTCACCTCCTCCACCCTGGCCACTTCCAGATAGTGCATCACGGCACTGGCAATGCTCTCGGCCACCGTTGCGCCATCCGTTTCGGCGTTGACGGTAGGCAGGATGAGCGCGAACTCGCGCCCGTTCTGCTTGTACTCGAAAGCCTGCACCATGGGCGACATATGCTGCTCGACAACATCACGCAGGGCCTTGATCACCGCATGGCGGCGGTTCTCGTGCAACACGTCCAGCCCCTCTGCCTTCAGCTGCACCGCAGTCACGTCGATCCCCAGGTTCTCGCCCAGGATCTTCATGAACCGCGAATGCTGGCGATAGACGGTGTCGCTCAACAGTGTCCGGTCATCATTGAAGTACATGTTGCCCTGCGCCTTCCGGAAGCGACGGGCGTTGGCGAAGGCCGTGCCGACCCATTCGCTGAGAATGCGGAAGTTCTCCAGTGAGGAAACATGCAGGTCCAGGAAGCCCAGCTTCTCGATCTTCAGCATGCCGACGACTTCGCCGGTATCGACGGACGTCAGAGGCCCGGCGAGAATGCCCTCCCCCGCCAGCAGCCGCTCATCGACCGTGTTGACGACGGACATGATGTGGCGGCGGCCCACCACTTCCTGAAAGATCGCGGTCGAGGAATCGAACACCCGCGCGTAGGTATCGTCGTCGTCCCACCCGTCATTGGTCACGGCCTCCAGTACGCTGCCGTTCAGCAGATAGAGCGAGAACTTGGTCGGCTGCATGACCGCGCGGACCAGATCGGCAATACCGATCAGGACCTCACCGGGGCCGAGCTTCTCGATGGCCTTCGCCGCCTGGTAGAGCGTGAACACCGTCTTGAGCTGGCCCGCGACACGGACTTCCAGATGTTCCTTGGTATGAAGCAGCTGCTCATAGGCGGAGGTAAGCACCTGCTCGCGTTCCGATGTCTCGCTCAATTGCCGGGCGAGCTGCTGATTGCGCTGGCGCAGCCGCTCTCGCAGCAGGCCCACCATCAGGGCAACGATCAGCCAGAGCAGTGGCTCGGCGGCATACTGCCAGGCAATCAGGTAGTCCTCGTTGTTGAAGGAGGTGAAATCGCCGCCGATGGCATCGCTTATGGCCACATCCAGACCATTGTCGATGGCATCTTCCAGAATGGGCCCGATCAGGCGGGACCCGACCGACAGGATGGAGGAAAGGAAGGCGGCAACCAGCCCCTCGAAGACGCCGTACTGGACCGAGATCAGGATGACCGGAATCCAGTAGGGATTCGGATTGACCGTCGCGAAGCCATTGATGCCGCCGATCAGATAGTCGATGCCCACGAGCAGCATCATGATCAGCGCGATTTCCAGATAGGCGACACCCTGTGCCGACTTCAGGAACATGGATTCCTGCTTCACGATCGTGCGTGCGGCCTCTTCCTCACCAAAACCCAGCAGCTGTCTGGCCTGTTCGGACTGCATGATCAGAACCTGACCAGCAGATGGCCGCCGAAGCGCGTGAAGACCGCGTCATCGCCACGGCCCGAAACCCGGGAATGCCCGGCGCGCAGGCCGAGTTGCGAATCCTCGGTGATTTCCCAGAACAGCTCGCCACCGATGCTGGGACCGATCCCGTCACCGATCCGGTCCGCCGACAGGCTGAGGAAGGTGTTGTAGCGGAAGTCGGAGCCGATCGCGTCACCCAGTGAAATGTCCAGCGAGTGGAACTCGGTATCGGTCAGGGGCAATGGATTGAATGCGTTGCCATTGGCGTCGCGTCGCGTCTCGACAGCGCCGACATAGCGCCCGCTGATCGTGTACCCGACGGTCAGGTCCGCCGCGTCCCAGGGCACCCGATAACGCAGGGCGCCGCCAATATCGAAGGACGTTGCAGCAGTGTCGATGGTGTCGATACCGAAGCGGTTCAGGCTTGCCTCCGCCTCGGCGAACCAGCGGCGGCTGAGTTGATGCTCGTGCCGCAGACCGATGGCGTCCTGCAGCGCATCATCGACGATGCCCTCAACCAGTTCCCAGTAAGAGCGATGCAGGGTCAGGCGCAGCGTGGTCCTGGTCTGCGGCGTCCGATAGTCGTAGCGCAGCGCGGCCCCCGGAGAACCGGCACCCGCGAGCAGGGTCCCCTCCAGGTCATGCCCCGGTGCGAGTTCAACGGCGCCATAGACCTCACCGCGCTGATGCATCTCGCTGACAGCTTCCGTGACGCCGCTGGCACGCAGCACCTGATCGTCATCCAGCCAGCGATTCTCGACGCGGACGCCGAACTCCGTGGTCATTGACGTGATGACCCGACCACTGCCTACGGTGATCCACTGGGTATCACCGCCCTCCACGAACTGGATATCGCTGTCGAGGCGAAGCTGTGAACCGTGCTCCCGGTCCAGTGAACGCCGGGCCGAAGCCAGTTCGCGCCGGTTCGGGTCCAGATTGAGCGCCCTGTCATAGAGGCTGACCGCGCGGCGCCATGAGCCTACGCTTTCCTCCAGGGTCGCAAGCTCGACCAGCACATCCGCATTGTCGGGTGCGGTCTGCTGCAGGTCCTGCAGATCGGAACGGGCAGCATCCGTCTTGCCCTGCCGCGCCTTCAGCCGTGCGCGCAGGACATCCAGCCGAAGGTCCTCTGCCGACCTGGCGTCGGCTGACGCTCCGCCCGCCTCCGTCAGCGTGATCCGTGTCACCGCGCCCTCGTGCCCGAGCCCGAAGTTCACCGGGCGCGTGGCAACGATGAGCATGCTGTCGTAGCCGACGGAGACACTGCTGAGCCAGCCGGGCAACTGCTCCGCGATCCCGTCCGCGACGCTGCTGTCAATCGGCTCAGCGAACCGGAGCAGCAATTCGCTCTCACTTGCCTCCGGTTCGATCGTCACCGTCTTGGGCCAGAAAAACTGGATGTCGACACCCGCCGGGCCGGACGAAACCTCGACGCGCGGCTGCAGGACAAGTTCCGTCACGGTGGTGGTGCTCTGTTCGACGGTCGCGCTGGAAACCTCCGGCCGGACGTTCGGTCCCTTGAGCCTGAGCAGTTTCAGGGCGCGTTCCGCCGCCGCGTCTAGACGCCGCTGAACTGCCGGATCGCGGTTCGGAACCGGAGCCGGAGCCGGAACGGCCGGCACACGCGCTGTCGAAGATCCCCCCGGGGGCACCAGAACAACCGATCGGTCGCGTGTGGCGTCCTGCTTTGCCCTGCCCGGCGGCTGCAGGTTCAGTGCGGCTGTCGCTCCACCGGCCGCTGTCGTGCCGTCCAGCCGTGCGGGACGGGCCGTGATCTCCACCGCCAGGACGTTGCCGTCGATCTGAACGGCAAACTCGGCGTCCTGCCGTGTCGTGATGGCAATGGAGCGCGCGCGCTTGTCAACTCCGACAACCCAGTTGGCCAGCCGCTGTCGCAAGGCGCCGACGAACGGGCTGTTGAACTCCTGATCAAACCGCAGGACCAACTGCCGGTCGCTGCGGTCGATCTCGGCATGGAAAGGACCGGGCCAGGAAAACTCGAGCCGTGCCATGGGTCCCAGATCGGCCGAAAGCACGCGTACCAGCGGCGCATCGACGGCTGCGGACTGGCCGATGCCGCTGGTGACCGGCGACATGATCAGCGCAAGCACCAGCAGGGCGCGGGACAGCATTGTCCCCGCCCTTCCCGTCCCGTCGCGAGCCGCCGACATCCTACGCACGCAAGCCAAACCCCCGGATCGTTTCCCATGTGCAAATTGCACAATAGACCAACTGATCTCCAGATTAATGCAAGTTGATGACCAGCAAGCTAACGCTTCTGGCGCCGGAAGTGGTTGAAATAAAACAACACACGCCCGTTATGGCACAATGGCGGCTTCCCCTCAGACGCCTGATGCGCGACGGCTCGCGACGCTGTCGAGCCAGTTGCCATAGAATGCCCGACCATCCTGCTGCCAGTGCGCCACCGGTTGGGCGGTGTCATCATCGTCGGGATAGTAGTTCAGCGGCAGCTCTATCGCCGCACCGGATTTCTTGTCGCGATCGTACTCTCGCTTCAGGGTATCGGCGTCATATTCGAAGTGATTGAGCATGTAGACGCAGCCCTTCGCCGGGTCCTCGAGCAGACAGATCCCCGCCTCGGCGCTTTCCGCCAGAACCACCAGACCCGTGTCAGCCGGCAGATCCTCCCGACGGGTTTCGGAATGTCGGGACACTGGAACCGCGAAGGGCCTGCTGACGCCACGCAGCACCGATCCTTCATCCAGTACTGCATGAGAAAAAACGCCGAACCTCTTGGCACTCAATACGTGTTTCGGCATTCCGTAATAGTGCTTCAACGCGGCCTGTGCGCCCCAGCAGATGCTGAACACACCCAGGTGACGCTGTCCGATCCAGTCCAGGATCTGTTCCATCTCCGACCAGTAGGGCACCTCTTCAAAGGGCACCTGCTCGACAGGCGCACCTGTGATGATCAACCCGTCGAAGCGGAATTCCCGCACCTCCGCGAAGCTGCGATAGAACTTCCTCAGATGGTCCACCGGGGTATTCGCGGACCGGTAGTCTGGCTGACGCACGCGGTCCATGTAGGCGCTGGTGGCAAACAGCACGACCGCCACGTCGTGGGTCTCATGCGCCAGCATGCGGATGAGCTGCACCTCGGTCGCGATCTTGTCCGGCATCAGGTTCAGGATGCCGATGCGAAGCGCGCTGTCAGGTGCCGCATCAGGCGTGGCGACCTCCGCCACCGACAGGCCCTCCTGGCGCAATTGCGCCAGACAGGGCAATCCTTCGGGCAGGAACAGTGTCATTTCGAAACGCTCCCCGCCGGTTCAGGCCGCGGCCCGGACGCGACGGTCAATCGCGTCCGCGACCAGATTGATCACGTCATCATGATCACGGACCCCGGCAACATCCGCAGCCTCGACCACATAGCCATATCTGTCCGCGATGGCCTGGTAGCGGGGGATGCGATGCTGCCACAGCTTCGGAAACACCCACTTCACGAAATCATCCGGATCGATGTCCGCCACCTGCTCGACGGGTGCGGCAGGCAGGCCGCGCTCCTCCCGATACTCGGGGATCACGGAGCGCAGGAAGTCGTCGCGATAGAACAGTGGTTTCGGATTGCGCATCGCCGCCGCCTGGATCCGGTTGTAGTCCGCCTCCCCCGCGCGGATGTAGAGCAGCAACGTATGCTCGGCCAGCGCATGCAGTACCGGATCCTCCTGGCTGCCCGAAGGATCCACGATCTCGCAGATGCTGCCGGACGCATCATTGATGAAATTCGGGTAGCCGTAGATATCCAGCGCCTTGCGCATGAAACGGGCGACATCATGCATGGAGCTGATCTCGCCCTGTTCATGCAGGTCCTGGCGCTCACGGAAGTCGGCATAGCTCAGGCCGCCTTCCTCCATCCCATCCGGTGCCGGTCGCCCGATCTTGCCCAGAAAGGTCGAGATCGGGTCCAGGTTCTGGACGGTGATGTTGGAGCAGATGTAGATCGAGTCCGACAGCAGCAGGTTCCGCAGGAACGGGACCTGCATCGCCTGACGCTTGATGTTGTCGAGAATGTCCTCTTCCAGATACTTCGTCCCGATCCGGTAATCCGCCGAATAGTGGAACCAGAGATCGGTCGGCAGGCGTTCCGCCAGCATCGTCTTGCCGACACCCGACATGCCGAGCAGCGTGATCGACTTGTGCGCCGCGCGGCGGAACGCATCGCCGGATTCGTAGAACATCAGACAACTCCAGAAGTCAGAAAGACCGAAAGGCTCAGAGCCCCTCCACCGCGATGAAGGAGCCATCGGCAGCGCCCTCACGCTCCTTCTTCGCCGCCTGATATTCCGGCGAGTTGTACCAGGTCTTCGCGGCCTCCAGCGAGGCGAAGCGCAGGACCACCACACGGTGGGTTTCGGCCGGTCCCTCCAGCGTCACGGTCTCCCCGCCCCTGGCGACATACTCTCCCTGGTACTTGGCGATCGTCGCGGGCGCGAGCGCCTTGTAATTCTCGTACTTGGCCGGATCGGTGACATTAACTCTGGCAATGACGAACGCGCTCATGGACTTGGCTCCCCGGTTGATGTGAATTGTTCCACTCGGATCATTGGCAGACAGTTATGGGGGAGGAAGCCATGGAATGGAAGTTCTCGACGATAGAGAAAATGGGACGCATCGCGATCGTTCGCTTCGATCGCGGTGTCGCGGCCAATCCGCTGTCGCTGGAGGCCATGCAGGAACTGACCGCGATCGCGAAGCACTTCGATGAGGATCTGGAGACATCCGTCATCGTGCTGACGGGCCGGGAAGACAATTTCTCCATGGGTTTCGATCTCAAGGACCCCCATTCCGTGGCCATGCGCACGGCTCCGCTGCAGAAGCGGCGGAAGCTGCTGCAGACCGGCCCGCGCATGTGCAAGGCCTGGGAGGATCTGGAGCAGATGACGATCTGCGCCATCGAGGGCTGGTGCGTCGGGGGCGGAGTCGCGCTGGCCGTGTCGCTGGACCTGCGTGTCATGGCGGAAGGCTCGACGCTCTATGTCTCGGAGATCGAGCGGGGCATGAACATGAGCTGGAATTCGGTCCCGCGCTTCGTGAACCTGTGCGGCCCGGCAAAATCGAAGCGCGTGGTTGTCATGGCAGAACGCGTAGGGGCGGATCGGGCGCTCGACTGGGGTCTGGCGGACGAAGTCGCGCCGAAGGGCGAAGCCCTGGCCGAATCCATGAAGATGGCCGAACGCATCGCGTCACTGCCGCCGGTGCAGGTGCGCATGTGCAAGCGCGACGTGGACGTGGCCGCCAAGGCGCTGAACCATGCCGTCAGCTTCATGGACCTGGACCAGTACGCCCTCAGCCAGACATCCAACGACTATCAGGAGGGCGTTGACTCGTTCCTGGAGAAACGCCCGCCGAACTGGACAGGCAGTTGATCAGGCGCGGGCCGCATGCACCAGCATCCGGCCCGCGTCCGCCTGAGCCTCAGCCTGCTGCTGCCTGGCTCGGCAGTGGTCCGGCTTCCCGTTCGACGAACATCTTCAGGTCATGTTCATCGGCAACCTTGCTGTCGTTCTCCAGCATCTCCTCGGTATTCACATCCGCGAACTGGATCGCCCCCATCTCGGCAAAGGCGCTCTGGACCCGCGGACCCCAGAGACCGATATCCTTGACGATGGGCACGACGCGGCTGAACAGGCGCTGGCGGAACTGGGCCATGTGCTGTGATTCCATCACTGCAGCGGCGCACTCCCTGGCAGGCAGACCAAGCTGTTCCCAGACTTCCATCTGGTTGAAGCGGTCGCGCATGTGGTAGCAGGCCTCGACGACGAACTCTTCCCGCTCGTCCCGCTCCGACTGGGTCAGTTCCGGATAGAAGTCCCGCAGCGACAGACGGCCGAACGCAACGTGGCGCGCCTCGTCCTGCATGACATAGGCGTTGACGGCCGCGGCCAGCGGATTGGTCGAATAGTCCCGGATACGCTGGAACGCAGCCAGCGCCAGCCCTTCGATCAGGACCTGCATGGTCAGATAGGTCATGTCCCAGCGGCTGTCGGTCAGCCCCTGCTCCAGCAGCGTCTTCAGGCCCGGGGTCATCGGATAGGCCAGTTCCATCTTCTCGTGCAGCAGCCGGTTGTAGGCTTCCACATGCCGGGCCTCGTCCATCACCTGTGTTGCGGCGTAGAACTTGGCATCCAGATGCGGCACCGTCGCCACGATCTTGGAGGTGGCGATCAGGGCACCCTGCTCCCCGTGCAGGAACTGGGAGATCTGCGCGGCCTGCTGATGGATGCGGGTCTGCGTCTTTTCCTTGTCCGTCATCCGGTTCCAGATGTCGGTCCCGTAGATCGGAACGATCCGGTCATCGATCTCCATCGGGTTCTCGGGATCCAGGTCTATCGACCAGTCGATGCGCTCGGCGGCGTCCCACTGCTGCTTCTTTCCCTTGTCGTAGAGCTGCAGCAGCTTCTCGCGCTCGTCATCATACTCCCAGACAAATGCGATCTCGGTTTTGCCATCAAAATTCCAGCCAGTGCTCTCCACCGGCAGGACATAGCGGTCGATTGTTGTCATCTGCTCTCTCCCTTGTTCCTGTTTGACAAACATGAAAGTGAATTCATATTCACTTGTCAAGGAATACCTGTTCTGGCAAGAATCAGGGCGCAGTTCCCGCTCCGGCCATCCGGCTGATGCGCGCGAAACCGGTGCCTCAGCGAACGGGGCTGGAGTGAGGCCGCACGATGGGCTACGGCAACACGAATGAACATGGTGGGAAGTCATGAGCGCCTCTGACCCGGAAGAAAACGACGCACGTGTCATGCCCGTCCGACAGCAACGGTCGATGGCGCGCCAGCAGGCCATCCTGCGGGCGGGACGGAGCCTGTTGCAGAACGTGCCGTTCGACACCCTGCGCATGGAACAGATCGCGACAGAGGCCGGATGTTCCGTCGGGACGCTCTATCAGCGTTTCAAGGACAAGGATGCCCTGCTGGATGTCATTCTGGAGGAGGTCGTCGCCGAGCTGGACGACCTGGTGACCGAGGAACTGTCGCCTTCCCGTTTCAAGGACCTGTCCGCCCAGGTCGGGATCTGGCACGTCGTTTCTGTCGCGCACGGTTTCCTGCATGCCAATCAGGGCCTGCTGCGCGCGATCACGGCCCGGCAGCTTCGTCAGCCGGACGCGATTTCCGTGCTGCAGCAGGCCGGCGCTCGTGTCGTCCGGGTCAGCTTTGAGTCCCTGTCCGAATGCAGCGACAATTTCCGCGAGACAGTCGAGAAGCGGACCTACCAATTCGCCCTGCAGATGGTGATCGGCACCCTGAACAACGCGATCATCAACCGGCCGGGTCCTTACCAGATCGGCGATTCGGCTCTCGTCGACCAGTTGACCCTGGCCGTCTGCCGCATCACCGGACTGCCTGTATCGCGGCCCTGAGGCTTCGGCATCGGCCCGAGGCGACTCTACCGGTCGTTGACCGGCGGTTCGAAGGTCTCGAGCTGCTGGTTCGGATCCACCGGTTCCAGGAACATGCGCCGCAGGATACCTGGCGCCAGCGCCGAGAGCGGGTTCACGGTAATGGTCGGCCTGGCCGCCGGACCTTCGATCAGGTAGGTCACGCCGAAGATGCCGTCATCGCCGCCCAGGATTGTCCCGATCAGCGGTATCGCCCCCAGCACCCGGGTCAGCGAATAGGCGGGTATGACGTTGCCAACCAACCGGATTTCCTCTGTTTCCCGGTCGACATAGCCATCGGCCGTGATCCCGAGTGCTGGACCGGTGGCCCGCGCGCCGCTGAAGCTCAACCGCGCACCGTCATAGCGAAACGGAACATCGGCCCGCACGAATCCCAGCCCTTCCCCCGACATGGCCTGGCCGATCCCGGTCAGGGAGGCGAGGGAAAGCAGGCGTGCGGCTGTGGGAGTCTCCGTCAGGCGGAAACTGTCTATCCCCAGCAAGCCCGTGGCCTGCCCGTCCGGGGCGATGCTTGCCGTGATCTGCAGCTTGCCCCCCCGCAAGGCATCGGTGAGGTCCAGCGCGGAGAGCATGGCGCCCGCATCACCACTCTCGACCAGCAGATCCCTGGTCCCCACGCCGCCCGCCGTGCCGGGCTGTTTCGGCGTCACGGAAACCGAAAGCGGCTCCGTTCCCCCGACCAGCCCGCTGGTCTCAAGCCGCGCGAGATGACCATCAACCAGAGAGAGTTGTCCGCTGGCGCTGGTGATCGTCAGCGCTGGATCAAGCCGCAGGCTGCCAAACGTGAAAGCCGCCTCGAGGTTCAGTTCGGACGGCTCATCCGATGATGATTCCCGAGTGATGCCGACGAAGGGTTCCGCATTCAGTGACTCCGCCGCGATATCCAGTCCCCAGGCCGACCCGTCAAGGCGGCGAAGCTGTCCGGACAGGCGATCATCCCCCAACTGCAGCAGCTCGATCTCCAGATTCTCCAGGCCGCCTGCCAGCGAGCCGGAAACCGCACCCCGGAACGTCAGATCAGGGGCGGACACTTCCACCGCATCCAGACGTATGACGTTGGATGGGGTACGAAATACCTGGAACGCGGCCTCGGCTGGTGCGCCGGGCATCTTCCGCCAGACGCCGCCCGGTGGCTCCAGTCCCGTCTGGACGAGATCAAGGTTCACCGTTGCGGCAATGACGCCATCATCCTTGATGTGTATGTCGGAGCGCAGACCAACCGCGCCAGTGATCCAGTCCGGCACTTCAAGGCCAAGTCGCGTGAACGAGGCGCGGTCCATGCGGCCCCCGACGCTGAAATGCTGTCCGAAACCGTCATCCGGCCGGAACTCCTGGATCCAGCGCAATGCCAATGGCACATCGTTCAGTTCACCGGCTCCCTCCACGGCCAGACGTTCCGCATCGACACGAAGCGCCAGCGCATCAGCCGTGAACCGCATGCCGCCATACAGTCCTTCCGCCGTGACATTCCGCACATGGGATGCGGCTGCAATGCTGATCTCTTCCAGCTTCGTGTCCGACGAGACGGGCAGCGAAAGGCGTACCCGGGTGGCGGCTTCGCCAGTCATGCCGGAAACATCCGGCGCACCGCCGACGGAGCGGGCCAAGGCACCACGGACGGAAGCCGCCACGGACGCGGCAATTGTCCCCTCCCCCACGAACTCCGTCGTCAGCAGCGGTGCGGCCTTGCCGAAGTCGTCAATGCTCAGGACGCCATCGGACAGTTTCAGACCGGCGCTCCGGCCCTGATCCATCGATACCTTCAGGGTCCGCCCGGTGACCGCCACCGCGCCCTTGCCGCCCGTAATGTCGTCATAGGGTTCGTAGAGGGCGACGCGCGCGTCCCGGAACTTCAACTGGACGTCCAGCGACGCATCAGGCGGCACCTGCAGCGACCAGTGCTCCGGTCGCATGTCCAGGTGCGCCCGGACCTGATCGGCGCGACCGCCAAGCAGATGTGCCTCGATCCATTTCCTTGCGTTGGCGGCGCGATCCACGGGCCAGTAGGCCGGAATCAGCACCACGGGCAGATCATCGCCCTCGATCACGATATCAAGGTCAGGGCCAGCATCGGTTATCGCGACCCGCCCGCTGGCCTGGGCCTGCACGACACCTGAATCATAGTCGAGCCGGTCGACTGACAGGACCAGCGAAGTCGGATCGAAGACACCTTTCAGTTCGGCTCTGGTGACCGGCACCGGCGCGGCAAGAATGCCGGGCAAGGCGATCTGGCCGCGACCGGCAGTCAGTTCCAGCCGGATCTTCTCGGCAGTGCCCTCGGCATTCACCTGGACGGAAACACGCCCCGAAACCGGAAACTGGAACCCCAGCAATGGTTTCGGGCCCGACAGGGCCTCCGACATTTCGGGGATCGAGAATGGTTCGAAGTCGATGTTGGCCAGCGTGAATCCGGTCTCCCGGTTGATGATGAGTCCGACATCGAGCGGCAGTTCCAACCGTCCCGCCTCCAGAACCATCTGTCCCTCGACGAGGACTGAACGGGACGCGGCGCTGATGGAGATGCTGTCAACGCGCAGCAGGAAGAACCGGTTCCGGGCGACATCGTTCAGGACAATCTGACTGTCCCGGAGCACGATACGGCTGAGCCGCGAGAACGGCCCGGTGTCACCGTCCCCCGGTGCGAACAACTCATCCAGCAAGTCATTCATCGGACGCAGGGCGCTGTCTGCTTCCCCGTCATCACTGTCCGTACCCGCCAGTCCGAGTTCGAGGCCGCCATCGACCTTGCGCCGAACATCGAGCATCAGCCCCCGCAGCTTGACGGTCCGCAGTCTCACTTGGCCCTGCAGCAGGGAAGCACCATCGAACGACAGCGCGGCCTCGGGCACGCTTGCGACCTGGGTGCCATCTGCCGAGGTCAGGCCGGCGTCCAGAACCTCAAGATCCAGCGCGCCTGACTCCCCGTCCCAGACGACCTGCACGCTGGTGAAATGCAGGGTATTGCCGTTCGGCAGTTCGCCGATGCGTTCCTGCAGCCAGGGAGTCATGAAACCAAGTGCGACCGGTCCTTCGGACAGACGCCAGGCCGCGACGATACCGGCGGCTGTGCTGACCGCGAAGACGGCACCGAGCAGTGCCATCAGCAGCATGCCGAGACGGCCCGCAATACCGCGTTTGCGGGTACCGCGACGACGCGTACGCCTGCCTTGACCGGACCGCGCGTGGCGCTCAGGGTTGGTGGGACGGTCGTGTGGACCCGATTGTTCCAGCTCAGGAATCTGACTTGACCTCTTTTGCCGACAGCATCATCGAAAAGCCACTGGTGGACAATGCCGACGCCGTCGCACGTTCGCGCGAGAAATGGCTGTCTGCGGGCACGTCTGACGGTGGTGTGACAGCCGAGGACCGGCAGAACGTCATCGGACATCCGCACATGGGTGAACTGCTGGATGGCATCTTTGGCAACAGCCCCTACCTGACCGCCCTGATTCACCGGGAGGCGGATCTGCCGGTGTCCCTGTTGCAGGTCCCCGTCGAGACCCTGCTGGAATCCGAGATGCGACAGCTGGAGAGTTGCTGGTCGGACCCGGCCTCCTTCCGACAGATGGCGGGAAGCCTGCGCCGTATCAAGCGCCGGATCGCATTATTGATCGCCATGGCCGACACCGGCGGTGTCTGGACAGTCGAACAGGTGACGCAGGCCCTCAGCAACTTCGCTGATGGCGCGGTTCGGAGTGCGCTGCGATTCCTGCTCAGGCAGGCCGAAGCCGAAGGCCACATGAAGCTGGCCAATGCCGATGACCCGGCTGAAGGGTCAGGACTGTTCGTCATCGCAATGGGCAAGATGGGTGCCGGTGAGCTCAACTATTCCAGCGACATCGACCTGATCGTCCTGTTCGACGAACAGGCGGCTCACGCCCGCGCACTCGAAGCCCCCCGGGAGTTCTATCCGCGCATGATCCGGAAGCTCGTCCAGCTCATGCAGGAACGCACACCGGAGGGGTACGTGTTCCGCACCGATCTGCGGCTGCGCCCGGACCCGGCGGCCTCCCCGCTCGCACTATCGTCGGAGGCGGCGATTCTCTATTACGAGACACTGGCCCAGAACTGGGAACGCGCGGCGATGATCAAGGCACGCATCGCCGCCGGAGATCTGGTCGCGGGCGCAGGCTTCATGGAGGAGATCGACGCCTTCATCTGGCGTCGCAACCTCGATTATGCGGCAATCGCCGACATCCAGTCGATCAAGCGCCAGATTCATGCCCACAAGGGCCATGACCGGATCACCGTCGCCGGTCATGACATCAAGGTCGGGCGTGGCGGCATTCGGGAGATCGAGTTCTTCGCCCAGACGCAGCAGCTGATCTTCGGGGGCCGGGATCCGAGCCTGCGCAACCGCAGGACAATCGAGGCCCTGCACCTGCTGGTGGCAGCCGAGCGTCTGGAGCCGGATGTGGCGGAGGAAATGGCACAGGCATACCGCTTCCTGCGGCGCATCGAACATCGCCTGCAGATGCTCGATGACAGTCAGACGCAGGTGCTGCCGAAATCCGATGAGGCGCTGCGGCGGCTCGCCCGCTTCTCCGGCTTCGCTGACGCGGATGCCTTTGCCGAAGCGCTGACCGCGCAACTGACCCTGGTCCATGATCACTATGCCGACCTGTTCGCGGAGGCCCCGAGCCTGGCGGCAGATCGCGGCAACCTGGTCTTCACCGGCACCGATCTGGATCCGGGTACGGTCGAGACGCTGAAACAGATGGGGTTCCAGTCACCCGAAGGGATCATCGAGACCATCAAGGGCTGGCATGCGGGCCGGTACCGGGCCACCCGGACCTCCCGCGCGCGCCAGTTGATGAACGATCTGGTCCCGGCGCTGCTGAAGGCGATTGCCGCCACGGCCAATCCCGATGCGGCCCTGCGACGCTTCGACAGTTTCCTGAAGCAACTGCCGGCCGGCATCCAGTTCATGTCGCTGCTGCATGCCAATCCGGGACTGCTGCGTCTGCTGGCCCGAATCATGGGAACCGCGCCGGGGCTGGCTGAAACACTCAGCCGCAAGGTGCACCTGCTCGACAGTCTGCTGGAACCCGGCGACGACGATCTGCTGGACCCGCAGGCCGCGCTGGATCGGATTGCCGTCGAGCAGTCCCATGCCGAGGATCACGAGGGTGAACTGGACGCCGTCAGGCGTTTCGCGAACGAACGGAAGTTCCGCATCGGTGTCGACCTGCTGGAGGGGCGGATCGGCGCCCATGTGGCGGGCGAGGGACTCAGCCTCACCGCCGATACCGTTCTGCAGGACCTGCTGCCCCGTGTCATCCGGCAGGTCGCGGTGCGCCACGGCACCGTCGCACCCGCCGGCATGGCCGTGATCGCAATGGGCAAGCTGGGGGGCCAGGAACTCGCGTTCGGGTCCGACCTGGATCTCGTCTTTGTCTATGACGACGGGCAGGACGTGCAAAGCTCGGACGGGGACAGCCCCCTGTCGATCGGCCCATGGTTCACCCGCGTCAGTCAGCGCTACATCACCGCCATCTCCAGCCTGACGTCGGAGGGGATGCTGTACGAAGTCGACATGCGGCTGCGCCCGTCCGGCAATTCCGGCGCCGTCGCGGTCCCGCTTTCCGCCTACGCCAGCTACATGCGGCAGGATGCCTGGATATGGGAACTGATGGCGGCGACGCGGGCGCGGGTCATCACCGGCCCCGAGTCGCTGGTGTGCGACCTGAACCGCGTCCTGCATGAAGTGGTGACGCGGGAACAGGATGCGGACGAGTTGCGCAACAGGGTCCGGGACATGCGGGCACGGATCATGGCGCACCACGGCACCCGCGATATCTGGGGCGTGAAACATGTTCGCGGCGGGCTCGTCGACCTGGAGTTCATGGTGCAGTACCTGATCCTGGCCAATGCCCACCGCCATCCCGGGATCGTCAGTGGCAATGTCGCGACCGCGCTGAAGCGGCTGGGCGCGCACGACCTGCTGGACGGGGCGGATACCGGGTCACTGATCCAGGCCCATGCCGATCTGCAGGGGACCCAGTCCCTGCTGCGGCTCTGCTTCAGCGGCAAGTTCACCGAAGAAGCAGCCTCACCGGATTTCCGCAACCTGCTCGCCCGTCTCATGGGAACGGAATCATTCGACGGTGTGCGCGAAAGGCTGGTTGAAACCCAGACGCTGATCAGTGACGTATATGATCGGATTGTCGGTCGGGACTGAGCCGGACCGGCACGCATTCAGACTGCGGCGACACCCGTTTCGCCGCCACAACGACGGGAGAATCGAAGAACATGACTGACAGGGTCGATACAGGCGACAAGGCACCGGGGTTCAGCATGCCGACCGACAGCGGCGGCACGGCAAGCCTTGATACAATGGGCGGCAAGGCTGTTGTCCTCTACTTCTATCCGCGCGACGACACACCGGGCTGCACCAAGGAAGCGATTGCCTTCACGGGCCTGATCGGCGACTTCCGCGCTGCGGGCGCTGAGGTCATCGGCGTCTCGAAGGATACCGTCGCGAAGCACGACAAGTTCAAGGCCAAGTACGAACTGGATGTGGTGCTGGCCGCCGACGAGGATGGATCGGTCTGCGAGGCCTATGGCGTCTGGGTCGAGAAGAGCATGTACGGCAAGAAGTCGATGGGTATCGAGCGTTCGACATTCCTGATCGGCGCTGATGGCAAGATTGCCAGGACCTGGCGCAAGGTGAAGGTGCCGGGCCATGCGGAGGAAGTGCTGGAGGCCGTGAAGGCCCTTTGACCCCTCCCATTCCCGAAACCATGACGGCGGCGGCGGCGGCGATCCTCTCCATCCCTGACGCGGTGGAGAAGGCCGGGGCGGCGCGCCGCCTTCATGCCGACTGGCAGGCGGGACGCTTCGCTGTACCTGGTCAGCCGGATGCCCCACGGCGTCCGGCCCGACCGGCCCGCCCGGAACTGCTGCCGCCCCGCGAGATGCCGCGACGGCGCAAGGGCGGCACCCGCGCCACCCGTATTGCGCTGATCCACGCCATCGCGCACATCGAACTCAATGCAATCGATCTGGCGGTCGATCTGGTGGCACGCTTCGCCTCCCCGACCCTGCCCCGGCGATTCTTCGACGACTGGCTGCAGGTCGCGGATGACGAGGCCCGGCATTTCCTGATGCTGCAACAGCGCCTGCGTGATCTGGAAGCTGACTATGGCGACCTGCCGGCTCACGACGGTCTGTGGGAAGCGGCAATGGATACGTCCCACGATCTCGTGGCCCGGCTGGCCGTTGCGCACATGGTACTGGAAGCGCGCGGACTGGATGTGACACCGGCCATGATCGATCGGATGCGGCGGCTGGGGGATGAGGAGACCGCGCAGGTCCTGTCCGTCATCTACCGTGACGAGATCACGCATGTGGCCACGGCGACACGCTGGTACGGCGCACTGACCGGACTTGCCGGGGCGGAACTGGAACAGCACTGGCACGCGCAGGTGCGCGCCGGTTTCCGGGGAAAGCTGAAGCGTCCCTTCAACGAGTCCGCGCGACGTGAAGCCGGCATGGAGCCGGACATGTATGAGCCCCTGGCCGATCCCCTGCCCGGCATTGATGCATGATCGACACTGTCAATTGTTTTTTGTCGTTGAACTGATCGTCTGATTTGCGTTTTATCCAGATCATTCCGGCATCAGGGTGGCTTGGCCGGACAACATGATTGATCGTCGGACCGTTGCAGACCGGAACCGATGGCGAACCAATGCAGGAGGTTGGCGCGTTGGCGCACTTGTGGGACCGCGTTCGGCACCTATTGCCGGAACGCAACGTCATTGTGAGGGTGGACGCGCGGGTCCGATACCTCACCATCGGAACCGGGCTTCAGGTCAGTGTACTCGTTGCGCTTGCGACGCTTGTCGGCTGGATGTCGTACGCGACATTTGATCGGGAGCGGCGCGCGGACGTCATTGCCCAGCAGCAATCGACCATTGTCGATCTGGAACGGCAGCGCATGCGGCTGAACGGCATGCTGGCCGCCACGCAGGCACATTATTCCAATGCAACAACCGAAATAGAACGCCAGTACGGTGAGTTGCGCCGACTTCTTGCGACACGAAGTGAACTTGAAGGAGAGCTGACTCAGGCGCAGATCCGGTTGGCAGCAGTCGAGAACGACTACCGCCGGACACGCTCTGCATCCGCCGAACTGGATGACGAGGTCGCAGCCCTGAACCGACGCCTGAACGCGCGTCTCGCCGCGAGCCAGCTTGTCGAGCAGCGCCTGGTCGAGATGTCGGCGGCACTGGCGGGCGCCTCGAACGGCCTGCAACTGCAGACACATGCGCGGCGGGACCAGGCACAGCAGATCAGCGCCATGCAGTCGGCCCTGAATGAAACCACGGAAGGCATGATCGCCCTGCGCCAGCAGTTGAAGGATCGCGGGCGGCAGCTTGCCTCCACAGCCGACGCACGGGATCTGGCCATGTCGGAGGCCAGCAGGCTGGCCATCCAGCTTGGTGTCCTGCGCAACGATCTGGGCGATACCCGTCGCAGCAATGCCGACCTGCGTCGTCGGCTGGCCGCGACCGCTGATGCCCTGACCAACACCCATCAGGGCCAGGTCCTTGCCGAGCAGCGTGGCTCCGCCCTCGCCGGTCTGGTGGACAACCTGGAAATGCGTCTCGACGATGTGCGGCAGAACCAGCTCGTGCTGTTGCGGGGCGTGGGCGAGCGTGCGCGGCGGAACATCGGCACGCTGACCCGCACCCTGCAGCAGACTGGCCTGCCGCTGGACAAGCTGCTGGCCGCGGCACGCGATGACAGTCAGGGACAGGGTGGTCCGCAGATCGATGTGGCCATCGATGCGCCTGAGGACAGCTTCGAGCATGTGGTCGGCACGCTGGAGCAGGACCTCGCCCGTTGGGAAACCATGCAGGTGCTGCTGGAGCGTGTGCCCCTCGCCCGCCCGACGGTGGTCGGCTACATCTCCTCCAAGTTCGGCACGCGGAAGGACCCCATCAACGGTCGCCGGTCGGTGCACAAGGGCATCGACATAGCCGCGCCGCCACGGACACCGATCCATGCCACGGCACCCGGCATCGTGACATTCGCGGACTGGAACGGCGCCTATGGCCGGATGGTCGAGATCGACCATGGTGCCGGATTCATCACCCGTTACGGGCACTTGCGGTCGATCGACGTCAAAGTGGGTGACCGGGTCGCTTTCCATGATCAGGTAGGTAGAATGGGGTCGAGCGGTCGCAGTACCGGCAGCCACGTGCACTACGAGATCGAGTTCCAGGGGGAGCTTGTCGACCCGGAGCAATTCCTGAAGGCAGGACGCAATGTTTTCAAAGTCGAAGACGCCAAGGGCTGAGGCCGGTCGCAAGACCGAACCTTCGCCTCCTTCCATCATCAGTCGCGGCCTGGAGATCACAGGTGACATGGTCACGGATGGCGAGGTGCATATCGATGGCCGCGTCATCGGCGACATCAAGTGCGGCAAGCTGGTCGTCGGTACGGGTGCCGCGGTGGAGGGCGAGGTGCGGGCGAAGCACGTCGATATCCGGGGCCAGATCAGCGGACGCATTCATGGGGATGTCGTGACCCTTGCCAGCACGGCGCGGGTCGTTGGCGACATCTGGCATTCCTCCCTCGCCATGGAGGCGGGTGCCCATCTCGAAGGCCAGGTCCGCAAGGCGGATGGCAAGGGCATGATGGACGAGCCGCTGAAGGCCATTCTGCGCACGAAGCCCGATCAGGATCCGGCGCCGACCGTGAAACCGGTCAGCATCGACGGTGACCGGGTCGCCAGTGCGTCCTGATGATCGTCAGCAGCAACGCCTGATACCATGACCCAGAGTCCAGAAATCATCACCACCGTGCGCCAGTTGCGCGCGCGGGTCAGCGGTTGGCGGCAGTCCGGCGAGAGCGTCGGCATGGTTCCCACCATGGGCTTCCTGCATGACGGACACATGTCCCTGGTGCGCAATTCCCGCGCCCAGAACGACCGGACCGTGGTCTCCATCTTCGTCAATCCGAAGCAGTTCGACCGCGCCTCCGACCTGGAGGCCTATCCCCGCGACATGGATCGTGACGCAGCCATGCTGGCATCCGCCGGCGTCGATGCCATCTGGTCGCCGTTGCCGGACGAAATGTACCCGTCCGGGTTCGCCACCAGCGTGGAGGTTGCCGGCCTGACGGACTGTCTCTGCGGCGCGACGCGGGCCGGTCACTTCGGCGGAGTCGCCGTTGTCGTCACCAAGCTGCTGCTGCAGTGTCTGCCGGACCGGGCCTACTTCGGCCGCAAGGACTACCAGCAGCTGATGGTGGTACGGCGCATGGTCGAGGACCTGAACATCCCCGTCGATATTCGCGGCATCGACACGGTGCGGGAGGCGGATGGCCTCGCCATGTCATCGCGCAACTGGCATCTGACCGAGCCGGAGCGTGCCGTCGCGCCGCAGCTCTTCAGCATCCTGACGGACATTGCCGAGACCGCGGGACGTGGTGAGGATGTGCGCGGCTCCATCGACAAGGGGCTGAAGCGACTGGCGAAATCCGGGTTCGGCCAGGTGGACTATCTGGAAGTCCGCGACGCCGAGACGCTGGAACTCAGCCATCGGCCAAAACGTCCTGCACGCGCCTTCGCAGCCGTCTACCTCGGCAAGGCCCGCCTGATCGACAATGTACCGGTCGATACGCCGACCTGACGGACCTGCCGCCGCTCAGCGATAGACCAGCGATCCGTCCTCCAGATCAGCCTTCGGCAGGATGTCCTTCTCCGCGAAATAGTCATGCTCGAACAGCCACGGTTCGTGGTCACCCTGCTTCGGCATCCGGTCCAGGCTGCGGCTGACATAGCCGGGATTGAAGTTCTCGGGATCGATGAAGGGGCCGAGCTTCATGCCCTGATCCTGATCCCGCAGTTCCGGGGTCACGGACTTCGCGTCCTTCGCCGCCATATGGTTCAGCAACCGCGTCACGAAGGCGGAGATCAGATCCGCACGCAGGGTCCAGCTCGCCCGGAAGTAGCCGAAGACCCAGGCCATGTTCGGGAAGTCCGAATACATGAAGCCGCGCCAAGTGATCCGGTCGGCGAAGTTCATCGGCTTGCCGTCGATGGTGAAGGCAATGTCGCCCAGGATCGCCATGTTGAAGCCCGTCGCCGTGACGATGATGTCGGCCTCCAGCTCGTCCCCGGACTTCAGCCTGATGCCCGTCTCCGTGAACGTGTCGATCCGGTCGGTCACCACGGACGCCTTCCCCGACTTCAGCTTCTGGAACAGGTCCCCGTCCGGGATCAGCGCCAGCCGCTGCTGCCACGGGCGGTAGGACGGGGTGAAATGCTTGTCGATGTCGAAGTCGTCACCCAGATGCTCCCTCGCCATGGTCAGCAACTGCTGCTTCACCACCTCCGGCGTATGCACTGCTGCGGCAGTGATCATCCGCTGTTCCTTCAGGATGTTGCGGCGCACGATCTCGTGCGTCCACTCCTCCGGAATGTCCAGGCTGCGCAACTGCTCCGCCAGTTCGTTGACGTTCGGGCGGGCCGCGAAATAGGTCGGGGACCGTTGCAGCATCGTGATGTGCTCGCAATCGTCGGCCATGGCCGGGATCAGTGTCGCGGCGGTCGCGCCGGAGCCGATCACCACGACCTTCTTGCCCGTGTAGTCCAGATCCGCCGGCCAGCGCTGCGGGTGCACGATCTGCCCCTTGAAGTCCGCCATGCCGGGGAAGTCCGGCGTGTAGCCTTCCTGATGCTTGTAGTAGCCCTGGCACATCCAGAGGAAATTGCAGGTCATCTCCACGGTTTCACCCGTTTCGTGCTGCAGGACCTCCAGCGTCCAGGTCTGGGTCTCACTGGACCAGGTCGCGGTCCTGACCTGGCGCTGATAGCGGATGTGGCGGCGGATATCCTGCTCGTCCAGCACCTCGTTCAGGTAGCTCAGGATCTTGTCGGCCCGCGCGATGGGCTTGCCGTGCCAGGGCTTCCAGCCATAGCCGAAGGTGAACAGGTCACTGTCGGACCGGATGCCGGGATAGGTATGGGTCAGCCAGGTCCCGCCGAAGCTCTCCTGGTTCTCCAGCAGGGCAAAACTGCGTTCCGGGCAATGCTGCTGCAGATGGTAGGCGGCATCGATGCCGGAGATGCCGGCACCGACAATCAGTACATCGAAGTGTGTCGCTGCCTGATCTGCCTCATGCCGAGCCGCAACATTGACGTTCATGCCCAAATCCTCCCCAAGCTGGCCACAACAGACCGACGTTAACTGACCGCCGGTCTGTTACGTCCTTCATATTGCCTCAGCGCCCGTCTTGTCGACCTGCTTCGACCGCATAGTCGCTGACGGGAGCCGCCTTTTCGATCAGCCCCTGCGCCGCCAGAAATGCCGCGAAACGGGCATAGCGCCCGTGATCAAGCGCGGCGGGACGCAATGCGAAGCGAGGCAGCGTGTCGCGCCAGGCGCGGCGGTTCAGCTCATCGTCCAGGTCCGGGTTGGCGACAAGGAACAGTTCCCATGCACCTTTCGGGTCGTTGACCATGTACTGCACCGCTTCCTCGATCGCGGCGAGGAAGCGCACATGACGGGGGTCATCCACCGTATCCCGGTGCGAGACGACGATGAGTTCGTCATAGGCGGGCACACCCTCTGCCTCCACAAAGAAGGCACGGCCCGGCTTGCCGACAATGTCCATCTGGTTCAGCTCGAAATTGCGAAACGCACCGATCACCGCATCGACCTGACCAGAGTAGAGCGCAGGCGAGAGGGAGAAATTGACATTGATCAATTCGACGTCCGAAAGCGAAAGCCCGTGCGGAGCCAGCATCGCGGCCAGGATCGCATCCTCGAAGCCACCGACGGAGAAGCCGATCCGCTTGCCCTTCAGGTCGGCCAGCGATCGGATCGGCCCGTCGGCCAGAACGACGAGGCTGTTCAGCGGCGTCGCGACCAGCGTACCGATGCGCTTGAGCGGCAGCCCCTGCGCCACCTGGATATGCAGTTGCGGCTGGTAGGAGATGGCCAGCTCCGCCTGCCTGGCCGCAACCAGTTTCGGCGGATCGTTCGGATCAGCCGGGGCGATGAAGGTCACCTCCAGGTCGCGCCGTTCGAACGCGCCGATCTGTTGGGCGACATACAGGGGGCCATGGTCCGGGTTGACGAACCAGTCCAGCAGGACGGTCAGCTTGTCCGCCGCCCTGACAGGCAGGGCGGTTGCCGTCAGCAGCAGGGCTGACAGCATCAGGGGCAGAATTCTTTTCATGAGATATTCACTCCAGCGTTCTGAAAGGAAAGGGAATTCACTCATCTGGCAAAGCTGTCCGGCTGCCATGGCAGCGCCCTGCGCAACAGCGCATCGACGCTGAGCCAGAGCAGGACGGAAAACAGCGCCAGGACAAAGAGCGCGGCGAACAGCAGGTCGATCTGCATCCGTCCGTTGGCGTGCAGCATCAGGTAGCCGAGCCCGGCACTGGAGCCGACCCACTCCCCCACGACGGCCCCGATAGGCGCGACACCGGTCGCAACGCGCAGCCCGGATGCCAGCGCAGGCAGGGCGGCAGGAATGCGGACATGCAGCATCAGCGCGACCGTGCGCCGGAAAGGAGGCAGGGTGGCCGACATGATGCTGGCCAGATCGAGCATCCCCGGCTCCGTCCGCCGCAGGCCGTCGAGGAAGGCCGTTGTTACGGGGAAGAAGATGATCAGCACCGCCATGGCGACCTTCGACCAGAGACCGTAACCGAGCCAGAGCACCAGCAGCGGTGCCAGAGCGAAGACCGGCACGGCCTGACTGATGACCAGCAACGGCAGGCCAATGCGCCGCGCTGCCGGAATGGCGTGTATCAGGATCGCGGCGGCGACACCCAGCGTCGTGCCGATCAGCAGCCCCAGGACGATCTCCTGCGCGGTGGTGCCCAGATGGCGCAGGATCAGTTCATGCCGTGCGATCAGTGTCTCGATGACCGCAATCGGGCCGGGCAGCAGGAATGGCTCGATCCCGCTGACCTGGACGTAGCCCTGCCAGAGCCCCAGCAACACGAAGGTGGTGGCGACAGCGGTCAGCAGGCGGCTCATGCCATCTCCCCCAGCGCTTCCATCAACTGGCGCCAGTGATCCCGGGCGCTGTCGGTGTCGATGGCGCGTGGCGTCTGTCCGCCCGGTTCCAGGGTTCGGCTGATGGTCGCCGGATCACCGGTCATGACCGTGATCGCATGACTGATGCGGATCGCTTCCCACGGATCATGGGTCACCATCAGCACCGTGCGCCCGGCCAGCATTTCCGCGGCCAGATCCTGCAGGCGAAGCCGGGTGAGCGCATCCACGGCGGAGAAGGGTTCGTCCATCAGGACCAGCGGGCAGTCCTCCATCAGGGTCCGGGCAAGCGCCACCCGCTGCCGCATGCCGCCCGAGAGAGTTGCCGGTCGGGATTCAGCCGCCTCCGCCAGGCCGACCCGCGCCAGCATGGCAAGTCCCCTGTCCCGATCCGCGCGCTCTCCGCGCAGCCGCGACCCCAGCAGGACATTGTCCAGTGCGTTGAGCCAGGGCAGCAGCCCGTCCCCCTGCCCCATCAGTGCCACACGGCCCGCCAGCGGCTGGCCATCCGTCGCCTGCACCGTGCCCGGCCCGTCAATCAATCCGGCCACCCGTCGCAGCAGGGTCGACTTGCCGATCCCGCTCGGCCCCAGCAGACAGGTCGTGCTGCCCGCAGGCACATCCAGTGACAGGTCGCGCAGGATCGTACGCGCGCCATAGGCGACGGAAAGGTCGCGCAGCGCGAGGCCAAAGCCTTCGTCGGCAGATGCTTCTGGTGATGTGCCCGGCGGAACGCCCATGGGCCACGATCCCTCCCTACGCCGGTACCAACCGGATCAGGTTCAAGGGGTCGTGCGTCATGCACCTCTCAGCCACACTTGCGGCTCCCCCGGTTCGACGCACTATATAGGCAGAAGTCATCCTGTCGAGGGGAGCGGTTCGACGTGCGGGCAGACACGGTCTTCATCGGCAGCGAGATCTACCGGACCTCGCGCTACGGGCGGCGGCATCCACTGGCCATCCCCCGTGTCTCCACGGTGATGGACCTTTGCCGGGCGCTCGGCTGGCTGGATGACGACTGCTACATCGAAAGCCCGCTGGCGACCGTGGACCAGCTCTGCCGGTTCCACGATCCGGCCTATGTCACGGCGGTGATGCAGGCCGAGCGGACGCAGAAGGCAACACCGGAGCTGATCGCCAGGCACAACATCGGCAAGCTGGAGAACCCGGTCTATGGCGAGATCTTCCGCCGACCGGCCACCGCTGTCGGGGCCAGCCTGCTCGCCGCCGACCTGATTGCCGGCGACAGGGCACGGCGGGTTCACACGCCTGCGGGCGGCACCCATCACGGGCGTCCCGACCGCGCCTCCGGCTTCTGTTACTTCAACGATCCCGTGCTGGCGATCCTGCGACTGCAAGACCACGGCGTCGGACGTATCGCCTATGTGGACGTGGACGCGCACCATTGCGACGGGGTGGAGGATGCGACCCACGATGATCCCACCGTCCTGACGCTCTCCATCCACGAACATGGCCGCTGGCCGCATCGGGTGGAAACCCCGCACCGCCAGACGCCGACGGTGGGCAACTGGCCGCTGCCAAGGGGGTCCGGTGACAGCCTGTTCCGCAGCGTGTTCGAACAGGAACTGCTGCCCCGCGTCACGGCCTTCGCGCCGGATGTGGTGATCATGCAGTGCGGTGCCGACGCACTGGCCGATGATCCGCTGAGCCGCCTGGAGCTCTCCAACCGTGCCATCTGGCGGGCCGTGCGCTCCGTTGACCGGATTGCGCCAAGACTGATCGTGCTGGGCGGCGGCGGCTACAATCCCTGGTCGGTCGCGCGCTGCTGGACCGGTATCTGGGGTGCCCTGGCCGGGTTTGCGCGGCCATCGCGCCTGCCTGCCGGGGCGGAACGGATCCTGCGGGACCTCACATGGCATCGCCAGGCGGGCCGCAATCCGCCGGAGCACTGGTTCACGACCCTGGCCGACCAGCCGAACGACGGCCCTGACGGTCTGGCGGCACTTGCCACGGCCCTGCCGGGAATGGAAACCTCCTGACCATGCGAATCCTTCTCCGCCCCATCCTCCTGCTGCTGCTCCTGACCGTGGCGACCGTTGCCCCCGCTGCGGCACAGGATCTGAGCAGCCTGACTGTCGAGACCGCCGGCGGCGAACGGCGCTTCGCCGTGGAGCTTGCCGATGATGCGGCCAGCCGCCGTCGCGGCCTGATGTTCCGGCAGTCCATGCCACTCGACCACGGCATGTTGTTCGATTTCGAACGGGAACAGCCTCTCAGCTTCTGGATGAAGAACACCCCGCTGCCGCTCGACATCATCTTCATCGACCGGCGGGGCATCATCGTCCACATCCATCATCGCGCCGTCCCCTACGACGAGACCCCGATCCCCTCCATGAAACCCGCTTCAGCGGTGCTGGAGATCAACGGCGGCGTGGCCCGTGTGATCGGCATTGCCGAAGGCGACCAGGTCAGACACCGGATCTTTGGCAATCAGCCCGGCTGACCCCAGCCGAGTGCCTGGTCCAGCCGGTCCTGACCGAAGAACAGTTCCTCACCGACCAGGAAGCTCGGGGCGCCGAAGATGCCTGCGGCAATGGCTGTTTCGCCGTTCCGGCGCAATTGGCGCTTGATCTCCGCGGATTCGGCGGCCTGCTGCTGCACTTGGCCCGATGCGCCCGCGAGGGACGCGAGCACCACCGGGTCGGCGATATCCCGATCCTCCGCGAATGCGGCGCGAAAGACCTTTAGGGCAAATCCAGGATCATCGATCACGAGGGCGAGGCGCAGCGCCCGCAGGCTGTCGGGCGGGTATCTGCGCAGCCCCTCCCCGTACCAGCCGATCCCGAACCATGCACAGAGGCGCGCGAGATCACGCCACTTGTTGGCGCGTGCGGCGGCATTCATCGGCTGACGGTTGCCCGCGTCCGGGTCGTGGTGTGCGAAGACGGCGCCAAGCAGAAACGGGCGCCAGATGAACCGCGCCCTGTCCGCTTCCGGCAATCGGGCGATTCTCTCTGCCGCGACATAGGCATAGGGGCTGGCGAAGTCGTACCAGAATTCGATCCGGGATCGCCCGGCCCCCTGCCCCGCCGTCACCGCCGGTCAGCTGCCAGCGACGCGGCGGTCGATGCCTTTCCAATAGGGTTCGCGCAGATCCTTGCGGCGGATCTTGCCGACCGGTGACTTGGGCAGCGGATCCTTCTGGAACACGGCCTTCGAAGGCTTCTTGTAGGACCCCAGCCGCTCGACGCAGGTGCGGATCACGTCTTCCTCCGTCACCTCTGCCGTGCCGTCCAGCACGCAGATCGCCAGCGGGGTCTCGCCCCAGCGTTCGTGCGGCACGCCGAACACGGCAACCTCCACCACGCCCGGCAGGTCGGCGATGACGTTCTCCAGTTCCAGCGGCCAGATATTGAAGCCACCGGAGATGATCATGTCGTCGGAGCGGTCGAGGATGTAGAGGTAGCCGTTCCGGTCCAGCCGGCCGACATCGCCGGTCTTCACCCAGCCCCGCACGATGCGTTCCGCCGTCGCCTCCGGGTTGTTCCAGAAGCCGACCATCTGGCCGTCCGTCCGGGCCACGATCTCGCCCGGATCACCCAGCGGGACCGGATTGTTCTCCTCGTCCCAGATCTCGATCTCGGCAAAGGGCAGCGGCATGCCACAGGACCGGATGGGATTCGAGCCCTCCATCTCCGCAAACCACTGCCTTGGCCCCATCATGGACACCGGCAGCACCTCCGTCTGGCCATAGCCCTGATACAGCGCATCCTGGCCAAAGACATCGCGCGCCAGATAGGCGGTGGCATCCGAAATCGGCGCGGCAGCAACCAGAATGCACTTCAGGCTGGAATAGTCACGGTCCCGAGCCGTCGGGTCCTGCAGCATGGTGTTGAGCATGGTCGGCACGAAGAAGGCATAGGCGATGCCCTCCTCCGCGATCAGGTCCAACGTCTCGCCGGGGTGGAAGTGGTCCAGCAGCACGTTGCAGCCACCCGAGAGATAGACCGGCAGGTACTGGTAACCGGAACCATGGCTGATCGGGCCGACATGCAGGCACTTGTCCCCCGGCTCAACCGGCGGAAACAGGTAGAACCAGTCACGCCCCGCCGCAAGCCAGGCCTTGTGCGTATAGGCGACGCCCTTCGGCTTGCCGGTCGTGCCGCCGGTGTGGCGGATGATGAAATTGTCGTCGGGGTCGATCTCCACCTCCGGCATCACGTCCGACTGCGCCGCCAGCCAGTCCTCGTAGCCATCATCACGCACGATCACATGCTCAAGATCCGGCAGTTCATCGACGAAGCCGTCCATGTCGCTGGCATAGTGCGCAGCCACCAGCACGGCCTTGCAGTTGGTATGCCCAAGCATGTGCAGGTGCATCTCCCGCTTGTCACGGGCGTAGAGCGGCACGCGCACGACGCCCGCGATGGCGGCCCCGGCGAAGAAGTCCGCCGCCTCGATGGAATTGTCCTCCAGCACCCCGACCCGGTCGCCGGGCTTGACCCCCAGCGCGATCAGACCATTGGCCAGGCGGACCGCACGGTCCCAGGCCTCGGCAAAGGTCAGCCTGCGGTCACGCCAGACCACCGCTTCGCGATCCGCATAGAAGGTTGCCGCGCGGGCCATCAGCGTCCGGACATCCATCGTGTAACTCCTCCCCGGGTCATGTCGAATTCGGCCCGCAGTAAAGGCGGGTTTGGCTGTCGGTTGCAATAGGTTGCCTGGGTTACGGTCAACGTTTCATCGGCCCCGCAATTGCTATAACGTGCAAGCAACAAGAGGTGCGCATCTGCGCCCGGACGGAGGATTGTGAACATGGCCGATACCGCCCTGAGACCCGACAGCGAGACGCTCGACACCACGCTGGCGGCATTGAAGGACCTGCTTGGCGACCGCGTGACCACGGCCACGGCGGTGCGTGAACACCACGGCCATGACGAGAGCTATCATCATGGTTCCATGCCCGACGCGGTCTGTTTCGCCCACTCGACGGAGGAAGTGTCGGCCATCGTGAAGATCTGCGCCGCCAACGACGTGCCGATCATCGCCTATGGCACAGGCACTTCGCTGGAAGGCCACGTCATCCCGACCCGCGGCGGCGTGACGGTTGATCTGAGCCAGATGGATGCTGTCGTTGAGGTCAATCCCGAGGATCTGGACTGCACCGTGCAGGCCGGTGTCCGCCGCAAGCAGTTGAACGAGTACCTGCGCGACACCGGGCTGTTCTTCCCCATCGATCCGGGCGCGGACGCCTCCCTCGGCGGCATGGCGGCAACCCGGGCCTCCGGCACCAATGCCGTCCGGTACGGAACGATGCGGGAAAACGTGCTCGCCCTGACCTGCGTCATGGCCGACGGGCGCATCATCCGCACCAACCGCCGCGCCCGGAAATCCTCCGCCGGGTATGACCTGACCCGGCTGATGGTCGGGTCGGAGGGAACGCTCGGCATCATCACCGAGGTGACGCTGAGGCTCTATGGCATTCCGGAGGCCATTACCTCCGCCGTTGTGTCCTTCCCCGATCTGGAGG
The DNA here is from genome assembly GCF_029909415.1 of Minwuia sp. IMCC3009. GTDB lineage: Bacteria > Pseudomonadota > Alphaproteobacteria > Minwuiales > Minwuiaceae > Minwuia. The sequence goes on from NZ_CP123781.1 coordinate 1,945,677, forward strand.
GCGCGGTGAACGCGGTCATCACCACGATCCAGTGCGGCATTCCGATTGCGCGCATCGAACTGCTGGATGACGTGCAGATGGACGCGATCAACCGTCATTCCGGTCTCGACTATCCCGTCATGTCGACCCTGTTCCTGGAGTTCCATGGCTCGGAAGCCAGCGTGGCCGAACAGGCCAGCAGCATGGGCGATATCTGCGGCGAGTTCGGCGGTGCCAACTTCCAGTGGACGTCCCAGGCGGAGGAGCGGACCAAGCTCTGGCAGGCCCGCCATGACGCGGCCTATTCGGCCAAGGCGCTGCGCAACAATTCCGTGCTGTGGGCGACGGACGTCTGCGTACCGATCTCCCGGCTGGCGGAATGCATCCTGGAGACCAAGAAGGACATCGTGGAATCGAAGCTGATCGCCCCGATTGTCGGCCATGTCGGCGACGGCAACTTCCACCTCGCCTTTGTCCTGGGTGAGGGTGACGAGGAGGAGTTCAAGCGCGCCGATGCCCTGAACGACCGCATGGTGGAGCGCGCCCTGTCCATGGGCGGCACCTGCACCGGCGAACATGGGGTCGGTACCGGCAAGATGAAGTTCCTGCAGGCGGAGCACGGCGATGCCATCAGCTTCATGCGCATGATCAAGAATGCGCTGGACCCGCAGAACATCATGAATCCGGGCAAGATCTTCACCGTCTGAGGAAACCGCGCACCCCATGACCGAACGCCTGATCATCGGCATGTCAGGGGCCAGCGGCGCGGCCTATGGCATCCGCCTGCTGGAGGTCCTGCGCGACCAGTCGGTGGAAACCCACCTGGTGATGAGCAAGGCCGCGGCCCTGACCATCAACGCGGAGACTGACCGGAGCGTCGATGCGGTGCGTGCGCTGGCCGACGTCAGCTATCCCGTGGGCGATGTCGGTGCCGGGATCGCCAGCGGGTCCTTCCGCACCAGGGGCATGGTCATCGCCCCCTGCTCCATCAAGACATTGTCGGAGGTGGCGAACTGTGCCGCCGGAAACCTGCTGGCGCGGGCCGCCGACGTGACGCTGAAGGAACGGCGGCGACTGGTGCTGATGGTGCGGGAAACCCCGCTGCATGCCGGTCACCTGCGGCTGATGAGCCAGGCGACCGAAGCCGGCGCGATCATCATGCCGCCGGTCCCGGCCTTCTATGCCCGGCCGTCGAGCCTGGATGAAATGGTGGATCACACCGTCGGGCGGGTACTGGACCTGTTCGACATCGACAGCGGCCTCGCCCACCGCTGGAAGGAGACGCCGGAAGGCTGATCAGATCCGCTCCAGGATCCGCCGGATCCGTGTCACCTTCTCACCCTTGCCGTGCAATGCTGGATACTCCGCCTCGATGGTCGCGTAATAGGCCTCCAGCGGCACCGAAACCGTCCGCATCAGGTCCCGTCGGCCCTCCCGCTCGAACAGCAACCCGCAGGCGCTGACAACAGCGTCATGACCATCGACCGGGGTCGTGGCGAGAATGTTGATCTGGTCCGCCATCATGCCGGGCACATCCATCTTCGCACGGCGCATCGCCAGCAGTGCGATCACCGCCCGTTCCCGGCCATCACCGGCCAGACGCAGCCGCTCCGTTTCCATGGCAATGGCGCGCTGCACCCCGTTCGTCAGTCCGCGCTGCACCAGCAGCGCGAACTCGCCCAGGAAATCCGTGTGCTCCGGGAACAGGTTCGTGCATTCGGTGCCGAGACGTTCGAGAAAGCCCAGCCTGAAGACCGCGCGTTTCAGGTCCCGGTCCAGCGCGTTCCAGTCGTCCTGGGTCAGCCCCGCGACCCCTGACAGCTCACCATTGCGCGACAGGCGCGGATCCTCGATCACCGGCGGGGGCAGATCACCACGCCCGCCGCAGGCCGCCAGCAGCAACAGCAGCCCGCCAAGTGTCAGCCCGCGCAAGCTCATGCCGCTTCCCGCCGCCGCAGCAGATGCATGCAGTCGAAGGTCAGGATCAGTTCATCATGCTGATTGAAGGTGTCGTGGCGCATGGTCAGCATGCCCCTGTCGGGCTTGCTGCGGGATGGCACGATCTTCGTGACCTCGCAGATCACATGGATTGTGTCACCGGGGCGCAGCGGCCGCGTCCAGCGCAGGTTGTCCAGGCCAGGTCCCCCCAGGGCCACGGGCTGCACCAGCTCCAGCCTGAAGAACAGGGCGAAGCTGAAGTTGAGGGTCTGCAATCCGCTGCCGATCAGACCGCCGAAATTGCTCTCCGCCGTCTTGTCGAGATTGATGTGAAACAGTTGCGTGTCGTACATCCGCGCGAACTGCAGGATCATCCCCTCCGTGATCGTCACGCGATCCGTGACGAACCTGTCCCCCAAAACGTAATCATCGAAATATCTGACCGGGCGCATGGGGCGAGCGTAACTGATGCCATGCACAATGGAAACGCGTTGCGGTCTTTCGGAACCGGCCAGATGCTCTACCTTGGGTGCTGCAACACTGCTGGGGAGCAAGACCATGATCGACGCCTACTACTGGCCGACACCGAACGGCTGGAAGATCTCCATCGCGCTGGAGGAAATGGAACTGGACTACAACGTCATTCCGATCAACATCGGTCGCGGTGCCCAGTTCGAACCGAAATTCCTGAAGATCAGCCCGAACAACAGGATGCCGGCAATTGTTGACAATGATCCTGAAGACGGCGGGGAACCTGTCTCCGTCTTCGAGACCGGGGCCATACTGGTGTATCTGGCAGAGAAGTCCGGCAGGTTCCTGCCCACCGACCTGCGCGGGCGCAAGACGGTCATGGAATGGCTGATGTGGCAGATGGGCGGCATGGGACCGATGTTCGGCCAGGCCGGGCACTTCCGCTTCTACGCGCCGGAACCCATTCCCTACGCGCGGGAGCGCTATGACAACGAGATGCATCGCCTCTACGGCGTCCTCGACCGTCGGCTGGAAGGGCGGGAATTCATCTGCGACGACTATTCTATCGCGGACATGGCCTGCTGGCCCTGGGTCATCACCTACAAGCGCCAGGAAGTGGACCTGGACCAGTTCCCCAACGTGAAGCGCTGGTACAAGGCACTGCAGCAGCGCCCGGCGCTGCGGCGCGGCTATGCTGTGGGGCAGGAGTTCGGCAAGCCCACCGGCAACTGGGACGAGGAAGCGCGCAGGAACCTCATCGCCCACCGCAACCCCGGCAAACCGGACTGAGCAGGGTCAGCCTTTCGACATTGGACCCCTGCAGGCGACGCAACTAAGGTCCGTCCGGTCGCACGTTGCACGGCTGGACGAGAACGGGAGAATGAAGATGACGGACAACATTCTGCGCACCGAGGATGCCTTGCGCGAAGTCTATGGCCATGCCTCCGGCCGGGCCGCGACGAAGGCGATCCCGTCACTGGACCCGCATTGCCGCCGTTTCATCGAGCTCTCGCCATTTCTCGTGATGGGCAGCGCGGCGAAGGATGGTCCGGCGGATGTCTCGCCGAAGGGCGACCTGCCGGGCTTCGTGCAGGTACTGGATGACCACACGCTGGTCATCCCGGATCGCCCCGGTAACCGGCGGATCGATTCGATGACCAACATTGTCGAGAACCCGCACGTGGCGCTGATCTTCATGATTCCGGGGATCAGCGAGACCCTGCGCGTCAACGGGCGTGCCCATGTCTCGGTGGATCCGGACCTGCTGCAGTCCATGGCGGTCAACGGCAAACCGGCGGTTTCGGCCATCGTGGTGCAGGTCGATGAGGCCTATCTGCACTGCGCCAAGGCCTTCATCCGCTCGAAGCTCTGGGATCCGTCGGTGCAGCAGGACCGCAAGGTGCTGCCACCACTGTCGAAGATGATCGCGGATCAGACCAACACGGTGATCGATGTGGAAGCATCCGAGAAACAGCTTGAGCAGGCCTATCGCGAAACGCTTTATTGAGCACACGACAACAGCATTCCGGGGAGGAAGAGCAAATGGCGGAAATCGGTTTCATCGGTGTCGGCAACATGGGGGGGCCGATGGCCCGCAACCTTCTGAAGGCCGGTCACGCGGTTACCTGCTTTGACCTGTCGGCAGACGCCGTGCAGGGCGTGGTGGCAGCGGGCGGCAAGGCCGCAGCCAGCGCACAGGAGGCCGCAACGGGCCGCGATGTCGTGGTCTCCATGCTGCCGAAGGGGGACCATGTCCGCGCCGCCTACCTGGGCGACAGCGGTGTCATTGCCGCGGCGAAGGCATCCGGATCGCTGCTGATCGACTGCTCCACGATCGACGTCTCGACCGCGCGCGAAGTCGCCGCGACAGCCGCTGCGTCGGGACTGGAGATGGTGGATGCGCCGGTTTCCGGCGGCGTCGGCGGCGCCGAGGGTGGCACGCTGACCTTCATGTGCGGCGCGACGGACGACGGCTTCGCGCGGGCGGAGCCGATCCTGTCGAAGATGGGGGCGAAGATCGTCCATGCCGGCGGGTCGGGCAATGGCCAGGCCGCGAAGATCTGCAACAACATGGTGCTCGGCATTTCCATGGCCGCAGCTAGCGAGGCCTTCGTGCTGGCGGAGAAGCTGGGGCTGGATCACCAGACCTTCTTCGACATCGTCTCCACCTCCTCCGGTTACTGCTGGTCGATCAATGTCTACTGCCCGGTTCCGGGTCCTGTGGAGACCAGCCCGGCCAACCGCGACTATCAGGCGGGCTTCACGGCGGAGAACATGCTGAAGGATCTGCGCCTGGCGGCGGCTGCGGCGGCCGACACCGGCACCGACACCCACATGGGTGCGGAGGCGGAGAAGCTCTATACCGCCTATGCCGAGCAGATGGCACAGGGGCCGAAGGACTTCTCCGGCATCATCAACATGGTGCGGCAGAACAGCAGCAAGTGAAGCCGGGCAGGCAGGGGGACCGTTCACCATGAACTACTGGCTGTTCAAGTCGGAGCCGAACACCTGGGGCTGGGATGATCAGGTCGCCCGTGGTGACAAGGGCGAACACTGGGACGGTGTCCGCAACTACCAGGCCTCCAACAACATGAAGGCCATGAAGGTCGGTGATCGCGGCTTCTTCTACCACTCGGTGAACGAGAAGCGGATCGTCGGCATCGTCGAGGTGATCCGGGAATACTACCCCGATCACACCGACCCGAAGGAACGCTTCGGCATGGTGGACGTGAAGGCGGTGCGCCCCTTCACGACCCCCGTGACGCTGGAAGATGTGAAGGCGGAGCCACGGCTGGCCGATCTGCCCCTGATCCGCCAGTCGCGCCTGTCGGTCATGCCGATCCCGAAGGAAGCCTGGGATCTGATCTGTCAGATGGGGCAGACCGAGCCCTGAGCACCGGAACCTGATGCCGTGTGTCCTGAACCGGTGAGCGCCCCTGCCCCGTTCCGGTCCGGTGAGTCACCGGAACTCGCGGCGACACTCGAAGTCCTGTTTCAGGCGGACCCGGACCTGCGGCAGGCGCGGGCTGTCGCCGGGGCGCTGCCCGACCGCAGCCGCCCGCCCGGCCTGAAGACCCTGATGAAGCTGATCGTCGACCAGCAGGTCTCGCTTGCCTCTGCCGCCGCCATCTGGGCACGGGTGGAGGCCGCGACGGACCCGTTCACGGCGGAGCGGTTCCTGGACCATGACGGGGATGCACTGAAGGCCATGGGTCTGAGCCGTCCGAAGATGCGCTACATGCGCGCGCTGAGCGCCGACATTGTCTCCGGTGCCCTGCCACTCGACCGGTTGCCCCGGATGAGCGATGAGGATGCCATGGCCGCGCTGACCGCCGTCACCGGGATCGGGCGCTGGACGGCGGAGGTCTATCTGCTGTTTGCCCTGAACCGGCCGGACATCTTCCCCTCCGGCGATCTGGCACTGCAGGTGGCGGTACAGGACCTGAAACGCCTGCCCGAACGCCCCGGTGAGAAGCAGTTGCGGGAGATCGCGCAGGCCTGGCATCCAAACCGGGGCGTCGCCGCGCGGCTGCTTTGGCGCTATTATGGGGTTGTCCGCAAACGCGCCGATCCGGTGAGCGTTGCCTGAGCGGAGCAGACAGCCCCCGGTGGAGCAGCAACGATGGAACTCGGCAACTTCTCTCTCAGCCTCGCGGTGAAGGACATCGAAGCTTCCCGCGCCTTCTACGAGAAACTCGGTTTCACGGCCTTCGGCGGTGGCACCGACCAGGGCTGGCTGATCATGACCAGCCCCACCTGCGTCATCGGCCTGTTCCAGGGCATGCTGGAACGCAACACGCTGACCTTCAATCCTGGCTGGGACTCCCAGGGCCGGACGCTGGAGGACTTCACCGACATCCGCGAGATCCAGCGCCGCCTGAAAGCCGACGGCGTCACCTTCGTCAGCGAGGCCGACGAGGACAGCACCGGCCCCGCCAACTGCATTGTCGTCGACCCCGACGGCAACCCGATCCTGATCGACCAGCACGTGTGAGGCATCCGGCCTGATCCAGCCTGCCAGTCCCGAGACCGGCGTCAGCGGTCCAGCACGGTCTGGATGTGGCGGTCCCAGTAGGGCGGGTCGCCGAAGTGGTTGCCGAGGAAGTCGATGAAGGCCCGCACCTTGGGCGAGAGGTGGCGGCGGTTGGGGTAGACGGCGTGGATGCCGGACCGTGGCAGTTCGTAGTCACAGAGCAGCGGCACGAGCCGTCCGTCGCGGATCGCGCGGTAGGTGATGAAGGTCGGATCGACCAGGATGCCGAGACCGGCAATCGCGGCCTCCCGCAGTACCTCTCCATTGTTGGACCGGATGGAGCCCTGCACCGGAATCGGCATGGCCGATCCATCCGCCTCACGGAACACCCATGTGCCCGGGTTTGGAGCCAGCGAATAGATCATGCAGTTGTGGCGGCTCAGGTCCCGCGGGTGCTGCGGCGTGCCGTGTTCGGCCAGGTAGTCGGGGCTGGCGGCCACCATGCGGCACGCCGGGGCGAGTTGCCGTGCGATCAGGGTGGAGTCCTGCATGGAGGTGATGCGGACGGCCACGTCGATTCCACCGTCCACCAGATCGACGAAGGCGTCCGTCAGCTCGAGATCCACAGTGATCTCGGGATAGGCATTCGCGAAGCCGGTCAGCGCCGCCGCCAGGTGCATGGTGCCGAAGCTCATGGGCGCATTGACCCGCAGGCGGCCACGCGGCGCGTCCTGCAGGTTGGCCACGGCTGCCTCCGCGGCCTCGGCCTCCTCCAGGATGCGGGCGCAGAAGTCGAAATAGACGATGCCGACCTCCGTCAGGCTGACCTGGCGGGTATTGCGGTTGACCAGCCGCGCGCCCAGCCGTTCCTCCAGCCGCGAAAGCTGCTTGGAAACGGCGGACTTGGAGAGCGAGAGCCGTTCGGCGGCCTGCGTCAGGCTTCCCGCCTCCGCGATCGCGGCGAAGACGGCCATGGCAGATAGATCATGCATCCGGGGTTCCTGTTTCCATCTGGAAACCGGATTGTTCCACGTGCGCGGTGGTCTGTCAGCCCGCACCGCGCCATATTTCCCTGACAGCGCAACGGGAGGCGGGAACCATGGGACAACTCGAGGACGGTGTTTGGCGCGCGGTGCCGCGCAAGCCATCGGAAAAGGGCGAGTTCGTCCGCATCGACGCGCAGATGCGCAACTGGATCCGGGCCGATGGCAGCACGGACTTCCCCCCGGAGGCCGGGCGCTACCACCTCTATGTTTCCTACGCCTGCCCCTGGGCGCACCGCACCCTGATCTATCGGGCGATCAAGGGGCTGCAGGATGTCATCGGCTTCTCCGTCGTCAGCCCGCTGATGATGGAGAACGGCTGGGAGTTCACGGCATATCCAGGCGCGACCGGGGACCGGGTGAACGGATTTACCTATTCGCACCAGCTCTATACCACCGCCAACCCGCGCTATTCCGGGCGCAGCAGCGTGCCCGTCTTTTGGGACACCCATGGCCAGACCATCGTTTCCAACGAGTCGTCCGAGATCATCCGGATGCTGAACAGCGAGTTCGATGCCTTCGCGAAGCCCGGCGACTATTACCCGAAAGAACTGCGCGACGAGATCGATGCCGTGAACAAGCGGGTCTACGAGACCGTCAACAATGGTGTCTACCGCAGCGGCTTCGCGGTGAAGCAGGACGCCTACGAGGAGGCTGTCCACGCCCTATTCGATTCACTGGACTGGCTGGAGGAACGGCTGGGCCGGCAACGCTACCTGGTGGGGGATCGCATCACGGAGGCCGACTGGCGCCTGTTCCCGACACTGATCCGCTTCGATCATGTCTACCATGGGCACTTCAAGTGCAATATCCGGCGGCTGGTCGACTATCCGAACCTGTTCGCCTGGACGCGGGAGCTCTACCAGTGGCCCGGCGTGGCGGAGACGGTGAACATGGACCACATCCGCACCCACTATTACGCCAGTCATGAGAACGTGAACCCGACGCGTATCGTCTCCGTCGGACCCGACATCGACTTCAACGCGCCGCACGGACGCGGCGACTGACTGCGGTGTCAGTCGCCGCTGCTGTCCCGGAAGGTGTCGAGTACGGAGATGCCGACATGTTCCCCGGTCACGACGATCTCGCCACGGGCGATGACCTTGTCGTTGGCCAGGATCCAGGCCGGGTCGTCCACGTCGGCATCGAGTTCGATGACCGCCCCACGCCCCATCTTCAGCAACTGGTGAATGGGCATCTGGGCTCGCCCGAGCACGACGGAGATTTCCACCTCCACATCGCTCAGCGCCATTTCGACGGTTGCCGTATCCTGCTTGCTCATGTCCACTCCTGCTGAAACTGGCCTTATGATGAGGCAACGTGGTTAGCAGGCGGTAAACAGAACGCATGAATTCCGAATGGCGGATATCGGGCGATCCGGTCCCCTACACGCAGGCCGTGGACTGGATGGAGCAGCGCGTCGCGGCAATCCGCAACGACGGCGCAGCGGATTGTGTATGGCTGCTGGAGCATCCGCCGCTCTATACCGCCGGCACCTCCGCCAATGCCGCCGATCTGCTGCAGCCGGACCGGTTTCCGGTGTTCCACAGCGGGCGCGGCGGCGAATATACCTATCACGGGCCGGGACAGCGGGTTGGCTATGTCATGCTGGACCTGAAGCCGCGCGGTCAGGACATCCGCCGCTTCGTGCATGATCTGGAGTCATGGGTCATAGCCACCCTCGCCGCCTTCGGCGTGACCGGGGAGCGGCGGGACGGCAGGGTCGGCGTCTGGGTGGTCCGCGATGACGGGCGGGAGGACAAGATCGCCGCCATCGGGGTCCGCGTCCGGCGCTGGGTCAGCTTTCACGGCATCTCCATCAACGTGGCCCCCGACCTGGACCACTTCAGCGGCATCGTGCCTTGCGGTATCCAGGAACATGGGGTCACATCGCTGGCCGATCTGGGCATCGATGCGAGCGTGGCGGAGGTGGATGCAGTGCTGAAGCAGGCGTTCCTGACCATCTTCGAAGCGCGGGAGGGCGTGGCGGCATGAGTGTTTCAGCGGATTCTCCCCTGCCCCTTGCGCCCTATACGGTGCTGGATCTGACACGGGTGCGCGCCGGGCCGACCGCTGTCCGGCAGCTGGCCGACTGGGGCGCGGATGTCATCAAGATCGAGATGCCGGACGCCGCCGGCGGTGACGGCGGGCTGGGTGGGCCACGGGATGGCCCCGACTTCCAGAACCTGCACCGCAACAAGCGCAGCATGACCCTGAACCTGAAACAACCGGAGGGACGGCAGGTCATGGCCGATCTGGTGCGACAGGCCGACGTGGTGGTCGAGAACTACCGCCCCGACGTGAAGGAACGGCTGGGCATCGACTGGCCCGCGCTGGAAGCCATCAACCCGCGCATCATCCTGGCCTCCATCTCCGGGTTCGGTCAGGACGGTCCCTACCGGAAGCGTCCCGGCGTCGACCAGATCGCCCAGGGCATGGGCGGACTGATGTCGATCACCGGCGATCCGGACGGGCCGCCGATGCGGGTGGGTATACCCATCGCCGACCTGACGGCGGGGCTGCTGGCGGCGCAGGCGATCCTGATGGCGCTGATCGGGCGGGGACAGACCGGCAAGGGCCAGTGGGTGCGCACGTCGCTGCTGCAGGCCCAGACCTTCATGCTCGACTTCCAGGCGGCGCGCTGGCTGGTGGAGGACGAAGTGGCAGGCCGCGTCGGCAACGAGCACCCGACCTCGGTTCCCACCAACGCCTATGCAACTGCCGACGGTCACATCAACGTGGCTGCCGTCGGTGACACGATCTATCGCCGGTTCTGCGAATGCATCGGTGCGCCGGAGCTGGCGGATGACCCGGACTATGTCAGCGGCGGCAGGCGCTATCGCAACCGGGCCGCACTGAACGACCGGGTCGCGGCCATCCTGAAGACCCGCAGCAGTGCCGACTGGATCGAGGTGCTGAACGCGGCAGGTGTCCCCTGCGGCCCGATCAACGGCATCGACCAGACCTTCGCCGACCCGCAGGTCCGGCATCTCGGCATGGCACGCCGGGTGGAGGATGACGGGCCGGACCTGACACTGGTGGGACAGCCGATCCAGATGGGTGACCTGGACCCGGCGCTGCGCCACCGCATTGCGCCGAAGGGCGAACACACCAACGACATTCTTGCCGGATTGGGCTACGACGCTGACCGGATCGCGGCGCTGCGCGCCGATGGCATCATCTGACTGGGGAAGACGCGATGAAACTCGAAACGACACGGATGCTGGCGGAAAAGGACGGGGCCATCGGCTGGATCATCTTCAACCAGCCGGAGAAGCGGAACGCCGTCTCCGTCGACATGTGGGCCGCGATTCCGGCGATCGTCGATGCCTATGCCGCGGATCCGGACATCCGGGTGATCATCATGAAGGGCGCGGGCGACAAGGCCTTCATCGCGGGCGCGGACATTTCGGAATTCGGCGAGAAGCGCAACTCGCCCGAAGCCACCAAGGTCTATGACGCCGTGGCGGGCAAGGCCCACGCGGCGCTGGTGAAGGTGAAGAAGCCGGTCATCGCCATGATCAACGGCTTCTGCATCGGTGGCGGTGTCGCCGTGTCGCTGTCCGCCGACATCCGCATCGCCGCCGACAATGCCCGCTTCGCCGTGCCGGCCGCGCGGCTCGGCCTCGGCTATGGCGTCGGTGGCACGAAGCGGCTGCTGGACATCGTCGGTCCGGCCTATGCCAAGGAGATCTTCTTCACCGCCCGCCAGTTCGACGCGCCGGAGGCAGAACGCATGGGCCTGATCAACCGCATGGTCCCGACGGCGGAACTGGAGAGCTATACCCGCGACTATGCCGCCCGCATCGCCGCCAACGCGCCGCTGACCATCCAGGCCGCCAAGATGACCATCGACGAACTCGCCAAGGACCCCGACCATCGCGACATCGCCGCCTGCGACGCTGCCGTCGAAGCCTGCTTCGCCAGCGACGACTTCCGTGAGGGCCGCACCGCCTTCATGGAAAAGCGCCAGCCTGCGTTCAAGGGAAGCTGAAGGGCCTCCGCCTGCACCGCTGCATGGGCTCGTGGATCAAGTCCGCGAGCGTCGGAGCGAGGGTGGAGAGACTGTTTCCATGCCTGGCCACCCCCATGACGCCGTGCCCAGGCTCGACCCGGGTACCCAGCAGTGTCGCACAAGCGTCGGAGACTGGGCTCGCGGATCAAGTCCGCGAGCGTCGTGGCTGGGGTGGATGCAATTTGATCACCAGCTGCCCCACCCCGCATGACGCCGTGCCCGGGCTCGACCCGGGTACCCAGCAGTGCCGCACAGACGTCGGAGACTGGGCTCGCGGACCACCTCCGCGAGCGTCGTGTCTGGGGTGGGCGCGGGGAAAATCCAGGCAAGGGCGTACCCCTTACCCTCTTGCCGCCCGCGTCGCTTCCATGTCCACCGACCGGCCATCCCCGGCAATCACAACGCCGTAGACCTCCCGCGCCGCCTCCGTGCTGACGATCTCGTCGCGGACGTCGCGGAGCACCAGTGCCGGATCGCGCTGTTTCGGGTCGCCCCAGCCGCCACCGGCAGGGGATGAGGCCTCCAGACGGGCGGGCGGGAACTCGCGGACGCCATACTTCGGCGCCGTAAATGTGGTGCCATCGGCGGACTGCACATGCATCGTACCGGCGGACCCGGTGCCGCCGCCCTGGATGCCGAAGCCGGAGGGGGTGTCCAGTCCCTCCCCCCGGAAGGAATAGGTCGCGTCGCCGGTCACATCGACGGCGTAGTGCACCCCGCTGCCGCCCCGGAACGTGCCGGCCCCTGCCGCATCGGTGCGGAATTCCTGGCGACGGATCATGGCGGGGTAGATCCGCTCATACCCCTCCGCGTTGGGCAGATGCAGCCCGCCGAGGGCGATCAGCAGGCCGATCTGGTTGAAACCGTCCCGGCCCTCCACCGCACCGCCCGCCGCATTGGCGGCCCAGTTGTACATCACATAGGGCTCGGTGCTGCCGGGCTGGCGGCCGGAGGTGATGTTGTGGATCGTCTTGCCCCAACCGGCGCAGGCGCGGGACGGCACCGCCTCCCCCAGCGCGCGCCAGATGGCGTGGACGATCTCGTGCGCGATGAACACGGTGCACATGGTCAGAGGCGCGGGCGGGCGCGGGTTCACCACCGTGCCGTAGGGCGCGACGATCTCGACGGAGCGGAACGCGCCTTCGTTGCGCGGCATGTCCGGGTCGAAGAAGGACGCCAGCGCCATGTAGACGGCGGAATGGGTATTGGCGAGGGAGGAGTTCTTGAAGCCGCGCATCTGCGGGTCGGACCCGGTGAAATCCACCTTCACCCCGTCATCGGTCACGGTCACCGCCACGCAGACCTTGATGTCGCGCTGCTCGAAGCAGTCATTGTCGGTGATCTCCGTGGCGCTGTAAGTGCCGCGCGGCAGTTCCTCACAGGCCTGGCGGAAACGCTGGTCGGCATAGGACAGCAGGGCGTCGAAATAGCCTGCCCCGGCCTCCCGCCCCAGTTCGGTGACCAGCTCCGCCAGCCGCTCCGCGCCGATGCGGGTGGAGCCGATCATGGCGCGCAGGTCACCGTCCAGCAGTTCCGGCGTGCGGCTGTTGAGCAGCAGCAACTGCCAGAGGTCGTCACGCACCTCCCCGCGCTCGAACAGTTTCAGCGGCGGCAGTCGGATGCCTTCATGGAATATCTCCGTGGCTTCGGGGTTGTAGGTGCCTGCCGCACCACCGCCGATGTCGGACTGGTGCGCCCGGTTGCAGGTCCAGGCGGCCAGTTCCCCGTCGACGAAGACCGGGCGGCTGATCACCCAGTCCGGCAGATGGTTGCCGCCCGCCACGTAAGGGTCGTTCGACAGGAAGATGTCGTCAGGCTCGATCCGTCCGGCAAAGGCATCGATGAGTGCCCGCACCGTGAAGCCGCCACCGCCGGTATGGATCGGAATGCCGTCCGCCTGGCTGATCAGGGTGCCGGCCGCATCGGCGATGAAACAGGAGAAGTCGTGACTCTGGTTGAAGATCGGGCTGCGCGCGGTACGCGTCATGACGAAGCCCATCTGGCGGGAGATGTGGTCCAGACGGTTCTGTACCAGCGCCAGGGTCACCGGATCGATGTTCATGCTGCGCCTCCCACTGCAATATTGATCAGGTAGTTGCCGTGGTCATCCACGCTCAGTTCATCCCCCGCGCCGACAAGTACGGTCGTTGTCGGGGCCTCGATGATCGCCGGGCCTGTCAGCCGGTGCCCGGGCAGCAGGCTGTCGGAGGCATGCACAGGCACATCCGCCCAGCCCGTTGCCGCATCAACGAAGGCGCGACGGTGATCCTGCGGCACCGGCTTGCCGCCGTCAGAGCGTTCGGCCATGCCCTTCGGTGCCTGCCGTTCGATGCGCCCCGTGGCGACGGCGCGCAGTGCGGTGATCAGCAGTTTGCCATCGGGCTGGATATGGCCGAAGCGCCGTTCGTGATCGGCCTCGAACGCCTGACGGATGGAGGACCGGTCAAGTGTTTCACCACTCTCCGGTACCACAGTGCGCAGCGACCACTGCTGCCCCTTGTAGCGCAGGTCGAAGACCCGCTGGACCTCCGCCTCCGCCGCCGTGAAACCTTCCCGCTCCAGCGCCCGCGCGGCCGTGTCGAGCAGGGGACCGAAGCCTTCGGCCACTTCGTCTGCCGTGATCGCGTCCAGGTCGCCATCCATCACCCTGAGCGAATCCAGCCGCACGTCCGACCAGAGCATCCCCAGCGCACAGAAGGCCCCGGCCTGCACCGGCACGAAGACCCGTTCGCAGCCGAGCGCGCGGGCGACCGCCACCCCATGCATCGGTCCCGCACCCCCCGCCGCGACCAGGGTGAAACGCTTCGGATCGTAGCCACGCTCCACCGACAGCCGCTCCACCGCGTGCAGCAGGTTCTGCTCCAGCAGGCGCAGGATTCCGATGGCCGCCTGCTCCACGCTCAGGCCCAGCGGTCGGGCGACATGATCCTCGATTGCCCTTGCCGCACGCGCCTCGTCCAGTGTCACCGCGCCGCCTGCCATGGGTCCGGGCCGCAGCCGCCCCAGCACCAGATGCGCATCCGTGGCCGTCGGGCGGTCATTGCCCAGCCCGTAGGCGGCGGGTCCGGGATCGGCCCCTGCCCCCTCCGGCCCGACACGCAACATGCCGCCGCCGTCCACGCCGGCCAGCGTCCCGCCTCCGGCACCGACGGTGTGAATATCCACCGCAGGCGTTGCCAGGTGATAGCCGTCGATCTCCAGCGCATCGGAGACGGGGACATCGCCACCGGCCATCAGAGTGACATCACAGCTTGTGCCGCCGATCTCCATCGCCACCAGATCGTCGATGCCGGTCAGCGTCCGATAGAGGTTCAGCGCCCCGACACCGGCTGCCGGTCCCGACAGGGCCAGGTTGACGGGCCGCGCCGCAGCCTCCTGCGCCGAGACCACACCGCCGTTCGACTGCACCAGCAGGATGGACTGCTGCAGTCCCGCCGCCTGCAACTGCTGCTCCAGCCGTTCCAGGTATCCGACGACCTTCGGTGCGATATAGGCATTCATGACGGTGGTGGAGCCGCGTTCGTACTCACCCACCACCGGATTGATCTCCGATGACAGGGACAACCAGCGACCTGACCATTCCGCCGAGACAACTTCCGCCACCTGCCGCTCGTGCACCGGATCGACGTAGGCATTCATCAGGCAGACGGCGATGGACTCCACGCCCTCAGCCTCGAAGAACCGCACGGCGTCACGTACATCGTCAGTGTTCAGGGGCGACTCCTCACTCCCGTCCCGGTCCAGACGCCCGCGCACGGGACGGCGCAGGTATCGCGGCACCAGCACAGGGGGAAAGGGCGCGCGATGGTCCCACTGGTCGGCGCGCAGGCCGCGCCTGATCTCCAGGAAGTCGCGAAACCCTTCTGTCACCAGCATGCCGACCGACACGCCCTTCCGCTCCAGGATCGTGTTGGTGGCGATGGTTGATCCATGCACGAACAGACGGCACTGCCGCAGCAGGTCGCCCACCGCGACGCCCAGCGCCGCGGCTGCGACTTCCAGCACGTTCACCACGCCCTTCGCCGGATCGGCGGGCGTCGAGGGGGACTTGAACACACGCAACGACCCGCTGGCGTCGATCAGCGCCATGTCGGTGAAGGTGCCCCCAATGTCGACGCCAATGCGCCATGGCGGTGTTATCGCGGCCTCAGGCTTCATGTATCGTCCTCCCTGTCGGCGCAGTCTGGACGTTCCGGGCAGGCGCATCAATCACGGGAAGCGGGTGGCAGCCATGGCGAAGGAAATCGAGTTCTTCTGGGACACGGGCAGCACCAATACCTATTTCGCCCTGCACCTGATCCGCCCGCTTGCGGCCCGTCACGGCGCGACCATCCGGATGCGCCCGTTCAACCTCGGCCATGTCTTCCGGCACCACAAGTATGTGCTGATGGAGGAACCCGCCGCCAAGATCGCCAACCGCAAGCGCGATCTCGAACGCTGGGCCGCGCGCCATGACCTGCCCTTCCGCTTCCCCGACACCTTTCCGATCAAGACCAGCATTTCATTGCGCGGATCGCTGGTCGCGCGTGAGTTCGGCTGCGAGGACGCCTATCTGGACGCCATCTTCCGCCGCTACTGGGAGCAGAACGACGCCAGTGTCGCGACCCTGGCCGGGCTGGCCGATGTCGCGCGGGAAATCGGTCAGGACCCCGAGGATTTCGTCCGCCGGACCGAGGAACCCGCCATGAAGCAGGCGCTGATCGACGAAACCGACAATGCCCTGAAGCGCGGCGTCTTCGGCGCCCCGTCATTCATCGTCGGCACGGAGCTGTTCTGGGGCAAGGACCGCATGGAATTCATCGCGGACGCCTTGCAGGCGGCGGACTGAGGTGCGTCTGCGGCTGCATACCCGCCACCAGAACTCCGCCGGAGAACTGGTGCGGATCGCGGCGCCCTGAAGCGGTCTGCTGACCTCACCAGAGGAATTCTGTCGCGAACCGGCAGGAAATCTCACTTGTCCGTCTTAAAAACAGACCTGATGCTGGCGCGACGATCAGATCGGAGTGGAATACAGACCCATGCGGTGGAGCGATCTCGAAAACCAGCAGTGTGCCGTGGCCCGCGCCGAGTCGGTGCTGGGTGACCGCTGGACAATGATGGTGGTGCGTGACTGCCTGCTGGGCGTGCGCCGGTTCGAGGATTTCCATTCCCGCCTCGGCATCGCCCGGCGTGTGCTGACGGAACGGCTGAACATGCTCGTGGAGAAGGGCGTGCTGCGCCGCGAAGCCTATTCGCAGCGGCCCCTGCGGGAGGAGTATCGCCTGACCGAGGCCGGACGCGATCTGATGCCGGTCATCCTGGCGCTCTCCGCCTGGGCCGACCGGCACCTGCCCCACCCGGACGGCACGGCGGTCAGCTATCTCCATACCGACTGCAACACGGTCATCGAACCGCGCATCGACTGCCCGCAATGCGCCAGTCCCCTGACCACGAGAAACACACGGGCCGTCGTGCACGGCAGTGTCAGCGAGAAGGAACGACGATCATGAATGCTCCGGGATCACTGAAGGAAATGACCGGCCTGCAGGCGCTCGAGATGGCTTTCAGCAATGCCGGTTCCGCGCCCAGCATCGGGCGGACGCTGAACTTCACCGTGGCCCACGTCGAGCACGGGCGCGTCGATTTCGAGGGCGAGCCGAACGAGAACCACCTGAATCCGCTGAAGACGGTCCACGGCGGCTATGCCGCGACCCTGCTGGACTCCTGCATGGGCTGCGCGGTGCATTCCACGCTGCCGGCGGGCAAGAGCTACACGACGCTGGAACTGAAGATCAATTACATCCGCGCCATGCGCCCGGGCATCGGCAAGGTGCGCGCCATCGGCAAGGTGATACATGCCGGACGTTCCACCGCCACGGCGGAGGGCAAGCTGGTCGATGCCGAGGATCGGCTGATTGCACATGGCACCACAACCTGCATCATCATGGACATGTGATCGGACAGGACTATCTGGTCGAGGCCGGCGCACCGCGCCGTGGGGGAGAACAGGCAAATGACGGCAACATCTGAAACATCCGCGCTGGTGCGGCGCTGGCCGCTCTGGCTGATGGTCATCTCGGCGTCGCTGATCGTGTTCTTCGGCATGGGCACGCGGAACATGTTCGGCCTGTTCCTGGATCCGATCTCCGACTCCATGTCCTGGGGGCGGGAGGTCTTCTCCATGACCCTGGCGCTGCAGAACATCATGTGGGGCGTGACGCAACCCTTCGCCGGGGCCATCGCCGACCGCTACGGCGCGGGCAAGGTCATGGCGCTGGGCGGCATCTTCTATGCCGTCGGCATCCTGGCGATCAGCTTCTCCGGCGTGCCGGTGGCCATGCACCTGGCAGGCGGGGTGCTGATCGGCATCGCGCAGGGCTTTGCCTCCATGAACATCGGCATGGCGGTCGTGGCGCGGCGCACGCCGATGCACCGGCGGACCCTGGTCATGTCCGTCGTGACCATGGGCGGATCGGCCGGACAGATGGTGCTGTCCCCGCTCGCCCAGACCTTCATCGACGGCTATGGCTGGGTCACGGCGCTGCTGATCATGTCCATGATGGTGCTGATCATCGTGCCCCTGACCATTCCGCTGGCCGGACGTCCGCAGGCGACGGTCGGCAGCACCCAGACCTTTGGCGCAGCGCTGCGGGAGGCGGGTCGGCATCGCGGCTACATCCTGCTGATCGCCGGCTTCTTCGTCTGCGGTTTCCATGTCACCTTCATCGGCAGTCACCTGCCCTCCTACATCCGCGACCTCGGGCTCGATCCCGGACTGGGAGCCGTCGCGCTGATGGTCATCGGCATGTTCAACATCTTCGGCACGCTGATGGCCGGGGTGCTGGGGGATCGCTACAGCAAGAAGTACATGCTGAGCTTTCTCTATCTGGCACGATCCGCGGCAATCCTGTTCCTGCTCTACTCCCCGGTCAGTGAAACGACGATCCTGATCTTCTCCGGCATGATCGGGCTGCTCTGGCTCTCCACCGTGCCGCTGACCACCGGGCTGGTGGGCCAGATCTTCGGCGCCCAGTACATCGGCATGCTGGCAGGCATCGTCTTCTTCAGCCATCAGGTGGGGGCCTTCCTCGGCGTCTGGCTGGGGGGGCTGCTGTTCGACATCTATGGCAGCTATGACATCGTCTGGTGGCTCAGCATCGCGCTGGGTGTGCTGGCGGCACTGGTCCACTTCCCCATCGACGAGCGACCGCTGGAGCGGAAGGTGGCGGCCTGAGCCACCGCCACGCTTCGTCGCGTTTCATGTCCGCTCCGGGCCGTGATAGGTTGCCCGCAAATCACGCATCAGAAGCGAGGGAGAGCGTCATGAACGACCAGACACCCATGGGCGTGCCGGCCATCGGCATGAAGGATGCGGACCTGTTCCGCGAACAGTGCTTCATCAACGGCGAGTGGTGCGACGCGGACGGCGGAGAGACCATCGACGTCACCAATCCCGCGTCCGGCGCCAAGCTCGGCACCGTGCCGAAGATGGGCGCGGACGAAACCGCGCGCGCCATCGCGGCGGCCGAGGCCGCGATGCCCGGCTGGCAGGCCAAGACCGCCAAGGAACGGTCGGTGATCCTGCGCCGCTGGCACGATCTGATGTTCGAGCATCAGGAAGACCTGGCCCGCCTGATGACCGCCGAACAGGGCAAGCCGCTGGCCGAGGCAAAGGGCGAAGTCGCCTATGCCGCAAGCTTCATCGAATGGTTCGCGGAAGAGGGCAAGCGCATCTATGGCGACACCATCCCGAGCCACCGCGCGGACGCCCGCATCGTGGTCATCAAGCAGGGCATCGGCGTCTGTGCCGCCATCACGCCGTGGAACTTCCCCGCCGCGATGATCACCCGGAAGGCCGCCCCGGCGCTGGCCGCCGGATGTGGCATGGTGGTGAAACCCGCGACATCGACCCCCTATTCGGCGCTGGCCATGGCGGAACTGGCGCATCGCGCCGGTCTGCCCGCCGGGCTGCTGTCGGTGGTCACCGGCTCCTCATCTGCCATCGGCGGGGAGATGACCAGCAATCCGACAGTGCGGAAGCTGTCCTTCACCGGCTCCACGGAGATCGGCAAGATGCTGATGAAGCAGTGCGCCGACACCCTGAAGAAGACCACCATGGAACTGGGCGGCAACGCGCCGTTCATCGTCTTCGATGACGCCGACCTGGATGCGGCGGTCGAGGGCGCAATCATGTCCAAGTTCCGCAACACCGGTCAGACCTGCGTCTGCGCCAATCGTATCCTGGCACAGGACGGCATCTATGACGCCTTCCTGGACAAGTTGCAGGCCGCTGTGGCGAAACTGCGCGTCGGTGACGGCCTGAAGGGTGAAACCGACCAGGGGCCGCTGATCGACGACGCTGCGGTCGCCAAGGTGGAGGAGCACGTCAACGACGCCATTGCCAAGGGCGGACGGCTGGTCCAGGGCGGCAAGCGCCACGAACTTGGTGGCCAGTTCTTCGAACCCACCATCGTGGCGGACGTGACGCCGGGCATGAAGGTGGCAAGGGAAGAGACCTTCGGCCCCCTCGCCCCCGTGTTCCGCTTCACTGACGAGGCGCAGGCAATCCAGATGGCGAACGATACCGAGTTCGGTCTCGCCGCCTATTTCTATGGCCGTGACCTGGGTCGTGTCTGGCGGGTTTCGGAGGCGCTGGAATATGGCATCGTCGGCATCAATTCCGGCATCATCTCCACCGAGGTCGCACCGTTCGGTGGCATGAAGGAGTCCGGCTTCGGTCGCGAAGGCTCCAAGTACGGCATCGATGACTATCTGGAGATCAAGTACATGCTGATGGGTGGCATCGACAGCTGACCATCACATGTTGCTGAACGCGGCATTCAGGCGGCGGGACTTGGCTCCCGCCGCCTGTTGCCTATCTGCTGAAACGAAACACCGACCCATCCGCACCGATACGACCGCAAGGAAGCCCCGCACATGAGCAACTATGATTACGACCTCTTCGTCATTGGCGTTGGTTCCGGGGGCACCCGTGCTGCCCGCATGATCGCGTCGACCGGCGCGCGGGTCGCGGCTGCGGAGCAGCAGTTCCTGGGCGGTACCTGCGTCAATGTCGGCTGCGTGCCGAAGAAGCTGATGGTCTTCGCCAGCCACTTCGCGGAGGATTTCGAGGATGCGGCAGGTTTCGGCTGGGACGTGAAGCCCGACCGCTTCAACTGGGACCGCCTGATCGCCAACAAGAACACGGAAATCAGCCGCCTGAACGACGTCTACCGCCGCCTGCTCGACAATGCCGGTGTGAAGCTCTACGAGGCCCCGGCGAAGATCGTGGACCGCCACACGATCCTGGTCGGCAACGAGACCGTGACCACCGACCGGATCATCGTCGCCACCGGCGGCTGGCCGACGATGCCGGAGATCCCCGGGATCGAGCACGCCATTTCATCCAACGAGGTCTTCTTCCTGCCCGACCTGCCGAAGCGTTTCGTGGTGGTCGGCGGCGGCTTCATTGCCGTGGAATTCGCGGGGATCATGAACGGGCTCGGGTCGCAGGTAACGCAGATCTATCGCAGCGAGAAGATCCTGCGCGGCTTTGACGAGGATGTGCGCGACGTGCTGTCGACCGAGATCGTGCGCAAGGGCGTGGATCTGCGTACCAACACCAACATCACGGCCATCGAGAAACAGGGCGAGACCCTGGTCGCCACCCTGACTGACGGTTCGACGCTGGAGGCCGACTGCATCATGTTCGCCATCGGTCGCCACCCGCGCACAGGAGGCATCGGGCTGGAGGAGATCGGTGTCGAGCTTGCGCCGAACGGCTCGATCAAGGTGGACGAATATTCCCGGACCAATCTCGACAATGTCTGGGCCATCGGCGACGTCACTGACCGCATCGCCCTCACCCCGGTGGCCATCCAGGAAGCCATGGCGCTCTACCGCACGGAGTATCTGGACGACCCGACCCCCTGCGACCACGCCAACGTCCCTTCCGCCGTTTTCAGCCAGCCCCCGGTGGGTACTGTCGGGCTGACCGAGGACCAGGCCCGGGAACTGCACGGGACCATCGACATCTACCGCTCCACCTTCACCCCGATGAAGCTCAGCCTGACCGGGCGGGAGGAGAAGACGATGATGAAGATCATCGTCGACCGCGTTACCCAGAAGGTCCTCGGCGTGCACATGGTTGGCCCCGACGCCGGCGAGATCATCCAGGGCATCGCCATCGCAGTGAAGATGGGCGCCACAAAGCGCGACTTCGACCGCACCGTCGGCATCCACCCGACAGCAGCGGAGGAGTTCGTGACGATGCGGGAGAAGGCAGCCTGAAACGGGGGCTCTCACGGCGAAAGAAAATTACAATTAAAGGTCAATATTTCTGACCTATAGTTGACTTTGCGTCACCCGGCAGATAGCTTCTGATGAGACGTCGGAAACACTGACCGCGGGAGCGCAGAGAATGGACCTCGCCCAGGTATCGCTGAACGACAAGTACGAACTGGAAGAAGGCCGCGTGTTCATCACCGGCACGCAGGCCCTGATCCGCCTGCCGATGATGCAGCGTAACCGGGACCTCGCGACAGGGCTGAACACGGCCTGTTTCATTTCCGGCTATCGCGGCTCCCCGCTCGGCACCTATGACCAGCAGCTCTGGCAGGCCAAGGAGTATCTGGAGAAGAACCACATCCGGTTCCAGCCGGGCCTGAACGAGGATCTGGCCGCGACCTCCGTCTGGGGTTCGCAGCAGACCAACCTCTATGCCACCGCAAAATATGACGGGGTCTTCGCCATCTGGTACGGCAAGGGTCCGGGCGTCGATCGCTCTGTCGATGTGCTGAAGCACATGAACTCCGCCGGCATGTCGAAGAACGGTGGCGTGCTGGTTCTCGCAGGCGATGACCATGCTGGCGTTTCATCGACGCTGCTGCACCAGTCGGAACATGTCTTCATGTCCGCCATGATCCCGGTGCTGCATCCCTCCAACGTGCAGGAGTATCTGGATTTCGGCCTGCTGGGATGGGCCATGAGCCGCTATTCCGGCCTCGCAGTCGGGTTCAAGTGTGTCTCGGAAACCGTTGAAAGTGCTGCGAGTGTCTATATCGATCCGCATCGCGTGAACATCCGGCAGCCGGACTTCGAGATGCCGCCGGGTGGCCTGTCGATCCGCTGGCCCGATGACCGGTTCCAGGAAGAACACCGCCTGCACCGCCACAAGATCTACGCCGCCCTGGCCTTCGCCCGCGCCAATGGCATCGACAAGACGATGATCGACAGCCCGAAGCCGCGCATCGGCATCATCACCACCGGCAAGTCCTATCTGGACGTGATGCAGGCGCTGGACGATCTGGGCATCGACGAGGAACTGGCTGCCGAGATCGGCATCCGCCTCTACAAGGTCGGCATGCCCTGGCCGCTGGAGCCGGAAGGCGCGCGCCACTTCGCGGAAGGCCTGGAAGAGGTCATCGTGATCGAGGAGAAGCGCGCCGTCATCGAGAACCAGTTGAAGGAACAGCTCTACAACTGGCGCGAGGATGTGCGCCCGCGCATCGTCGGCAAGTTCGACGAGCACCGCAACTGGCTGTTCCCCAGCCATGGGGAACTCAGCCCTGCCGAGATCGCCCGTTTCATCGCCGCGCGCCTGAAGCCGTTCCACAGCAATCCGGAGATGGAGGAACGGATCGACCAGCTGGACGCCAAGGAGCGGATGAAGAAGATCGCGGCCGAGACCCGTGACGCCGGCGACAAGCTGGAGCGTGTCCCCTACTTCTGCTCCGGCTGCCCGCACAATACCTCCACCCGCGTGCCGGAGGGGTCGCGGGCCACGGCAGGTATCGGCTGTCATTTCATGGCGCTGTCGATGAACCGCCAGACCCAGACCTTCACCCAGATGGGTGGCGAGGGCACGCCGTGGATCGGCCAGGCCCCGTTCGTGACCGACAACCACATCTTCACCAACCTGGGTGACGGCACCTATTTCCACTCCGGCTTGCTGGCCATCCGTGCCGCCGTCGCCTCCGGCGTCAACATCACCTACAAGATCCTCTACAATGACGCCGTGGCCATGACGGGCGGCCAGCCGCACGACGGCCAGCTCTCCGTGCCGCAGATCGCACAGCAGGTCTGGGCCGAGGGCGTGAAGAAGCTGATCGTCGTGACCGACGAACCGGACAAGTATCCGGGCGATGCGGGCTTCCCCGCAGGCACTCGCATCTATCACCGCAGCGAACTGGATGACG
The DNA here is from genome assembly GCF_029909415.1 of Minwuia sp. IMCC3009. GTDB lineage: Bacteria > Pseudomonadota > Alphaproteobacteria > Minwuiales > Minwuiaceae > Minwuia. The sequence continues at coordinate 1,969,272 of NZ_CP123781.1, forward strand.
TGCAGAAGGAACTGCGCGACACGCCGGGCTGCACCGCGCTGATCTATGACCAGACCTGCGCGGCGGAGAAGCGGCGGCGGCGCAAGCGTGGCACCTTCCCCGACCCGGCCAAGCGGGTGATGATCAATGAAGACGTCTGTGAAGGCTGCGGCGACTGCTCCGTCGCGTCCAACTGCGTCTCCGTGGAACCGGCGGAGACCGAGCTCGGCCGCAAGCGCCAGATCAACCAGTCGTCCTGCAACAAGGACTTCTCCTGCGTGAACGGCTTCTGCCCCAGCTTCGTCACCATTCATGGCGGCGGGCTGCGCAAGCCGAAGGCTGCATCAATGGGCAAGCAGGGCGCGGCGGCCAAGGATCGCTTTGCCGATCTGCCGATGCCCGAGAAGGCCCCGGTGGAGGACGAGCCCTTCGGCATGGTCGTCACCGGCATCGGTGGCACCGGCGTGCTGACCGTCGGTGCCCTGATGGGCATGGCGGCGCATCTGGAGGGCAAGGGATCGTCCGTGCTGGACTATACCGGTCTGGCGCAGAAGAACGGCGCGGTGATGAGCCATGTGCGCATCGCCAACGCGCCGGAGGACATTCACGCCGTCCGCGTCGCCTCCGGCAAGGCCAACCTGGTGCTGGGCTGTGACATGGTCGTCGCGGCCTCCGACAATGCCATCGACACGATGGAAAAGGGCGGCACCCGCGCGATCATCAACAGCCACCTGGCCCCGACCGCTGCCTTCACCCTGAACCCGGACATGAAGTACGGCTCCGGCGCGCTGGAGGACACGATCCGGGAGGCTGCGGGCGGCAACCAGACGGAATTCATTGACGCCACCCGCATCGCCACGGCGCTGCTGGGGGATTCCATCGCCACCAACCTGTTCATGCTGGGCTATGCCTTCCAGCGCGGGCAGTTGCCGGTGGGTCTCGACTCCCTGATGCGCGCCATCGAGCTGAACGGTGTCGCGGTCGGCATGAACAAGGAGACCTTCAACTGGGGGCGTCTGGCCGCGCATGACCTGGACGCGGTCGAGGCCGCGGCACAGCCGGCCAGCAGTTCGGTGCTGCCGTTCCGCAAGCCGCTCACCGATCTGGACGACATCATCAACCACCGTCGCAAGCTGCTGACCGCCTATCAGGACAAGGCCTATGCCGACCGCTACGAGGCGCTGGTGCGCGACGTGCAGAAGGCGGAGCAGCAGAAGGGTGGCGGCGCCACCGGTCTGGCCGAGGCGGTTGCCCGCAACTACTACAAGCTGCTGGCCTACAAGGACGAGTACGAGGTGGCGCGGCTCTATACCGACGGCACCTTCCGCCGTCGGCTGCAGAACCAGTTCGAGGGCGACTACAAGCTGAAGTTCCACCTGGCGCCGCCGCTGATCAGCAGGCCGGACCCGGAGACCGGCAGGCTGTCGAAGATGGAGTTTGGCGGCTGGATCATGCCCGTGTTCCACGTCCTCGCCGGGCTGAAACGCCTGCGCGGCACGCGTCTCGACATCTTCGGCTACACGGCGGAGCGCAAGCAGGAACGCGCCCTGATCACGGAGTACGAGACGGTGGTCGCGGAACTGATCGCGAAGCTCTCAGCGGGCAACCACGCCATGGCCAAGGCCATCGCGGAAGTGCCGCAGGACATTCGCGGCTATGGCCACATCAAGGAACACAATATCGAGGGCGCGAAGAAGCGGGAGGCCGACCTGCTCCGCCTGTTCCGCAAGCCCACGAGTTCCGGCGATCAGGCCCAGGCGGCGGAGTGACCGTTCGCTGGCCACGCCAGCGACTGACGCTGGTCCCGGTCTGAGCTGCTTCCCCCCTTGAGGGGGAAGTGGCCGCGGAGCGGTCGATGGGGGGTGAAGCCGGAGGCTATCGGATGATGGGCCGGTGCCTGTTCGGCTTCGCCGACTCACCCCCATCCCGGCCTTCCCCCATCAAGAGGGAAGGAGCAGTCCGGCGGTTCTGTCTGATCTATTCCCGTGCCGCGCAGCAGTCTGATGGCATCACCGGCCCGCGCACCCTCAGCCCGTGCCGCCGACGGTCAGGCCATCGATGCGCAGGGTCGGCTGTCCGACGCCGACGGGCACGCCCTGCCCGGCCTTGCCGCAGGTACCGATGCCGGGGTCGAGCGCCATGTCGTTGCCGATCATGGCAACCTTCTTCAGCACTTCCTCGCCGGAGCCGATCAGGGTGGCGCCCTTCACGGGGGCGCCGATCCTGCCGTTCTCGATCCGGTAGGCCTCCGTGCAGGTGAAGACGAACTTGCCCGAGGTGATGTCCACCTGGCCGCCGCCGAAGCTGGTGGCATAGATGCCGTTCTGCACGCTCTCCAGAATCTCCGCCGGATCGCGGTCACCATTCTCCATGACCGTGTTGGTCATGCGCGGCATCGGCATGTGGGCGAAGCTCTCGCGGCGGCCATTGCCGGTCGCGGCAACACCCATCAGGCGCGCGTTGAGACGGTCCTGCATGTAGCCGCGCAGGATACCGTCCTCGATCAGCACCGTGCGGCTGCTCGGTGTGCCCTCGTCATCGACGGTCAGCGACCCGCGCCGGTCAGGGATCGTGCCGTCATCGACGACGGTGACGCCCGGTGCCGCCACGCGCTGTCCCATCAGGCCGGAGAAGACCGAGCTCTTCTTGCGGTTGAAATCGCCTTCCAGCCCGTGGCCGATCGCTTCATGCAGCAGGATCCCGGGCCAGCCCGGACCCAGCACAACAGTCTGCTCGCCCGCAGGCGCGGCAACGCTTTCCAGATTGACCAGCGCCTGACGCAGGGCCTCGTCCACCTCCCCCTGCCAGCGGGTCGGGTCGATGTAGGCGGCATAGCCGGTGCGTCCACCGGTTCCGGCACTGCCGGTTTCCTGGCGGTCGCCATCGCCGACCATGACCGAGACATTCAGCCGGACCAGCGGGCGGATATCGCCCACCTCCGCACCGTCCGGGCGGATGATCCGGACAGCCTTCCAGGAACCGGCCAGCGAACAGGTCACCTGCCGCACCCGCGAATCCAGATCGCGGGCATAGGCGTCGATGTCCTGCAGCAGCTTCACCTTGGTCTCGAAGTCGAATTCATTCAGCGGATTGTCGTCGGCATAGAGGCTGCGGTTGGTGCGCGCCGGGCCATCGGCCAGGGTGCCCTGATGGCCGCGCCGTACCGCGCTGACGGTATCCCCGGCCCGCGCGATGGCGTCATGCGACAGTTCGGAGGAGTGGGCATAGCCCTGCGCCTCATCCGCCACGGCCCGCAGGCCGAACCCCTGCGCCGTGTCGAAGCTTGCGTTGCGCAGTCGCCCGTCGTCGAAGGCCAGCATCTCCGATTGGCTGTACTCCAGATACAGCTCCCCGTCGTCGCAGCCCTCCAGCGCCTCCCCCACCTGACGGCGGGCGCGGTCGGGATCCAGTCCCGCACGGGTGAAGAACAGCTCTGAAGTGGTCGCGAGATCGGACATGGGGTACTCCGCCTGAAAATCTTTCCTGAACATAAGCCGCCTTGCGGGAATGTCATCAGGCGGAAAGGGAGAGTTGCACTCTCCCCGCCAGTACGGTCAGTCGAACGTGCGGGCGTCCTCCACGACGATGCCGTCATTGGGCAGGCTGCCCGGTGCCACGATCTCGACCTCGCCGCGCAGCTTGGTCACGGTGGTGACCGACTGCTTCACGGCATCCAGCAGCGTGGCATCACCCTTCTCCGCTTCCACCATCAGGGTCATCTGATCGCGGTTGTCGGGGTTGGTGATGACGAAGCGGGCCTTGGTCACCTCAGCATGGCGTCCGACGATCTCCCCCACCAGCTTGGCATGGACGAACATGCCCCGGACCTTGCAGGACTGGTCGGCGCGGCCCATCCAGCCCTTGATGCGGGTCGCGGTGCGGCCACAGGGGCTGGTGCCGGGCAGGATGGCGGTCATGTCGCCGGTGCCGTAGCGGATCAGCGGATAGATCGGGTTGAAGGTGGTGACGACGATCTCGCCCACCTCGCCTTCCGCGACAGGCTCCCCGGTGCCGGGGCGGCAGATCTCCAGGATCAGTCCCTCGTCCAGCAGCATCCCCTCGACGGGCAGCGACTCATAGGCAATCAGGCCGACATCGGCGGTGCCATAGCCCTGGGTGGTCTGGATGCCCCGGTCCTCGAACCATTGCCGCAGCGACGGCGGCAGCGGCTCCGCGCCCACCGACGCCTTGCGGTAGGAGGAACTGTCGCGGCCCATCTCGTCGGCCTTTTCCAGCAGGATGCGCAGGAACGACGGCGTGCCGGCATAGGCGGTGGGCTTCAGCCGTTCGATGGCATCCACCTGCATCTCCGTATTGCCGACACCGCCCGGAAAGACGGCGCAGCCAATGGCCCGGCAACCGGTCTCCACCAGCATGCCCGCAGGGGTCAGGTGATACGACAGGGTATTGTGGACAATGTCGCCGCGACGGAATCCGGCGGCATAGAGCGCGCGGGCATAGCGCCAGTGGTCGCGCTGCACCCCGTCCGGTTCGAAGATCGGTCCCGGTGACATGTAGACATGCGCCATGTCGCCGACCGGCACGGCATTCAGCCCACCGAAGGGGGGTTCCGCGTTCTGGGCATCCTGCACGTCCGGCTTGCGGATCACCGGAAGCTGCTGCAGGGCCTCCCGCGAGGTGATGGCCATCGGATCGATGTCCGCATAGAGCTTGCCGAAGAAGCTGCTGTTGGTCTTGGCCAGCGCCACCTGCCCCGGCAATGCAGCCATCAGTTCGGTTTCCCGCTGCTCCGGATCGCGGGTTTCCAGTTCGTCGAAATGCTCAGCCATGGTTCCCTCCCCAGGAATGCGTTCCAATTGCGGACTGTGCCACCGTTCTGTCGGTTTGTCCTCTGACTGTTCCGTCCCTCTCCCCCACCCGGCCCCACCTGATAAGGATACTCCCGTGGGTGGCCGGGTGGGGGAGAGGGACGGAACAGTCAGCAAACAGTCTCTACAGCGTCATGGCGCGGGCGCGGGCGCCGCGTTCGATGGCGGCGGCGGGCAGACGTCCGACGCCAAGGGTCTGGCGAATGATCATCAGGATCTCCAGTTCGACCTGGCTGACCTCCCCGTCGGCCGCCGCCACATCACAGGCCAGCGCATAGGCCGTCTCGCCCAGACGCGGCGGCAGCGCGGCGGCGACGTCCTGCATCAGCAGATCGACACCATCTTCCTTCTCCAGGTAGCCAAGGCAGCTTTCCGCATCGCGGGCCAGTGCGTCATCCACGCTGTAATTGCGGAAGATCGGCAGGATACGGATCATCTCGCTCATCAGGATGACCTCCTGCTCCGCCATTTCCTTGTCGGCGCAGGCCACCAGCACCATCACGTGAATCAGGGCGCTGTGGGGGCTCATCTTTTCGGACATCGGCTGCAGGCTCCATGGAATGTTCTGAGCCGGTAATCTGTCAGGTCAGGCTGCCGTCGTCCATGGCCCGCGCGTGTCTTTCCCGCTCGGCGGCCAGGAAGTCACGTGTTTCAGCCACCGCCTCTGCCAGTCCGACACGCGACACCTCGACATCGGAGGGAAAGGCGTCGCACAGCCGCGTCGGCAGGCGCGGGTCCAGCATGACGAAGACACCCCGGTCACCGCGCTGACGCAACAGCCGCCCGAACGCCTGTTTCAGCTTCAGACGGGTCAGCATGTCGTCATGCGCGCCCTTGCCGAACGCCTCCCGCCGGGCCTTGTGCATGATGTCGGGACGCGGCCAGGGCACACGGTCGAAGACGATCAGACGCAGTGACCGCCCCGGAACATCCACGCCGTCGCGCACCGCATCGGTCCCCAGCAGACAGGAATCCTGCTCGGCGCGGAAGATGTCGACCAGCGTCGGTGTGTCGATGGGATCGACATGCTGGGCATAGAGCGGGATGCCTTGATCCTCCAGCGGGTCCAGCAACCGTTCATGCACCGCTCGCAGCCGCCGGATCGCGGTGAACAGGCCCAGCGCGCCACCGCCCGCCGCCAGGAACAGTTCCCGATAGGCGGCGGAGATCTCGTCCACCCGGTCACGGCGCACATCGCGCACCACCAGGATGCGTGTCTGCCTGGCATAGTCGAACGGCGACGGGACACTGATCCGCTCCGCCGGTTGCACCAGGTGGCGCAGCCCCGTCCGTGCCTCTGCCGTGGCCCAGTCATCGCCCTCCGAGCGGTCCCGCAGGCTTGCCGAGGTGATCACCACACCATGGGCCGGTTTCAGCACCACCTCCGCAAAGGCCTGCATCGGATCGACCAGATGCCGGTGATAGGCCACATCCGCCTCCCGCCCCGCAATACGGCGCAGGGCGAACCAGTCGACAAAGCCCTCCGGCCGTGGACCGCCCAGCCCCTGCAGCATGGAGATCCAGGCCGTCAGCAGGTTGCCCGCACGATAATCCAGGCCGCTTACCGCCGCCTCGATCCGCATCCTCTCCCCGCTCGGCAGTTCATCCGCCTCGTCATCCAGCCGGTCGAGCAGGATCTGGCGCAGTTCCTTCAGCGGTGCCCGCAGCTCCTCCAGCGCCCGCACCAGCCGGGCCGAGGCCTCGACCAGTCCGTCGACCGGCGGGTCGGTCTCGCATTCCAGGCCATAGACATCGTCGGGGTGCGCCGCCCGCGCCCTGACCTGCTGGCGGACCACGGCAAGGAACTGCTCCGTCGGACCGCTCGGGTTCTCGCCCCGCAGCCGCGTCTGCCAGTCGAAGGCCGGCAGGACACGCGCGGCGTGGGTGGCATGATCCAGTGCCGCAACGGCCGCGTCGTCGCCGACGATCAGATCCTGGATGCGGCGGGTCAGGCCGCGCGCGCGGCCACGCGCACCATCCTCCGCCCCCCGGATCCAGCGGCGCAACTCCGCCGCCTCCTGCCCCGACAGCTCGGCAGCGAAGGCGCTGTCGGCGGCGTCGAACAGGTGATGCCCCTCATCGAAGACATAGCGCCCTGCCCGCTGTTCCTCCGCCGCCTGCTGCACGGCGCGGATCAGTACCAGCGCGTGGTTGGCGATGACGATCTCCGCCCGTTCCGAGCGTCTGCGCGAATTCTCGATGAAACAGCGCCGATAGTGGTCACAGGCAGAGAACACACACTCCCCGCGCCGGTCCGCCAGCGCCACGGTGCGCTGCGTGCCGAACAGGGTGACCAGCCAGGCCGGAAAGTCGCCGCCCCCCAGGTCACCGTCACGTGTCACCTCGATCCAGCGCGCCATCAGGGCCAGCGGCACGATGTCGGCCCGCCGCGCCGCGCCGCCCTGCACGGCTTCCTGGAAATTCAGCAGGCAGAGATAGTTCTCCCGGCCCTTGCGGATCACCGCCTTCTCCGCCTTGACATTCGGATCGGTGTAGAGCCGGTCCAGTTCCTGATCCAGTTGGCGCTGCAGGTTCTTGGTATAGGTCGACAGCCAGACGGTGCCGCCATTCTTCTCCGCCCAGACCGATGCCGGGGCCACGTAACCGAGCGTCTTGCCGGTGCCTGTCCCGGCCTCCGCCAGCACCACATGCGGCTCATCGATGCGTTCGCGCGGCGCGAAGGCCATGGTGGCGCGGGTGGCATACTGCTGTTGCGACTGCCGGTCCTCCGCGCCCACGTCCAGCATCTGGCGCAGGCGGTCCAGCGCCTCGACGGGTTCGACCGGCGCATGTCCCGCGGGCGGCAGAGGTGCCAGATCGGGGAAGTCGGCCACCCGCGACCAGGCGTCCAGTCCCCGGAACCGCCCCTTCCCCGCCGTGACACCCAGCGCGCGCAGGACCGGCTGCGCCCAAGACCAGCCGCCATCGGCCATGGCCTGTGCCAGCATCGCGGTGGTGTCGCGGCGCGCATCAGGGGTCAGGGAGAGATCGTGCAGCATAAGTGCCGCCGCCTCGAACAGTTGCGACGGGTCGGGCGGCATCCCGAGTGCGGGCAGGTCCAGCGCGCGCATCAGCCCGTCCGCCGTGGGCAGGCAGAAGGTGCCGGGCCGGGCAAAGGCGAAGAGTTCCAGCAGGTCATAGGCCGCGAAGGTCGCGACCCCCAGCCTGCGCGCCACGGCGGGCATGTTCACCAGCATCGGCGCATCGCCGGTCAGCGCGGCACCAGCGGCACGGGAATCCAGCGTCTCGATCTCCCCGTCGGGGCTGACACGCACGATCCCGCGGCCACTCAGGGCGACGGCGGGACAGTCCGGCATCATGATTTCCGAATCGCGCGTGTTCATCGCTGGACTATATCCACGCCGGGCCTGCAGGGGGACGCGCAAGCGGCTGCGCTTGACCTGTCCCGCGACCGTGCCTAGAGCTAGCCCGCGCGTGGCCTCCCGTCGGGAGGTCAATCAACGGATTCAACGTTTCAGACATAAGGTTCGGCAATGCTGGACAAGACATATCGGCCCCAGGAGGTCGAGCAGCGGCTTTACGAGAGTTGGGAACAGGGTGGCCTGTTCCAGGCGGGACGCAATGACGGCGCGCCCTTCACCATCGTGATTCCGCCGCCGAACGTGACCGGCAGCCTGCACATGGGCCATGCGCTGAACAACACGTTGCAGGACATCCTGATGCGCTGGCACCGGATGAAGGGCCGCGACGCGCTCTGGCAGCCGGGCACCGACCATGCAGGCATCGCCACGCAGATGGTGGTGGAGCGGATGCTGGGCGCTGATGGCATCAGCCGCCACGACCTGGGCCGCGAGACCTTCGTCGACAAGGTCTGGGAATGGAAGGCGGAATCCGGGGGCACCATCACCAACCAGCTTCGCCGCCTCGGCGCGTCCTGTGACTGGAGCCGTGAGCGCTTCACCATGGATGAAGGGCTGTCCGCCGCCGTCACCAAGGTCTTTGTCGAGCTGTACCGCGACAATCTGATCTACCGCGACAAGCGGCTGGTCAACTGGGACCCGAAACTGCTGACGGCGATCTCCGACCTGGAGGTCGAGAGCACCGAGCAGAAGGGGCACATGTGGCACTTCCGCTATCCGGTCGAGGGTCAGGAAGGCACCTTCATCACCGTCGCCACCACGCGTCCGGAGACCATGCTGGGGGATACAGGCGTCGCGGTTCACCCGGACGACGAACGCTACAGGGACCTGGTCGGCAAGTTCGTCATCCTGCCGCTGGTCGGTCGCCGCATCCCCATCGTTGCCGACGAATATGCCGACCCCGAACAGGGTTCCGGCGCGGTCAAGATCACCCCGGCGCATGACTTCAATGACTTCGAGGTCGGCAAGCGCTGCGATCTGGAGATGATCAACATCCTGGATGCCCATGCGCACCTGAACGAGAACGTGCCGGAAGCCTATCAGGGCATGGAACGTTTCGCGGCGCGGGCGAAGGTCATTGCCGACCTGGACGCGCTGGGCCTGCTGGAGCGGATCGAGGAGATCACGCACACGGTTCCCTTCGGCGACCGCTCCGGTGTGGTCATCGAGCCATGGCTGACCGACCAGTGGTACGCGGATGCCGAGACCCTCGCCCGCCCGGCCATCGAGGCCGTGGAGGACGGGCGCGTCCAGTTCGTGCCGAAGAACTGGGAGAACACCTACTTCGAGTGGATGCGCAACATCCGCCCCTGGTGCATCTCCCGCCAGCTCTGGTGGGGACACCAGATCCCGGCCTGGTACGGCCCGGATGGCGAGGTCTTCGTCGCCTATGACGCGGCGGAGGCGCAGACGCTTGCCGATGCGCATTATGGCAAGACGGTCGAACTGACCCGTGACGAGGATGTGCTCGACACCTGGTTCAGCTCCGCGCTCTGGCCGTTCTCGACCCTCGGCTGGCCGGAGGAGACACCGGAACTGGCCAGGCACTATCCGACGGACGTCCTGATCACCGGCTTCGACATCATCTTCTTCTGGGTTGCCCGGATGATGATGTTCGGCATGCACTTCATGAAGGAAGTGCCGTTCCACACGGTCTATATCCACGCTCTGGTCCGCGACGAGAAGGGCCAGAAGATGTCGAAGTCGAAGGGCAACGTCATCGATCCGCTGGAACTGATCGAGGAATATGGCGCGGACGCGCTGCGGTTCACGCTGGCGGCGATGGCGGCGCAGGGGCGCGACATCAAGCTGTCCGAACAGCGTGTCGCGGGCTACCGCAACTTCACCACGAAGATCTGGAATGCCGCGCGATTCTGCGAGATGAACGAATGCGCGGTTGCGCCGGACTATGATCCGTCGAACCTGCAGCAGCCGGTGAACCGCTGGATCGTCGGGGCGCTGTCGGAAGCGGCGGCCACCATCGACCGGGAACTGGAGGCCTTTCGTTTCAACGAGGCGGCAAACGGTATCTATCGTTTCACCTGGAACCTGTTCTGCGACTGGTATCTGGAGTTCGCGAAGCCCCTGCTGCGGGCCAACGACCCCGATGTTGCCGGTGAGACCCGCGCAACTGCCGCCTGGGTCCTGCAGCGCATCCTGACGATGCTGCACCCCTTCGCGCCTTTCGTGTCGGAGGAACTGTTTCAGCAGATGGGCGGCGAAGGCTCCATTTCCACCACCGCCTGGCCGCAGCAGGACCTGCAGAACGCCGACGCCGCGAAGGAATTCGGTTTCGTCATCGAACTGATCTCCGAGATCCGCTCCGCACGCGCAGAGACCAACGTGCCGCCAAAGGCCGAGCTGGAGGCACATTTCCCGGACCTGGACGCCACCCGCAGAGGCTGGATCGACAGCAACTGGGAACTGGTGTCCCGTCTCGCGCGCCTGTCAGGCATCAGCGAGACCATGCCGGGCGGCGCGTCGGAGATCGTCGTCGACGGGGCGCGGGTCGTGCTGCCGCTGACCGGCGCCATCGACGTCGATGCCGAGAGGACGCGGCTGAACAAGGAAATCGGGAAGCTGGACGCGGAGATCGACCGTATTGCGAAGAAGCTGGCGAACGAGAAATTCGTTTCCCGTGCGCCAGAGCATGTGGTGGAGCAGGAGCGGGAACGCCAGGCCGAGGCCGAGGCGGCAAAGACCAAGCTGGAGGCGGCACTGGGCCGCCTGCCCGCAGCCTGAGCCATGCCGCTCCTGTCGCGCGTTGCAACTGCTGTCGCAATCACGGTCGCGGTGCTGCTCTCAGGGGCGGTCGCTCAGGCACAGGACAGTCAGGCACCGGGCAATCAGGCACAGGGTGCCGATGAGTGGCAGGAGCCGTTCCGGGTCTTTCTGGCAGACCCCGACTACGTGAATGCACTGGGTGAGCAGATCGACCTGGTCGAACAGCAGATCGCGCCCGAATGCATCCAGGTGCTGAAGAATGCCAATCGCCGCGAACTGCGCGTGCGCGTGAAGCCGGTCTTCAAGGCCGGTACACTCTGGCCCATCTGGGGAGAATGGCGGGAACAGATCAGCATCGAACGCTGCAATGAACCCGTGATTCACAACGTTCTGGTCACGGCACGACCGGACGGCGCCCCCCAACTGACATCCCTGCTGCCCGGCAACACGCGGGCAAGCGTGGAAATGCAGATCGCCGCCAGCCGGCCGGTCGTGGACATTGCCAACGCCCGGATGGGCAAGGAATGCCCCTCGGGTCAGCGTGACATTGTCGATACCGTCGTCGTTGGATTTCTCGATGGCACGGAAAAGGAGCCCATCGCCCGGCAGAAATGGCGCGAATACTGGCTGGTACGGCTCTGCGCGAAGTACCTGACGGTTCAGGTCGACTTTCAGCCCGACGGCAAGGGCGGCTTCACCCACAGCACCGATCTGATCGAGTAGCCCGGGCTGGCCGAACAGGTCCCGGCAGGCCACGTCCCGTTCAGTGGGTCGCGGTGTCGGAGAACAGGTGAATCGTCAGCACACCGGCCAGGATCAGCCCCAGACCGAGCAATGCGGGCAGGTCCAGCCGTTCCCCATGCACGATCCAGCCGAATCCGGCGATCAGCACGATCCCGAGGCCTGACCAGACAGCATAGAGCACCCCGATCGGAAAGCGGTCCAGCGCCAGACTGAGCATGAAGAAGGCCAGCCCGTAGAAGCCGAGCGTCAGCACCGTGGGGCCGAGCTTCGTGAATCCCTCCGTCGCCTTCAGCGTGCTGGTGCCCGCAACCTCCCCGACGATCGCGATGACCAGATACAGGTAATGCATGGCTGACCTCTCTGCTGCCCCGCAGATTTGCGGTTGCCTGCCGGTGTGCGCCTGAACTACCCCTGTGGCAAGGGTCCGCTTGCGGAACCGGGCATCAGATGACCACAGAAGGAATTGCGTGATGGAGCGTGGCAGCAGCTATCCCTTTCGGGGCAAGAGCCCGAAGATCGCCGACACGGCCTTCATTGCGCCCGGCGCCCGGCTGATCGGCGATGTGGAGGTCGCGGACCGTGCCAGCGTCTGGTTCAACTGCGTGCTGCGGGGCGACGTCTGCCACATCCGCATCGGCGCCCGCTCCAACATCCAGGACGGCACGGTGATCCATGTGAACAGCGGCGACTTCCCCACGCTGGTGGGGGAGGATGTGCTGGTCGGCCACAAGGTCATGCTGCATGGCTGCGAGATCCAGGACCGGTCCTTCGTCGGGATGAGCGCCGTCATCATGGACGAATGCGTCATCGAGACCGGCGCCATGGTCGCCGCAGGCGCCTTCCTGCCGCCCGGCAAGATCGCCCGCAAGGACGAACTATGGGCCGGCTGGCCCGCCAAACCCATCCGCACCCTCACCGACCGCGAACGCGCCATGATCGCAGGCGGCGCGGCGCATTATGCCGAGCTGGCGGCGGAATACAGGACGCAGCAGGACTAGGTCAGTTCCCCGGCCCGGCCAGCACGGTCACGGCGCAGACGGCTTCCTCGAACCTGTAGACGCCGCCGCCGTTCTCGGCGATGGCGTGACGGGCGCCTTCGACCTGGCGCGGACCGGCTTCGCCGCGCAACTGGGCGACCAGTTCGGCGAGCTGGCCGAGGCCGGTAGCGCCGATCGGGTGGCCCTTTGATTCCAGACCGCCGGAGGGATTGACCGGGATGCGGCCACCAAGCGCCGTGTCGCCACGTTCCGCCGCCCGGCCGCCATCACCGAAGGGCACCAGCCCCAGGTTCTCGACCTGCTGGATCTCACCCATGGCGGTGGCATCATGGACTTCGGCGACGTCGATCACTTCCGGCCCGAACCCGGCCTGCGCATAGGCGCGGTTCGCGGTGCGGCGGGTGATGTGGTTCTCCATGTCCTCCGGCTCCCGGTCGATGCCGGTGCCGAGCACGGAGGCCGCGACCCGCACGGCACGGGAGCGGGTGAAACGGTCAAGCACCGCATCGGACACCAGAATGGCCGCCGCCGCACCGTCGGAGATGGGGGAGCACATGGGCAGGGTCAGCGGCCAGGAGACCGGACGCGCGGCCAGCACTTCCTCGATGCTCACCGCGTCGCGGTACTGCGACTTCGGGTTCAGGGTGGAATGCTGGTGGTTCTTCGAGGCGACGGCGGCCAGATGCCTTTGCGTGGTGCCGAATGTCTTCATGTGGAACTTGGCCCAGCTTGCGTAGACATCCATGAAGGGACTGCGCTGGCCGTTCGGCAGGTTGGCATCGGCGGGGGGTTCCACCCCCTGCCCCAGCCGGTTCAGCCTCTCGAACGTGGCTTCCCGGTCATGCACGTCGATGGCCCCGTCGAAGATCTCGAAGCTGCGGGCCTTGTCGGCGTGGTACATCTTGTCCGACCCGACCGCGAGAGCAATGTCGCACTGTCCTGCCCTGATCGCCGTGTAGGCCGCGTTGAAGGCGGTCGACGCACTGGCGCAGGCGTTCTCCACGTTGGACATCGGAATGCCCTGGAAGCCCATTTCCCTGAGCGCGATCTCGCCCGGCACCAGATACTGCCCCTCCAGCACCCCCTGCGTCGTATTGGAGAACCAGGCGGCCTCCACATCACCGGGCTGCAGGTCGCAGTCGGCCAGTGCCTCGTTCACGGCCATGGCGGTCAGTTGCTTGACGGATGTATCGAGAAAACGCCCGAACGGCGTCATGCCGATACCGACAACATGGACATTGGTCATTGCGGTTCATCCTCCCCAGGTGATTGCCGAAGAAGCATAGCATCAGAGTGCAACGCGAAAAGGGTCAGGCTTTGACCGCGGCCAGTGCCTTCCCGACGGAGGCCGCCAGCCGGTCGACCAGTGTCCCGATCTCGGCATCGGAAATGATGAAAGGTGGCGCGAGCAGCACGTGGTCCCCGTTGCGCCCGTCAATCGTTCCGCCGCCGGGGTAGCAGATCAGCCCCGCGTCCTGCGCCAGCCGCTTGATACGGCCATTGAGGCCAAGCGCCGGGTCGAACGGTTCCTTCGTTTCCCGGTCCCGCACGATCTCGATGGCGCGGAACAGACCCCGTCCCCGGATATCGCCCACATGCGGATGCTGGCCGAAGGCCTGATGCAGCGCGTCGGCCAGCTTCTCGCCCTTCGCGGCGACACCATCGACCAACCCGTCGTCGATCAGCCGCGAGAGCACCGCATCCGCCGCAGCGGATGCTGCCGGATGCCCCATGTAGGTGTGTCCATGCTGGAAGAAGCCTGTCCCGTCGACGAACGCCTGGTAGACACGGGCGCTGACGATTGCCGCCCCCACCGGCTGATAACCGGCCCCCAGCCCCTTGGCGACGGCAATGATGTCGGGCACCACCCCCTCCTGATCGGACGTGAACAGCGCCCCGCAGCGTCCCATGCCGCACATGACCTCATCGGCGATGAACAGGACGCCGTGGCGGTCGCAGATCTCACGGATACGGCGGAAGTAGCCATCGACAGCGGGGACCGCTCCCATGGTTGCGCCAACGACAGGTTCCGCGATGAAGGCTGCGACGGTCTCCGGCCCCAGCCGCTGGATCTCCGCCTCCAGTTCATCCGCGATGCGCAGGCCGTAGTCTGTCTCGCTCTCCCCCGCTTCCTGCCCGCGATAGGCGTAACAGGGCGAGATATGGGACATGCCGATCAGCAGTGGCTCATACAGCCCGCGCCGCCAGCGGTTGCCCCCGGCAGAAAGCGCGCCCAGCGTGTTGCCGTGATAGCTCTGCCAGCGGGCGACGATGTGATGGCGCTGCGGTTGCCCGATCTCGACGAAATACTGCCGCGCCATCTTGATGGAGGCCTCGACGGCTTCCGACCCGCCGGAGACCAGATAGACGTGATCCAGGTCGCCGGGTGCTTCGGCGGCCAGTCGGTCGGCCACCCGCTCCGCAGCGTCAGAGGTGAAGAAACCGGAGTGTGCAAAAGGCAATGCGCCCATCTGCGCCCGCACAGCCTCGATCACCTTCGCGTCGGAATGGCCAAGGCAGGAAACCGCCGCCCCGCCCGACCCGTCCAGGTATCGCTTGCCGTCCCGGTCAATGATCCAGCAGCCGTCGCCGGCAACCGCGACCGGGGGACTGAAGGCCGTATGGCGCGGGAAGACATGACTCATGACAGCTCTCCAGGTTTCGGAACTCTTGTCGACAGGCGCCACCTTGCGCCGCAATTGCCTGTTTTTCCAGCATTCAGGGGCTCACCTTGCGGATGCCCGCATTCTCGTCACAATGAAACCAGCTCAGTGGCAATCAACGAATGATTGACAGGGCAAATAATCGCGCTCATCCAAATACAGGGAGCGAAAAGCGATGAAATCCATCAAGATGCTGGCAGCAGCAGCGGCAGTTGCCGTTTGTGCCACGACGGCAATGGCGGAAGAGAAATTTGTCACCGTCGGCACCGGCGAGATCTATCTGGGCGAACTGAACCCGCGCATCACCGGTGCGTCGTCGATGACCAACTACGCCGCCTTCGCCCACGCGGATGCGCCGCTGTTCCTGTTCCACCTGCTGGAATTCTCCGGCAAGGAGTTCGAACTGGATGTGGAGGAGCTGAACGCACGCTGGTCCTCCGATCCCGACATGATCGATTCCTGGAGCCAGATGGTCATCAAGCACACCGAGGACACGGTCGACATCCTGACCGAGGCGCCGGAGTCCGGCATCTACAAGATGCTGGATGACGGTTCCGTCGTCTTCGACCGCTTCGACTATCACCGCCGCGCGGTGGAGAGCGACCGGGAAGCCTTCTTCCTGCGTATCCTGAAGCCGGGCGACTATCGCTACGAAGGCGCGGACCTGGGCATCCTGGTGACCCGTGGCCGGTCGATGAACAACCGGTTCCGGCTGACGCCCCGGTCGAAGCAGTGGATCGACGGCATCAAGTCGAGCTTCTCCGCCAGGCCCCTGCCGGCGGCGGAGCCGGGACCGGAGCTGTCGGACCCCGCCTTCAAGATCATGTAGGACCGGTCCGGGCGCGGTGTCCCTGACCCCGCGCCCGCGCGCTCACGACGTATATCGGGAGGATATGCAACGGCATGCTGCTGACGTTCCGGGCACGGGCGGAGGCCCAACCAGGCCCTGTCTGGGGCGGCCTCTTCCGCGAATACTGGCCGAACTACCGCAAGTGGTGGGCCGGGTCGGGTGCGGCTGCGCGCCCGACATGGCTCGAAGGGCTGGATGCCATGCGCACCCACATGCCGGAGATCGTGCCGCTGTACGAGGAACTGGTGGAGGTGGCAGGCGGCAAGGACGACCAGGCCCGTTTCCTCAGCTATTACTGCCCTCCCCCCTATCTCTCCGGCTGCAGCCAGGCGATCTGGCCCGGCGGACGGCCAGTGCTGGTGCGCAACTACGACTACAGTCCCTATGCTTTCGACGGCACGATCCTGCGGACGGAATGGCAGGGGCGGACGGTCATGGGCATGACGGACGGACTGTTCGGGCTGGTTGATGGCATCAATGACGCCGGACTGGCCCTGTCCCTGACATTCGGCGGCCGGCAGGTGGTCGGCGACGGCTTCGGTGTGCCGCTGATCCTGCGCTACGTCCTGCAGACCTGCAACACGGCGGACGAGGCAGGCGCGGCCCTGGCACGCATCCCCACGCACATGAGTTACAACGTCACTGCAATGGATGCGAAACGGAACTACGTCACTGTCCACATGGCACCCGACCGTCCGGCCATCGTCACCCATGCCGCCGTCGCCACGAACCATCAGGAGAAGGTCGAATGGGCCAGCCATGCCCGTTTCACCGCAACCGTGGAACGCGAACGCTTCCTGCTGCAGCGCCTGACCCTGCACGTGGAATCGGCGAACCGCTTTGTATCCGCCTTCCTGCGACCGCCACTTTATTCCGTCGCCTTCAACCAGGGTTTCGGCACACTCTATACGGCTGTCTACGAGGGGCGGCAGCGGCGGTTGACCCTGCACTGGCCCGGCAAGACCTGGAAGCTGGAGATGCGCAACTTTCAGGAGGGCAATGCCTCCGTCCGCCTGCCGGACGCTGCCTTGCCGGGCGCGACTAGAAGCACATGAGCCGACAGGCCGAAGGGGAACACGACCATGGCAAGCAACATTTCCGATGACCTGAGGTCTGGCGCGCTGGTCTATCACAGTGTCCCGCGCCCCGGAAAGATCGAGGTCAGTCCGATCAAGCCGCTGGGCAACCAGCGCGATCTGGCGCTGGCCTACAGCCCCGGCGTGGCCGCCGCCTGCGAGGCCATTGTCGACGACCCCAGGGCCGCAGCGCAGATGACGATCCGCGGCAATCTGGTGGCCGTGATCACCAACGGCAGCGCGGTCCTGGGACTTGGTGCCATCGGCCCCCTCGCCGCCAAGCCGGTGATGGAAGGCAAGGGTGTGCTGTTCAAGAAGTTCGCGGGCATCGACGTCTTCGACATCGAGATGGACTGCAACGATCCGGACCGGCTGATCGACGCCATCGCCATGCTGGAGCCCACGTTCGGCGGCATCAATCTGGAGGACATCAAGGCTCCGGAATGCTTCGAGGTCGAGGAGCAGCTCAAGAAGCGCATGGGCATTCCCGTGTTCCATGACGACCAGCACGGCACGGCCATCATCGTCGGTGCCGCCGCGCTGAACGCCATGCAGATCGCGAACAAGAACCTGGCAGATGTGAAGATCGTTGCCTCCGGCGCAGGGGCGGCGGCCCTTGCCTGTCTGCACATCCTCGTCTCCCTCGGCGCGAAGCGGGAGAACATCTGGGTCACCGACATCGAAGGTGTTGTCTACAAGGGCCGTGAGGTGCTGATGGACCGCTGGAAGTCCGTGTTCGCACAGGAAACGGACGCACGGACCCTGGCCGACGTGATCGACGGGGCGGACATCTTCCTCGGCCTGTCCGCAGCCGGGGTGCTGAAACCGGAACTGCTGAAGAAGATGGCGAAGGATCCGCTGGTTCTGGCGCTGGCCAACCCGACGCCGGAGATCATGCCCGACGTCGCGCGCGAGGTGCGTCCGGACATGATGATCTGCACCGGCCGTTCGGATTTTCCCAATCAGGTCAACAATGTGCTGTGCTTTCCCTATATCTTCCGCGGGGCCCTGGACGTCGGTGCGACAGCCATCAACGAGGCCATGAAACTGGCCGCGGTCGAGGCCATTGCCGAACTGGCACACGCCGCCCCCTCCGATGTCGCGGCCAAGGCCTACAGCGGCGAGGCCGAACTGTTCGGGCGCGGATCGCTGATCCCGAATCCGTTCGACCCGCGCCTGATCCTGAAGATTGCCCCCGCCGTCGCCCGGGCCGCCGAGGCCAGCGGTGTCGCCACCCTGCCCATTGGCGACTACGAAGCCTATGAGGAGCGCCTGGAACGCTTCGTCTTCCGCTCCGGCCTGATCATGAAACCGATCTTCGCCCAGGCGAAGGCCGCCCCGCGCCGGGTGATCTATGCGGAAGGTGAGGACGAGCGGGTGCTGCGCGCTGCCCAGGTGGCCCTTGAGGAACGGATCGCCACGCCGATCCTGATCGGGCGGCCTGAAGTCGTGAACCAGCGGCTGGAGCGCTTCGGCCTCTCGATCAGGCCCGGAACCGATTTCGAACTGGTGAACCCGGAGAGCGATCCGCGCTACCGGTCCTATGTCGATACATATCTGGAGCGGGCCTGGCGGCAGGGTGTGACCGCCGACAGGGCACGGACCCTTGTCCGTACCCGCCCGACGGTGATCGCGACACTGGCGGTCCATCGCGGCGATGCCGACGCCATGATCTGCGGGCTGGAGGGGCGTTTCGACCGCCACCTGGACCATATCCGCACGGTGATCGGACTGGCCGAGAATGCGCGGGATTTCTCCACCATCAGCCTGATCCTGCTGTCGAAGGGTGCCTATTTCCTGGCCGACACCTATGTGTCCTATGACCCGACGGCGGATGAACTGGCGGAGCTGGCGATCCTCTCTGCCGGACAGGTGGAACGCTTCGGGATCACGCCGAAGGTCGCCCTGCTCTCGCACTCATCCTTCGGCAGCCGACCGACCGAGAGTTCCCTGAAGATGCGTCACGCGGTGCAACTGATCCGTGAACGCGCTCCGGGTCTGCAGGTCGAGGGCGAGATGCATGGCGACGCCGCCCTGGACGAGGCCTATCGCAAGCGCGCCTTCCCGCTCGCCGCCCTGCATGGCCAGGCCAACATCCTGATCATGCCCAATCTGGACGCGGCCAATATCTCCTACCAGTTGATCAAGTACATGGGCGACGCCCTGCCCGTCGGCCCGATCCTGGTGGGTGCCGCCAAGCCGGCGCACATCCTGACCCCGTCCGTCACGGCACGCGGCATCGTCAACATGACCGCCCTGGCCGTCGTCGAGGCCGGAGCCCGCGAACAGGCCTGACGGTTCGGCTCTCAGGGTCTCATCAGGCAACTCTGGGCTTCACCCCCTCCTCGATCCTCCCCCGTCGAGGGGGAGGAGGAAGAACCGATGCTCCCACACCAACTCTCCTTCCCCCGCGACGGGGGAAGGTCGGGATGGGGGTGAATCGGCGCAGCCGAATGCTCCGAACAGGACGGACGGCCAAAAACCAGCCCGTCAGTGGCCCGGGTTCTGGTCCCTGAAGGCCTGCTGCTGCTCAGGCGTTGCCTCCGTCTGGTACTTCGCCTTCCAGTCCGCATAGGGCATGCCGTAGACGATCTCCCGCGCGTCTTCCTTCGAGAGGTCGAGGCCCTTGTCGTCGGCGGCTTCGCGGTACCAGTTCGACAGGCAGTTGCGGCAGAAACCGGCCAGATTCATCATGTCGATGTTCTGTACGTCCGTCCGTTCCCTGAAATGGCTGACAAGGCGGCGGAACGCGGCGGCTTCGAGTTCGGTACGTGTCTGGTCATCCATGATCATCACTCCGTGTCAGAATCCGGTTCAGAGCGGGCCGCTCCTCCCCATCATGTGGGCCAGTCTGCGCCTCAGTCCAGCCCCAGCACGGTGTCGGCGACGATCTCGTCCACCACGGCCTTGAACGCGGCCCTCGGATTCTCCGCATCCTTCATCGCCGCATCAAAGGTGGCGATCTGGCGGTCGGCGGAGGTGCCGCGGCGCACGATCTCCCGCGCATGCATCACCTCGGCCGTGCAGCCCAGCGCCTCCGCATCCTCCGCGATCAGCTCCAGGATCTCCTCGATCAGTTCGGCATAGGGCACCTGCGCACCGCGCCCGAAGTCCACCAGCGTGCCGGTCACACCGTGCCGCATGGCCAGCCAGCGGTTCTCCCGGATCAGAGCGGCCGGATAGACCCGCCAGCGCTGGTTCCGCTTCTTCAGCCGCCACAGCATGCGCAGCAGGCAGGCATAGATGGCAGCAACGGCGATCGTGTCCTCGACGCGGGTACAGACGTCGGTCATCCGCATTTCCAGCGTCGGAAAGCGGTCGGACGGGCGGATGTCCCACCAGAGCTTGGTCGCATCCTCGATGACGCCGGCACGGATGAACTGGGTCTTCAGCCGTTCATATTCGGCCCAGCTCGCGAAAGCCTCCGGCATGCCGGTACGCGGCAGGGCATCGAACACGGTCAGGCGATAGGACTGCAGCCCCGAACGCTGCCCCTGCCAGAAGGGCGAGGAGGTCGTCAGCGCCAGCAGATGCGGCAGGAAATAGCGCACCTGATTCATCAGGTCGATCCGCAGTTCCGGATCCTCGATGCAGACATGGACATGCATGCCGCAGATCAGCAGGCGACGCACGACCGTCTGCAGGTCACGGGCCAGCGTGAGATAGCGGTCCTTCTGCGTCGGCTCCTGCTCCTTCCACTCCGCGAAGGGGTGGGAAGATGCGGCGGCGAAGGCCAGTCCTTCCTCCGTCACGGCGGTCCGAACGGCCCGGCGCAGTTCGATCAGTGACGACTTGGCCTCCGAAATCGTGCGGCAGACGCGGGTACCGACCTCGATCTGCGCCCGCAGGAATTCCGGCGTCACGATCTGGTCCGGCGCCAGCGACTGGGCATGTTCCAGGATGCTGTCGGGCGGGCGGGACGCCAGATTGCCCGTGACGGGATCAATCAGCAGATATTCTTCCTCGATCCCGATGGTGAAGGACGGGCTGTCGTCACTCATGGCAATACTCCCAGCGGCTCCAGCATCTCCCGGAAGGCATCCCCGATCAGGACGGCCCATTCCTCCGCGCCCGCCTCAGTCTCGATCAGGTCCTGGCGGATCTCCAGCGCGACATAGGGCCGGCCTGCGCTGATCCCGTGGTGATAGATCGAATAGGATCGCGGCTCGTTCACGGCATAGGGCTGGTTGTCGCCGACGGTGATGTCACCGTTGCGCCGCAGCACCTGCAGCAGCCGGTCGCTCTCCGGGCTCTCGTGATCGTGCAGCACGCCCAGATGCCACGGACGCCGGATGTCGCGAATGATGGGCGTGAAGCTGTGGATGAACAGCAGTGGTGGGGGCGTCTCTGCCGTCAGCCCGTGCACCTGCCGCTCCACCTCGTTGTGGTACTGGCTGTGCCAGGAGAGCCGGTGCGCCCGCTCCGCCTCCGACAGGTCCGCATTGCCGATCACCTTCGTCCCGTCGGAGAAGGCGGCAATGGCCGTCGGGTCATCCGGATAGCGGTTCAGGTCAACGAACAGACGGGAGGTACCGCCCAGGATGGCCGTGGCATCCAGAATCTCCGCCAGATGACGGGTGACGGCGGCGGCCCCGACATCCCAGGCGATATGTTCGAACATCTTGTCCGGGTCGATGCCAAGGGTGCCGTAGCCTCGCGGCAGGGCGTTGGAGGCATGGTCGCAGATCAGCAATGCCCTTGCCTTCCCCTGCCCGTTGAACAGGTGAAAGGCCGGTGGCTGAACGTCGGCTGTGGGTCGCAAGGAGAAGGGATCAAACATGGGCGGCAGAATAGACGCTTTTCCGAGGCTGCAAAGAAGGCCACCCTGCGCCACAAACCCGCACACCTGAAAGAGCCTATCCATGACAGCGAAGACCGCCCTGCCCCCGCAGCTCGACAATGACCTGTTGTTCAATGCCGACGGGCTGATTCCAGCCATCGCCCAGCAGCATGACACGGGCGAGGTGCTGATGATGGCCTGGATGAACCGGGCCTCCATTGCCGAGACCCTGCAGACCGGTCAGGTCTGCTACTGGTCCCGCTCCCGCCAGGCCTTCTGGCGCAAGGGCGAAAGCTCCGGCCACGTCCAGCGCCTGCAGGAGATGCGCTACGACTGCGACGGCGACACCATCCTGCTGCTGGTGGACCAGACCGGCCCGGCCTGCCACACCAACCGCAGAAGCTGCTTCTACCGCGCCGTGCGCGACGACGGGGTGGAGGAGATCATGCAGCCGGCGTGAGTCAGGAACGCCTGCCCCTGCCGCAACACCTGCCCTGTCCGTGCTCCAACGAAAAAGCCCCGACCGCGATGGCCGGGGCTTTCCGTTTCAGCATGTGAACCGGATCAGAGACCCAGGATCAGCTTCGCCATGATGTTGCGCTGGATCTCGTTCGATCCGGCATAGATCGAGACCTTGCGGTAGTTGTACATCTTCGGCCCGACACCGGCGGCCCAGTCGGGGCCGATCGGCGGCTCGTTGGAGCCCCACTTCAGCGGCTGGAACGGCGTCTGCTTGATGCCCGCCGCCTCGAAGGCCAGTTCCGACACAAGCTGCTGCAGTTCGGAACCGCGGCACTTGATCATCGAGCTTTCCGGCCCGGGATTCTGGCCACCGGCCAGACGGCCCAGCACGCGCAGTTCGGTATATTCCATTGCGGTGATCAGGGTATCGGCATCCGCCATCTTCTTCTGGAAGACCGGATCATCGGCGACACGCTCACCGTTCTCCTGCTCCTCCGACGCGATCTGGCGCACCTTCTCCATGCCGCGCTTCAGGCCCTGGCTGTAGGTTCCGCCACGCTCGAACTCCAGCAGGTACTTGGCGTAGGTCCAGCCCTTGTTGACCTCACCGATCATGTTCTCCTTCGGGACCTTCACATCCTCGAAGAAGACCTGATTGACCTCCTGATAATCCTTCTCCGGCATGTCCATGGTGATGATCGGATCAACCGTGACACCCGGCGACTTCATGTCGATCAGGATGAAGGAAATGCCTTCCTGGCGCTTGCCCTCGTTGGAGGTGCGGACCAGGCAGAAGATCCAGTCGGCATACTGGGCGACGGAGGTCCAGATCTTGGACCCGTTCAGCAGCCAGTGATCGCCCTTGTCCTCGCACTTCATCTTGACGCTGGCGAGGTCGGAACCGGAGCCCGGCTCCGAATAGCCCTGGCAGATGATCAGGTCAGCAGCCTGGATCTTCGGCAGGAAGTCGGATTTCTGCTTCTCGGAACCGAATTTCATCAGCACCGGGGCCAGCATGCGCGGGCCGAAGGGAATGACGATCGGGGCGCCAGCCGCCGACATCTCGGCGTCATAGATGTACTTCTGCGTCGGGGTCCAGCCGCAGCCGCCATGCTCCACCGGCCAGTGCGGCGTGGCCCAGCCCTTCTTGTGCAGCGCCTTCTGCCAGCGCACATGCAGATGCTTCGGCATGTAACCGGCCCGTGTCTTCTTCATCGCAGCCTTCAGTTCGTCGTCGAAGGCCTCGTTCAGAAACGCACGAACCTCGTCGCGGAACGCCATGTCCTCGGCAGAAAAGCTGACATCCATGATCAATACTCCCCGGAATCCTGATGGATCCATTAGATGCTGATTTTCAGGGCTGGATCAACCTATTTACCTTTACGTAAGGTAAGTGAAACGGGGGGCGCAGCCATGTGCTTCCCGGTACTGCACAAGGCCATCTGAATCATGGAAGATTGCGCAAAACAGAATGCAGCATATCCGGGGGGATTGATCACATGTCACGCTTTGAAATCGCGCCAGGCGAGAGCCTTTACTTCGAGTATGATCCGCCGACCGGCGACATGCAGACATTCGTTTTCGTCAATGCACTGACCGGAAACGCGGCGGCCTGGCAGGCGGAAATCGGCCCCGCGCTGCGCGACGCCGGCTATGGCACGCTCTGCTACAACTTCCGCGGACAGGTGGAGACCGAGTTCGGGCCTGACACCGATCTGCGCCCGACACTGGTGGCGGAGGATCTGAAGCGGCTGATGGCACACCTGCAGCCGCCGCGGCCCATTCTCGTCGGCCTGTCGATCGGCGGCCTGTTCGCGGCGGAGGCCTGGCTGGACGGGGTCGCGGCGGAAGGGCTGGTGCTGATCAACACCCTGCGCAAGCCCGGCCCGCGCATCGAATGGCTGGGAACGGCAATGGTCGCCATGGCACGTCACGGCGGTTCACGCCTGATGATGGAGGCCAATCTGCCGATGCTGGTCAATCCCGATCAGCTTGTCGCCATGCGGCCCGACATGTTCCCCGGCACACCCTACGAGCCCATGTCCCCCGATGACGGCCTGTTCCGCCTGATGGAAGGATCCGTCGCCACCGACTGGGACTTCCCCTGGTCGCGCCTGACCCTGCCGACGCTGGTCATGACCGGTCTGCACGACCGGGTGTTCCGGGTGGCGGAAGATGTCGAGGAACTGACCGCCCTGATCCCCGATGCCCGTCCGGTAACCGTGGAGGACGCCGGTCACCTGATCCCGGCGGAGCGCCCTGCGACCTTCACGCGTCACCTGCTCGACTTCGCGCGCAGCCTTCATGACTGACGAACAGGTGGCCCCGAAGGGATTTCGCGAACGCTTCGCGCTGGGGCTCAACAACCACTTCTTCTACGGCTGGATCATGCTGGGCGTGGCGGCCATCGTGCTGCTGGCCAGCGGCCCCGGCCAGTCCCATACCATCAGCGTCTTCGTCAGTATCCTGGTGGAGGATCTGGGCATCTCGGCCACGGCCGTGTCCTTCGCCTACGGCTTTGCCACCCTTGCCGCGGCATTCCTGCTGCCCTTCGTCGGGCGGCAGGTGGATCGCCACGGCATGCGCAGGACGGCGCTGGTCATCACGGTCCTGTTCGCCCTTGCCTGCGTCGCCTTCTCCCAGGTCACAGGCACGGTCATCAGTGTCTTCGGTGTCTTCGAGATTGCGATCTGGCTGACCCTCGGCTTCGGCCTCCTGCGCTTCCTCGGTCAGGGCGCGCTGATGCTGAATGCGGTCAACCTGATCTCCCAGTGGTTCTCGGCCAAGCGCGGCTTTGCCATGGGGCTGGTGATGCTGGGTTTCGCCGCCTCCATGGCCATCCATCCGCCGCTGGCCCAGTGGCTGATAGACAGCGGCGACTGGCGCTCTGCCTTTATCTGGCTGGGTGTTCTCAGCGCGCTGCTGCTGCTGCCCGGGTTGCTGTTTCTCGTCTTCAACAAGCCGGAGGATCTCGGCCTGCTGCCGGACGGTGCCAGGGCCGCGCCGGACGCGACCGAGAGCGAGAAGAAGCCGGAATTCGGCCTGACGCTGGCGGAGGCAACCCGTACACCGACGTTCTATCTGGTCGCCCTGGGACTGTTCTGCTTTGCCATGCTGGTCACCATGCTGCACCTGTTCCAGATCTCGATCTTCGAGGCGCAGGGCCTGGGCCGGGAACTGGCCTCCCTCATCTTCCCCGTGTCCGCCGTGGCGATGGTGATCTGCATGCCGCTGCTGGGGCGCATGCTGGACAGGTTCCGCACGGAGTGGGTCTTCGCCGGCGGTCTGCTGGTCATGGCTGCTGCCCTCGTCGCGGCCGGCAATGTCACCGACCTGACGTCGGGGCTGGTCTACGGCGTCGTCTTCGGCATCAACAATGCGGTGTCGATGACCTTCTTCGGCTTCATGTGGCCGCGCTATTTCGGGCGCAAGCACATCGGCTCGATCCAGGGCACGGGACAGATGATCGGGGTCGTGGGTGCCTCACTCGGCCCCCTGCCCCTGGGCATCGCCTACGATCTCACGGGCGACTACACGCTGACCCTGATCGCCTTCGCGGCGATGCCGGTGGCGGCGGCGGTGCTGGTTGTGCTGTTCCTGCGTGACCCGAAGCAGCTCGCCGACTGAGTGATCAGCCGCGGCTCTTGATCACCCGTGCAGGCGTACCGGCGGCAACGGTGTATCCGGGGATATCGCCGGAGACCGTGGAGCGGGCGCTGATGATCGCGCCGTTGCCGATGCGCGACCCCGGCGTGACCGTGACACCGGAGGCAAGCCAGACATCCGCGCCGATCAGCACGGGCTCATGGATATAGCCCTGGCGCATGATCGGCTCCCGGCTGTCGAAGCGGTGTTCGGAGGCAATGATGGTGCAGTGCCCCGCCGTGGCGCTGTCGCGTCCTATGGTGACATCCGCCCCGGCGTTGATGATGGAGGAGAAGGCGACCTGCGCCCGGTCCCCCAGCCGGATCGTGCCGTCCCGCGCCGCCACCAGCCGCGCGGTCGTGTCCACCGCCGCGCCATCACCCAGGATGATGCGCCCATTCTCCCGCACCTTCAGATCGACCCAGGGCATCAGGGTCACGGAGCGGCCGAGACGGATGTTGCGCGGGTCGCCATCAGGCCGCAGCAGGATGGGGCCGAGCACCCGCAGACCGGGACCATAGCCGATCCCCAGACGGCGGAAGG
Source organism: Minwuia sp. IMCC3009 (assembly GCF_029909415.1). Taxonomy (GTDB): domain Bacteria; phylum Pseudomonadota; class Alphaproteobacteria; order Minwuiales; family Minwuiaceae; genus Minwuia. The sequence goes on from NZ_CP123781.1 coordinate 1,995,945, forward strand.
TGAAGCGGTAGTACCAGGTCCAGAAGCCGGCACGCCCCTTTGGCAGTGCCACAGGTTCGTCCGTGATCATCGGCACCTGATCGGCGGTCAGTTCGCATGTTTCAGCGCTCCCGACCGGCTCGGCGCGCAGACGCTCGATGGTCCGCGAGATCGCGCGAATGCTGTCCAGTGCTGTCGGATCGGCAGTGACATTCTCGGGGACTGAAACACCAAAGCGCTGCTCCAGCGCCAGGATCAGGGTCACGGTGGAAAAGGAGTCCACCAGCCCGCCCCGGATCAGGGACGCATCATCGTCAACCCGGCGACCGGACAGGACGTCATCCATCACCACCCGCCGCACATCCTCGATCAGTGAACGTGTCGTGACGGTCGGCATTTCTGATGTTGCATGCGAATCAATCGCCGGAAGTGCACGGTAACGCTTGAGATTTTCCCCGCGCGCCATCTTGCCGGAGGTCGATTTCCTGAGCCAGCGCGGCTCCACGATGCGCACATCACCGGGCACGATCTCCGTGCCGGTCGCGACCGTTTCACGGATCGCGGCGGCGATCGCGGGCCATTCGGCCTGCGGTCGCTCGCTCTCCGCGATCAGCACCAGACGTTCGGTGCCTGCGCTCTCGTCATGATCGCCCAGGGCAACCGCGCGACCGGGCAGCACACCGTCCACACCACAAGCCAGTGCCTCCACGTCATGGGGGTGAATGTTCTTGCCGCCGATGATGATCAGGTCGCGCTTGCGCCCGACCACGAACAGGTGCCCGTCCGCGAGGTAGCCAAGGTCACCGCTGCGATAGCGCCCGTTCCGCAGCACCTCGGCGGTGCGTTCCGGTTGCCCGTCGTAGCCGGTGAACATGGACGGGCCGCTGATCTCGATCTCGCCGACATGGCGCTCCGGCAGCGGCTTCCCGGACTCATCCAGGATTGTCAGTTGCGTGGCCGGCAGCGCAACACCCGATGACACCAGCATCCGGCCCGTCGCAGCCGGTTCCGCCACGTGTCGGTCGGTCAGTGCGGCAATATCCACCGTCTCCGTCCGCAGGGCTGTCTCGACCCCCCCCGATGTAGCGGCAAAGGTTGCCTCCGCCATCGCATAGGAACCGGCGAACGCTTCAGGGTTGAAACCGGCATCGGCGAAGCGGTCCAGAAAGGCCCCGTGCGCGGCCGCCGTTATCGGCTCCGAGCAGTTCACCAACCCGCGCAGTGACGACAGGTCATGGTCTCCCGCAGGCGCATTGCGCGCCATGAAGCTGTAGGCGAAGTTCGGCAGCCAGCTCAGTGTGCCGCGATGACGCTTCACCGCATCCAGCCAGAGTGTCGGATTCTGCACCCAATCGAAGGGCGAGATCGCCACCAGACGGCAGCGCTTGATCAGGGGCAGGAAGAAGCAGGTGATCAACCCCATGTCGTGATAGAGCGGCAACCAGCTGACGATCACGTCGGATTCGCTCGCCCGGATCATGTCGCCATAAGCCGCGATCTGCCACAGCAACGCCCTGTGGCTGATCGTGACGCCCTTCTTCAGCCCGGTCGTGCCGGACGAATACTGCAGGAAGGCCGGATCATCGGGATCCATCGCAGGCCGCGCGAAGAGCCGGATCGGGTCGCCGTCGTTCGGCGGCGTCGATGCCGCTGTCTCCTCGTCGCGCGCGATCAGCAACGCATCGAACGTCGGCAGTGCGTCAACCAGCCCGGAGAGTTTCGGCGCCAGTTCGCCGTAGGTGACCAGCACGCGTGCGCGGCTGCCTTCCAGCAGGCTGCGCACGGTCTCGAAGTAGACATCCTCAGACAGCTTCGGTGACGGATGGGCGAACATGGCCGGCACCGCCCCCATCAGGATCGCCCCGATATAGGCGGTGTAGAGGTCGATGCCGTGCCTCAGCACCACAACAATCCGGTCGCCCTGTCCCACGCCCTGGTCCTGGTAGCGCACCGCCCAGGCATGCGCCCGGACGTATATCTCGTCGTAGGAGAAGTTCTGCTCCGTCCCGTCACCCTGGACCAGGGTCAGGAACGCACTGCTCCCCATCCGCGCCCGGTTGGCGAACAGCACGCCCTGCAGGGTGTTGTCAGCCCAGGGGGCGTTCATCCAGCCACTCCAGCACTGTCTGACTTTCGGCGGCACAATAGGCGTCGAAACGGTCCATCCGGTCCTGCTCGACCACCATCACGTAGATCTGGCCGGCACCATTGCGGACAAGGGCAGTCTTGAACCCTTCCCCCTTCAGGCGGCCATTGACGGACGGTGTGGCGTAGAACCCGAAGTCCTTCGCCGCCACGTCCATGCGACGACCGGAGGCCGTGACCATCGTGACCTGCTCATCCGTCGCCAGATGCACGTCACCGCAATCGGAGATCGCGATGCCCGGTGCGGGCTGAAACACGCGCGGGGGTGATTTCTCGGCCAGCCTCATGCCGCCTGCTCCAGATCCGCCCGCGGCCAGCGCCAGTCGGCAACCGGGAAGCCCGGCACGACCCACTGACCGTCCCGCTGCTGCCAGATCGCGTGGTCGCGAAAGCGTTCCTCCAGCTCGGCGAAGACCGCTGGCGACAGGTCCATGAACGCAAGCGCGCGGGCAATGTCGGCGTCGGGTCGCTGGTCGCCCAGCCGCGCGATGGTGGCCAGTGCCGCATCACGGCTGATGCGCCCGTTGCGGATTTCCAGCGAAAGGTTGTCGAACAGACGGGTGAAACCGAACTTCGGATACTTGAACCAGTGATGGATCGAGATGAAGTCGCAGTCGATGTCCGCATAGTCATACAGGCCGACCTTCGGCCCCTCCGCCCGGCGCTGGAACCCGTGCTTCTCCGCCACCCGCAGGCTCTCGGAAGGATCCCAGGGCAGGTAGTAGCCCAGGAAGATGGAGCGGATGTCCGCCGCGTCGAACTCGGCCTCGGTCGGGGGGGTGAAGGGTTCAAGCTCGCGCGGGCTGAGCTCGTCACCGATCCAGTCCTGCGCCTCCCGCCCCTGCAGGATGCCATGGCGTTTCAGCCAGGCATGGTTCAGCAGGTCGAGATCGCTGTCACCGGCATCGCCGCCATATTCCATGAACGGGCTCTCGCCCCAGACGATCAGCGGCACACCCAGACGGGCGGCAAAGCGCATCGGAATGGCGAAGATCGCCAGATGCATCGGCACCGCGCTGGACCCGGTCTCGATCAGGGTCCGGCGCATGAAACGCGCTTCGACGGACGGGTCGATGGCGAAGTCGACATGATCGACACCCAGCCGCACCAGTGCATCCAGATTGGACTGGCCCAAGGCATTGCGGCCCGGCGACTTCCAGGTCACGGCCAGCACCTTCAGACCCATGTCGAGACAGCGCGCGACCTGCCAGAAGCTGTCCTTGCCGCCGGAGACGGGCACGATGCAGTCATAGGCGGCATTGCGCGCCTTCGCCCAGCCCACGACCTCGTTCAGGCGCTGCTCCCGCGCGGCCCAGTCGATCTCCACCCGGTTGCGCCGGTGTCCCTTGCAGGCATTGCAGACGCCATCGGACCCGATGGTGATGCCGGGACGGCTGTCAGGCAGGACACAGGACTGGCAGAAACGAACATTCATGCCCACTGCTCCATGAAGAGTTTCGCGGAAACGAAGGAAAACAGGAACTTGGAGAAACTGTTTGGCAGATCAGGTTCACGCATCGCCGCCTCGATCCGGTCACGTTTCACCAGATTGAAGACTGGCCCGTCATCCAGGATACGCTCGCGGGTCTTCGGGTTATCCAGGTCGAACAGGCTGCGGAAGGCCGCGTTGAACCCCTTCTTGTGCCGGTCCAGCCGCACCTTGTCGTTCAGCACACCACGCGACGCGGCACGCAGCGGTGCTTTGGCATGGCCGTCGCGGATCAGGTGTTCCGGCGGGATCGTGTAGGCGAAGTCGCAGAGCTTCCGGTCCAGGTAGGGACTGCGGTTCTCCACCGACGAGCGCATGGAGTTCAGGTCGTCCTCCCGCAGGATGATCGGCACCGCCTCCGTCCGCAGCTCGTTCAGCATCCGGTTGCGCAGCAGATCGTCGGACAGTGCGCTTTCCGTGAATGGCTCGTCGAAAGGCGTCGTCAGATAGTCGGAGAACACGTCGCGGTTCAGGTAGATATGGTCACGGAACTGCGGCTGCGCGCTGTAGAGGTCAGGGTCCTGCAGATGCGGGTTCCGCACGATGGGCTGCACGTGGCGCTGCCAGTCGGCGCGCCGCTCCGCCCGGTCCGGATGTCCCTGCATGGCCTGCAGATGCAGGTTGAAATGGTCGTAATAGCCGGTGACCAGCTCGTCCGCACCGGTGCCAGAAACCGAGACACGGAAACCCTCCGCCCGCATCGCCTCCGACAGCATGCTGTGCACATAGTAGGACGCGGTGATGACCGGCTTGTCATGATAGGCGACCAAGTCGGCGAAACGGTCCAGATCGCTGGCCTGCTCCAGCCGGATCTCGTGATGACGGCAACGCAGGTCGCGCACGGTTGCGGCGATGTTCGCGCTCTCGTCATAGCGCGGGTCAGGGTCGATGATGGAAAAGGACGCCACATCCGCGCCATGGCGCTTCGCGGCAAAGGACGCCAGCGCGGCACTGTCGACACCGCCTGACAGGCAGAAGGCGATCGGCACGTCGGCGCGCAGGCGCAGGCGGATGCTCTCTTCGAGATGAAACCGCAGTCCCTCGACCGCTGCACCGAAGGACATGCCGGTTTCCGGGCGGTACTCGGGCCGCCAGTATTCGTCGATGCTGACACCACGATTGTCGCCCACGACCAGATTGTGCCCCGGCGGCAGTTCATGGACACCGGCATGGAACAGATCGCCGGACTTGTAGAGCGACTTGTAGCCGTTCACGAGATAGCGGCGCACGGTCTCCTCGTTCACGGAGGGGCGCACGCCATTGAGTGCTGCCAGCGCCTTGATCTCGGAGGCGAAGCGGAACCCCTGCCCCATGTCCTGCCAGTAGAGCGGCTTTTCCCCGAACGGATCGCGGGAGATCAGCAGCCGACGGCGGTTGGCGTCATGCAGCGCGAAGGCCCACATGCCCTCGATGTGATCCACCAGCCGGTCGCCCCAGGCGCGATAGGCCTCCAGCAGGACCTCCGTGTCGGACTCGGTGGTGAAGGTCACGCCCCTGGCCCGCAGGATCTGGCGCACCTCGACATAGTTGTAGATCTCGCCATTGAAGACGACGGTCAGACCATCGCGACGAAACGGCTGATCGGCGCGAGAATCCAGATCGATGATCGCAAGCCGTGTGTGCAGCAACGTCAGCCAGTTCGATCCCATCTCGACGCTGAAGCGGCCCGACGCATCGGGACCACGCCGCCCCATGGCCTCAAGACAGGCGGTTTCCCGCTGCGGCAGCGGCCGGTCAGGTCCAAAATGTCCGGCGATCCCGCACATGGCCGGTCAGCCCAGCATCTCGGCGGTGAAGCGATCACCCATGGCCATCGGAGCCATCAGGGTACGACCGATCACCTCATGCTCCCGCCCCGGCGGCAGACCGTCGCCCGGGCGCACCCAGACGAGATCCCTGTCGGCGACCCGGTGGCCCGCTGCAAGCGGACGACGGGCAGCGATGGAGCGTCGCACCAGCGGCGCGGTATCCCGCTCGATGGCGGCCATGGTCACTTCGCCGGACCCCAGCAGGGTCTCGGTCATGCGCACGCGCTGTACGAGTTCCTTCATCTCCGCCGGATCGGCCGAGAGCTGGTGATCGCGGAAATCGCTGTGGTCGTGGGCAATGGTGAAATGCTTCTCGACAATGCGCGCGCCCAGGGCGACCGCGACCACGGCTGCTTCATTGCCGCTGGTGTGGTCTGAGTAGCCGACATCGCAGGACGGCAGCGCATCGATCATGGTGCGGACTGCGGCGACATTGGCGTGCTCCGGCGGGGTCGGATAGGCCGTCACGCAATGCAGCACGCCCAGACCCGGCGCCACACCGTCGGCGACCCAACGGGACTTGATGCGACAGACGGACTGCTGCACGCAGTCCATGTCCGCCAGCCCGGTGGAAATGATCGTCGGCTTCGCCGTGGCCGCGACATAGTCGATCAGCGGCCAGAAGGTATTGTCCGAACTGGCGATCTTGAAGGCGTCCACGTGATCGTTCAGGAAGACGGCACTGTCCATGTCCAGCGGGGTGGAGATGAAGGCGAGGCCAGCGGCCCGGGCCAGCTCTCCCAGTTCGGCGAACTGGTCGTGGGTCAGTTCGAAGCCCTTCATCCGCTGGAACCGTACCGCATCGACCGGCGCGATGAACTGGTCGGTACTGAAGGTCTGGAATTTCACTGCATCGACACCGGCGTCAGCGGCCAGATGGACCATTTCCCTGGCCAGCCCGAAGTCACCTTCGTGATTGTTGCCGACCTCGGCGATGATGAAGGTTGCGTCGTTCGTGTTCCTGCCTGCGATCTGCATGGCGCTCACCCGTGGTAATGAAAGACGTAGTTGGAGGCGATCAGGCGAAAGTTGTCGCCCATATAGCTGCGCAGCGAAGCGGCGTTGGCGAGTTGTGTGCCGACCCGCAGGATGGCAATTCCCGGCACCATGGACTCGGACCAGGCGATCATGTCGCGTGCCAGTCCCCTGCCCCGGTAGCGATTGTCGACCGCCACCAGGTCGATGGTCAGCACATCCCCCGAACGCAGGTACTGCAGGAACCCGGCCGTCACACCATCGACCTCGGCCACGATCATGCCGTCGCCGCGCTTGCCTTCGAACCAGTTGCCCGCCCACTGGCGCTTGATCTCGTTGGCGGTATTCGTCGTCACCATCGGATCCAGATGGAACCGGCTGAAGGAAAAGCTGCGTTCGGCGATGCTCTCCACCGCCGCGCGATCCTTCGGCTTTGCCGCCCGGCTGAACCGGCTGTTGGCCGCGCCCCAGACGGGGCGTTCGAAGTTCATGCCCGTATCGACCAGGCGGAACCCCTTGTCCTCCAGCCGACGTGAGACTTCGGTACGGGAAACAGGCAGGCGTGCATCGACAAAGCACGGCTCGCCGTCAGGCAGTTCGATGGCCCGTCCGGGTTCGGCGGACGGTGTCAGATGCCAGACAGACTTGCCCAGCAGGCCGGACAGCCAGTCATCCGGCCGCAGCGCCATGGGAGCATGCGCGTTCACGCCCAGGCACGCCGCTTCAGATAGACGACCTGGCCGTCATCCGGGGCGGTGTTCGTCCCGATGAAGCTGGCCCAGTTGTCCTTGTACCAGTTGATGTAATCGACGAAGCCGACATCAAGCGGATGGCTCGGACGGTAACCGATCAGGCTCCTGGCCTTGTCCACCGACAGGGTACCGCGTTCCGGCATCAGGCTGTCGCGATCATTGTGGCGCACTTCGACGCCGGGGAAATGCTCCCGGATGATCTCCACCATCTCGTTCAGCGAACGGCCCTGGCCATAGGTCAGGTTGAAGATCTCGTTGGCGGCGTCGGGCGATGCCAGCGCCGCGATCACACCACCAACCAGATCCTGGATGTAGGTGAAGTCCAGGCAGTCGGTACCATCACCATTGATGGTCAGCGTGTTGCCGCGCAGCGCGTTCTCGATCAGCGCCTGGCCGACACGGCGGCTGACGCAGCGCTCCCCGTACAGCGCGGAGGGACGCACGATCGTGTAGGGCAGATCGAAGACCTGATTGTAGGCGATCACCATCTTCTCGCCCGCGAACTTCAGCGCGCCATAGATGCCCATCGGGTTGCAGGTGGTCTCCTCGTCCACGATGCCGTCGGCAAAGGTGCCGTAGACCATGGAGGACGAGAAATAGACGAACCGCTGCACGTTCAGGCGCGTGGAGCGCGAAGCGTCCAGCGCGTTCTCCAGGGTCCGCAGCGAATGGTCGAACGTGGAGTACGGGTCCTTGTTCGAGCGGTTGGCGTGCGAAACGGCAGCCAGATGCACGATGTAGTCCGGGTTCAGGTCTTCCAGCGCCTCTGACAGGGCATGGTAGTCACGGGCATCCGCCTCGATGAACGGCACCTGGGCCTGATGCAGCAGGTTCATCCGCTGCTTGATGAAGTTCAGATAGATCTCGCCGTTCGGGTTCGTGTAACGCTCCCGCTCGATGGCGTAGTAGTTGTTGACGCCAAGACTGTCGATCACGGCCACTTCGACGCCGAGCGACTTCATCTTCAGCGCCATGTTGTGGCCAATGAACCCGGCACCGCCGATGATCACGACCTTCTTGCCGGTCAGTGCCGACTGCTCTGTGTGAAAGTTGGTTTCAACGGACATCGTGCAAAGCCTTCTTCATGGCGTGAATGATGAAATCCATGTCGTCATGGTTCAGATGCGGGCCGACGGGCAGCGCGATGGAACACCGGCTGATCTCGGTCGCATTGGGAAAGTCCTCCGCGCGGAGGCCGTACTTGTCGCTGTAGTAGGCCAGTGCCGGGACCGGGCCGGGGTAGTAGACACTGGTGCCCACGCCCTGTGCGTTCAGCGCCGCCGCAACGTCGGAACGCCGCGATGCCCGGGCGCCCTTCAGCACCACCGACAGGCAGTAATGACTGCTCTGGAACCGGCCATTGCTGGACTGGAACAGGTGCAGACCGTCCAGTTCCTTCAGCCCGGCCTCCAGCCGTTCATAGTTGGCATGACGCGCATCCAGGAACCCCTGGACCTGCTTCAGCTGCTCGATCCCCATCGCCGCCTGCATCTCGTTCATGCGGTAGTTGAAGCCGAGCTGGGTGACGTCATAGACGCCGGGTTCCTTGCGCTCCGTCACCGTGCGGTCCAGGCCGAAGGCCTTCTTGCGGCGGATGCGTTCGGCCAGCGCGTCGTCACGGGTCAGGACCATGCCCCCCTCCGCCGTCGTCATGTGCTTGACGGGGTAGAAGGAGAAGCAGCCCATGTCGCCCATCAGACCGGCGTGGATGCCGTCCAGGTAGGTGCCGACGGCCAGCGCCGCGTCTTCCATGACGAACAGGCCATGCTTCGCGGCAATGGCGTTGATGCGCACCATGTCGACCGGCATGCCCAGGTAATGGACGATGGAGATTGCCTTCGTGGCGGGGGTGATCGCCGCCTCGATCCGGTCGATGTCGATATTGCCTGTTTCCGGTTCCGCATCCACGAACACCGGCTTCGCGCCGACATATTCGACGGCGTGCGCGGTGGCGGTGTGGGTCTGTGCGGGCACGATGACCTCATCCCCGGCCCCCAGACCAAGCTGGAAATAGCCGAGATGCAGCCCTGCGGTGCAGGAGGAGACGGTGATCGCCTGCCCGCCATTGGTGAAGGCGGCGAAATCCTCCTCGAACTTCAGGGCACGGGGACCGTGAACCAGGATCGGGCTTTCCAGCACCTCCAGCACGGCACGGCGCTCGGCCTCGCCGATGATCGGACGGCCGAAATGGATCTGGCGGAAAGCGGAATTGTCAGAGCTGCTCGACAGCGATGGACTTGCCGGTGTGAGCGGCGCGTTCGATGGCGAAACAGACGGCGAGGGAGCGGAATACGTCATCTGCACTCACCTCCGGCGCGCGGTCATGCAGCACCGCGTCCACGAAATCATGTAACAGGTCACCCTTGTCGACACCGGGATAGGCCTCCCTCATTGTTTCCGGCCTTCTGCCGGGATGCCGATCACGGTAAACAAACGCACTTTCCAAACCGTTAACGAAACTGGCGTTCGTGCCGTAGACCTCCAGCTTGTGGAAATGCGGGTGCACGCAGCCGCCGTTGCAGCCGATCTTCGCGACCATGCCGCTCTCGAAACGGACCAGCGCCTGCACCAGGTCGAAGTTGGCAAAGGCGCTGTCGGCGGTGGCGATGCGGTTGCCCATGGCGGTCACTTCCACCGCGCGGTCACCGGTCAGCCAGAGCACCAGGTCGATCATGTGGACCGCGCCCCCCAGCACCAGGCTGTAGCCCGGCAATTCACCGCGCCAGCCGCCCAGCAGCTTGTGGATGCGGCCATACTGGTAATCGGCGTCGATGTGGAACAGGCGGCCATAATCCCCTGCCGCGATGTCAGCCCTGAGCTTCAGGAAACGGGGACAGCGGCGCAGGATCAGGTTCGAGGAGATCTTCAGGTGCGGCTTCTGGTTCAGTTTCGCCCGGATCTGGCGCGCATGGTCGATTTCCAGCACCAGCGGCTTCTCGACAAAGACATGCTTGTCGGCGTCCAGCGCCCGCATCACCTGCGCGAAATGATCCTGATCGTGGGAGGCGATGGAGACGATGGAAACGTCCGGGTCGTCCAGCACGGCATCCGCATTGTCCGCGATTTCCCGGTCCGGGAAACGTGTGCGCACGTCAGCCCGCTTGGTGGGACAGAAATCGGCCAGTCGCGTGACGCGGCATTCGGGATGACGTTCATAGCCACCGATATGACGTTCACCTACGCCCAGGCCGATGATCCCCGCCTGGATCATGACGCCACCTGGCCCGTGGTCCGGGGCAGTTCGGCGAGTTCATCCCAGCGATAGCGCCATGTCGGCGCATTCAGGTCGCGGGCGACGGCGCGAAAGCGCTCGAAGTCCTCTTCCGTATCCACCACCATGGAGGTCTCGCCACTGTCGAACCGGGAAGTGATATTGACGATGCGATAGCGATCCGGGCTGCGGTAGAACCAGGGGGTCACATGCTCACGGTCCGACGCGTCGGTCATCTCCGCCTCTGCCGACAGGAATGCGTCCGAAGACACCACCTCGACCGACTGCCCCTTGGGGAAGGTGCGCGGGAATACATTGGTCACGACATCGGCACCGCCGTTGCGGAACCGGGTTACCGCATCATCAACCAGCCGCCGGTCGATCAGCGGGCTGTCGCCGGAGACCCGGACGAACGCGCGGACGGGGAAGCGTTCCAGCACGGTCCGGAAGCGCCCGGCCACATCGTCGAGCGGCCCGCGTATCACGGGCACGTTGCGGGCGGTGCAATGGGCTGCCAGCGCGTCATCCAGCGCGTCGTCTGACGTTGCCACGATCAGCGGGCGGGCAACACGACAGCGCTCCAGCGCATCCAGCGTGTAGTCGATCAGCCGACGCCCTGCGACGGGGCGCATCACCTTGGCCGGACACCGGGTCGATCCGGTGCGGGCCTGGACGATGATCGGGACCAGGTCATGCATCGCTGCGTTCCAGTGCCGGTTCCAGACCCAGCCGCCGACCCGTCGCGATGCGGGCCGCCTTGCAGGGGACGGCCGGCCATTCGGCGCGGTTGGTGGCAACGAATATCTCGGCCTTCGGGAACCATGGCTCGATCCCCGCACCGAAGTGGAACCGGTCAGGCTTGTGCAGCAGGGTGACTGTCGGCACGCCCACCGCGCCCGCGATGGCGACAGGCGACGACGAAATGGACACCACGAAATCCAGCGCAACCGTATAGGCCGCTGCTTCGTCGAGTTCGTTGCGGCGGTCGATGTCGTCCCAGTCATGCAGGTCGATGCCGAATTCCGTCTTCAGACGGGCGCGATCCTCGCTGGCGTCCTTGTACATGACGTCGATGAAGTGCGCGCCCTTCGACGCCAGATCGAAGAACGGCTGAAAGTCGCTCAGCGACATGTAGCCCTTGGAACGGATCGGGGTCACGAAGCCGCCGGACCAGCAGAGACCGACCTTCGGCCCCTCCCCCAGCGCATCGAACCGCGCCTTCCAGAAGGCCACGCGCTCCGGGTCCGGCGTCAGATAGCTGTCGCCGCGCCGGAAGCTCTCCATGTCCGGACGCAAGATGCTGAAGAGGGAACCGGAGGGAATGAACAGGTCCGGCTTCGGAACCTCTTCGTCCTTCAGCCAGCCATAGTGACGGTGGATCTTGTTGTTGGACCGGAAGGTGACATGCCGGTGCACCGTTGCCTGCGGGAAGGAACGCTGGAACCAGCTCACCAGGCGGCGGTCGCATTCGATGATGACGTGACCGGCCAGGTCGATGACTTCCTGGAAGGCACTGGCGAAGATGATGGCGTCGCCGATACCCTGTTCGTCGGAGATCAGCAGGGTCTTGTCGGAAATGTCCTCGCCGTGCCAGCGCGGCAGGTCATGGACGAAGACCACGGAGTCACCGCGGCGACGGTCCAGCCGCCATTCGTATTCGGCCCAGCCCTTCTCCAGGTTGCCCGTGCCGAGCAGTGACGAGGCATAGTTGAAGCGGGTATCGGCATCGTCGGGACGCATGCTCACCGCCTTCTCCAGATATGGCAGCGATTCCGCGAAACGCCCCTCCGCCGAATAGGCATGGCCGATGTTGGCGTAGGCGATCTCGAATTCCGGCGCGAGCCGCAGCGCCTCGTCGAAGAACGGGCGGGCCTGATCGGCACCCTGCGCCTCCGCCACCGTGACGGCCAGCGCCTGCCAGAGTGTCGGATCCTCGACCTTCGTCTGCACCGCGAACTTCAGGGTATCGATGGCGGCCTCATAGTCACCGCCCGCGCGCTTCGCCGACGCCATCGCAATCGGGCCACGGCTGTCGTCGGGTGTGCGCTGCATGACCAGCGCGAACATGTTCTCCGCCGCCTTCAGCATGCCGAGGTCCTGCGCCAGCAGGCCGATGCCATAGATGATCTCGGGATCCTCGCCGGACACCTTCAGTGCCTTCTCCAGCACGTGCACCGCCGCCTGCACCTGCCCTGCGTGCCGCAGGTTGTTGCCCAGCACCAGCAACGTGTCGGCATTGGCCGGGTCAAGCACATGCGCCTGCAGGAATTCGACCGCCGCGTCGTCGAACCTGCCCTGCCCGGCGAACCTGCTTCCCTGCCTGAGGTGCTGAACCGCGCGCTTGAGGTCGGCGCGGGAAGGCTTCCGGTCATCATCGACCGTCTGCAGCGTCGCCATGATCTGATAGGTCCCGGCCTGCATGATGTTGCGACCCAGGGTCGGAGCGTCCTGACGCAGGCTGGCGTCCGAGTTCTTCTTGCGCGCGGCGTTGCGGGCCATGCCGAAACCTCTCGTACCGGATTGATCAACAGTCCCGCATTCAGCCCTGTCAGGCTTAAGAAACGTTTAAGGCGGCCCGTCAGATGATCCTGATCCCCCGGAAATCCGGTTGCCGGTAGCGTTAACGATAATTCAACCAGCACGGGGGCAAGGTTCGTTCACGGTCCGCAGACGGACCCGTCAACAGTTCGCGTCAGAAGGCGGTCGGTAGTCCGGCCGGAAAAAACGAATGGCCCTGAAGCTGACCCTGAAACCAGGGGAGAAATTCGTGATCAACGGTGCCGTCATTGCAAATGGCGACCGCAGAGCCACGCTGGTCCTTCACAACAAGGCCTCGATCCTGCGGGAGCGGGATATCCTCAAGGCCGACGATGTCGATACGCCCTCGAAGCGCATCTATTTCGCCATCATGTCGATGTATCTCGACGAAAAGGTCCGACCGCGATTCTACGAAGAATTCGTCATGCGCATGTCGGAGTTCATGGGGGTCCTGACCGATCCCGAAGCCCTTTCCACCTGTGTCGCCGTCAGCCAGTGCGTCATGGATCGTCAGTACTACAAGGGTCTGACGCTCTGCCGGAAGCTGCTCGATTTCGAAAGTGAGAGACTGCATCATGAGCCTGCAAGCGTATAGCCGGACCCAGCGGGTCGCCGAGAACCCGCGTGACACCGAATACCGCCTCTTTGCCGACATCACGCGTCAGTTGATGCAGGTGAAGGACACCCCCCGGCACGACCGTGCCGTCGTCGATGCGCTGTACCGCAATCGCCGGCTCTGGAGCACCCTGCTGAGTGATTGCAGCCGCGACGAGAACGGCCTGCCGGATGCGATCCGTGCCTCAGTCATCTCCCTGTCGCTGTGGGTGGACAAGTATTCCAGCGCCGTGATGCGCGGCGGCGAGAGCATCGAGCCGCTGATCGAAATCAACCGCACGATCATGGAAGGCCTCGCCCAGCGCCCCGCTGCCTGAGACCTTCAACGACAACCGGACGCGTTTGCGCCGTCGCGCGGGGGACCTCCCGATGCGACGGCGCACTGCGTTTCACCAGGGAATCGCGTCTTCTGCCCGCCATCACCGACCCGCACTTGCGATGCAGCGCGGGGCAGTGAACAATCCCCGCCATGCGCAACGCCACCCCCCTTGATCACCGCCGCCATCCCTACCGCGACGACCTCGCCGCCGAATATCTTCGGGGTCAGGTAGAAGCCGCGCGTTTCGTGGAACCGGTCACCGCACGTGTCGTTCGGGAAACCCTGTCGATCCAGGCGCGACCTGAACCGCAGGCCATGCAGATATCCGAGCTGCTGTTCGGGGAGGATGTGGCCGTCTATGAACAGCGCGACGGCTGGGCCTGGGTCCAGGGGCACCTGGATGGCTATGTCGGGCATGTCCGGCTCGATGGCCTCTCCTTCGATGACGCGGCCCCACCGACCCACATGGTCAGCGCCAGACTCAGTCATCTGTTCCGGAACCCGACGATAAAGGACCCGCCCGTCGGCCGGGTCACGCTGGGTGCGCGCATCAGCATCGTCGCCGTCGAAGGCCGGTTTGCGGTGCTGGCGGACGGTCGCCACATCATGGCCAACCACATCCGGCCCCTTGATGCGCCGGAGGCTGACGTCGTCGCCGTGGCCCTGCGCAACCTCGGCGCGCCCTATCTCTGGGGGGGACGCAGCAGCCTGGGCCTCGATTGCTCCGGCCTGATTCAGGTGGCCGTGCAGGCACTGGGCGGGACGCCGCCGCGCGATTCGGACATGCAGCGCGACGAACTCGGCCAGGACGTGGCGAAACCCGCCGACATGCACGATCTGCAGCACGGGGATCTGGTGTATTTCCCCGGCCATTGCATGATCGCGGACGGCGCGGGCCACCTGATCCATGCCAACGCCACCCACATGATGGTGACCCGCGAACCCGTCGAAACCGTCTTTGCCCGCACCCGCGGCGGCTATGGATCCGTGACCCACGTCCGGCGCTACACCGTCTGAAAGCGCGCCTTACTGACCATTCGGCGGAATCATTCCCGGCCAGTCGATGACGGGCAGGTTGGCCACCGTCTCCCGCAGTGACTGGCTGTAGCTGCGCCGGACGTCGGAGTAATAGGCATCATTCTTCTCGAACCGCCTGATCTCCAGCGGTTCCAGCGAATTGGCGCGATAGCAGATCATGTCGAACGGCGGTGCCACCGACAGGTTTGAACGCACCGTGGCATCGAAGGACAGCAGCGAAAGCTTCACCGCGTCGGCCATGCTGGTGGTGGAGAAGCGGAAGGCCCGGTCCAGGATCGGCTTGCCGTACTTCAGTTCCCCGATCTGCAGGAAGCAGGTATCGGACGTCGCCTGAATGAAGTTGCCGGCGGAGTAGATCAGGAACAGGCAATGGCCCTCCCCCCTGACCTGGCCTCCGAACAGCATGCTGGCACTCGGGTCGCCATATCCCTGCACGTGATTGGCATGGGCTGTCATGACTTCCCGCAACACGTTGCCGACCATGGTGGCGGCATCGAACATCGTCGGCGCCTCGAAGAGGTTGGTTGCATGTCCGGGCTGGCGGGTGCGCTGCTCCAGGATCGTGGCAACCGCCTGTGTCGTGGCCAGGTTGCCCGCGCTGGCCAGAACCATGATCGACTGTCCAGGCTGCTGGAACAGGTTGAGCTTGCGTACCGTTGCCACGTGATCGACGCCCGCATTGGTGCGGGTATCCGCCGTGATGACGATACCGTCCTTCAGATACAGACCAAGACCATAGGTCATAGTGGCGCTCCAGTTGGAAGGGGGGGGCAGATGCAATGCATCGCCGCGCGGAGCATGGCATGATCCCGATCCTGCTGAAAAGATGAATGCTGATGATCGGGGAGAATGATGGCATGGCAATCAATCAGGAATGGCTGGATCAGGTTCAGGAAGAGATCATCGATCCCGGCCAGCCGATCATCGATCCGCACCATCACCTCTGGGACAAGCCGGCAGTGAAGGCGCTGCCCGGCAGTCGCTACCTGTTCGAGGAACTGCTGGCCGATACCGGCAGCGGTCATAATGTTGTCGCGACCGTGTTCGTCGAATGCGGCGTGATGTACCGCGCCGACGGACCGGAGGCCCAGAAACCGGTTGGCGAGACGGAATTCGTCAATGGCGTCGCGGCCAGAAGCGCGTCCGGCAACTATGGTCCCATCCGCGCCTGTGCGGGCATCGTCAGCCTGGCCGATCTGAACCTGGGCGCGGCGGTGGACGAGGTGCTGGAGGCACATCAGCGTGCCGCCCCGGCCCGCTTTCGCGGCATTCGCCACGCCGCCGGGTTCGACGCCAGTGACGCGGTCCGCAACTCCCACACCAACCCGTTCCCCGGCATGCTGGCCGACCCGACCTTCCGGGAAGGATTCGCCTGCCTGGCCCCGCGTGGACTGACGTTCGAAGCCTGGGCCTATCACCACCAGATCAGGGAAGTCACCGCCCTGGCCCGCGCCTTCCCGGAAACCACCATCATCGCCGACCATTTCATCGGCCCTGTCGGCATCGGTCCCTATGCCGGCAAGCGCGACGAGATCTTCGAGGTCTGGAAAGGCGATTTCGCCGAACTGGCAACCTGTCCCAACGTCGTGGCCAAGCTTGGCGGCATCAACATGGCCATCAACGGCTTTGCCTGGCACCACCGCGACAAGCCCCCCACCGCACGGGAGCTGGTGGCGGCCACCGGGGACTGGTACGCCCATGCCATCGACTGCTTCGGGCCTGACCGCTGCATGTTCGAAAGCAATTTCCCGGTCGACAAGCTCTCCGTTTCCTACCCCGTGCTCTGGAATGCCTTCAAGCTGATCGCTGCCGCCTATTCGGATACGGAGCGCCAGAACCTGTTTCATGACACCGCGAAGAGGGTCTACCGACTGGAAATCTGAAGCCGTCTGTCACAATCGGCGACCCTGCATCGTCAAGTCCGTGTCACAGATGAAACGATGCAGGAGAACGGACATGCGCACTTTCCTCGCCCGGCGGGCACTGCGGGCCTTTGGCCGCCACTACGACTATGATGTCAGCTATCTGGAGTACCTGCTGAAGGTCAGCCCGCGCGGCTTCTTCGGCTTTCGTCCGGTCATGGCGCTGGCCCGCCACAGGGAAGCGGCACCGCGCGATGCGGCCTGTGCCGCGAAACTGGTTGGCGCGATGCATGAGGATTGCGGGCCCTGCCTGCAGATCACGACCGACATGGCGCGGGAGGCCGGGATGACGGACGACCAGATCGACGCGGTGCTGACCGGGGCAGAGGCACGCATGAGCGGCGCAACGGCCCTCGGGTATCGCTTCGCTGCGGCACTGGTCGGACGGACGCTCGAACTGGATGCCGCGCGGGAGGCCGTTCGGGCGGCCCATGGGGACCAGGCCATCGTCGATCTGACATTCGCGACACAGATCGGGCGCATCTTCCCGATGGTGAAGACCGGGCTTGGCTTCGGGCAGGCCTGTCAGCGTATCCAGCTCGGGTCACGGGTGGTCGACATGCACCGGAAAGCGGCCTGACCGGATGGACCGCAGCGCCCCCTCGTCGGCCACCTTCTCGGCGGCGCGACCGCGACTGCTGGGTCTGGCCTACCGCATGCTGGGCAGTCGCACGGACGCGGAGGATATCGTGCAGGACACCTGGCTGCGGTGGCAGGGCGCGGACACGCAGGCGCTGCGTGCGCCGCATGCCTGGCTGACCACCGTGGCCACGCGCCTGTGCCTGGACCGGCTGAAGAGCGCGCGGGCGCAGCGTGAACTCTATGTCGGGCCCTGGCTGCCGGAACCTGTGCCGGATGCGGAACAGATGTCGCCGGAGGCTGCAACGGCTCTGGCCGACGACCTCTCCTTCGCGCTGCTGCTGACGCTGGAACGGCTGTCACCGGCGGAGCGGGCGGCCTTCCTGCTGCACGACGTCTTCGACACGCCGTTCCCCGAAATCGCGCGTGCCCTGCAGCGGTCGGAGGCTGCCTGCCGCCAGCTCGCCAGCCGGGCCCGCAAGGCCGTACGGCAGGATCAGCCGAAGCAACCGGCAACGAACGAACAGCACCTGGCACTGCTGCAACGGTTTGTCAGTGCCACAGGCAACGGTGACGTGGCGGCTCTGACGGCCCTGCTGTCGGAAGATGCCATCGCCTATGCGGATGGTGGCGGCGTCCGTATCTCGGCACTGCGCCCGATCATGGGGCCGGACAGGATTGCCAGGTTCCACGTGGGCGTCACACGCAAGGCCATGGAACGCGGCGACAGCCTGGAATTCCGCCCCTTGATGGTGAACGGTCGGCCAGCCCTGCTGGTTCACCTGAACGGCGAACCGGACCAGATACTGGGTATCGAGGTGTCGGAGGGAGTGATCCGTCGGGTCTACAGCGTCCGGAACCCGGAAAAACTCCGGGCAGTCGTCAGTTCGCGACCTTCTGGCGGCGGTCGCTGACGAACTGCTTCTCGGCGTCGCGGGCGGCGGCGAAAGCGGGCTGCAGACGCTGGGCGAGCTGCACCCTGCCCTGCTCCATGGCCTGTTCCACCGCGGCAGCGATCTTGTCCGACAGGCGACGCATGTAAGGCTCTTTCTGCATCACGGTCCGCACACAGCGCCGCACGCGGACGGCGGAGACGATACGGTCGATCTGCCCCTCCTCCAGCGCGGCGATGATCCGCTCGGTGGTGACACTCTCGGCACCGTCCCCGTACTGGCGCACCAGATCATCCGCCTGCCAGCGCTCGGCATCGGTGAATTCGTCCAGATCCATCCGCGGAATGACACTCGCCATGATTTCGCCCTGCCCCCAAACAGCTCTTGTTTCACACGCAAGGTATGGGACGCTGGTAAACCGTCTGTAAACGCCAAAGTTCCCTTGATCGCCCTTCAGTTCACTGTCAGGGCCTGCGACGCCTCGCGCACCGAGGCCTCCCGGAAGGTTCCTTTCTGGAAGATCATGTCGCCAAGCAGCGGGTGGCGGAGCGACAGGACGAACGCAAACTGGCCGCTGCCCTGATCCACATGGCTGACGGTCAGTGCGCCGGGGGCCAGCTCTGCCGGTATCCGCAAGCGTCGTTTCCCCGCCTTCAGGAAGCAGTGATCACTGTGAAAGTACAGTGCCTTGTCGTCCGCGCTGACCCTGAGCGCGATGCCGAACCCGCAGCCGACATATTCCTCCAGCCCGGTCGGACCATCGAAACGCTTGCTGCTGTGGATGACCTGCGGGAACCCCTGCGCGCGACCGTACATGCGGGTCCAGAACTGGCCCTTCGAGGCCGCATCCTCTGTCACCGAGACGACAGCCGGGACCCCAAGAGCATCCGAGAGAGGCAGTGGCGCGCCGACCAGTCGGGCAACCTCGGCAACCAGTCGTCCCGCAAGATTTCGGCGGCTCTCCACGATACTGCCGACATAGGTGACCGCCTGACCGGGCTGGAGACGCTTGCTGAACCTGTCGCGCACAGCCTCCGGCAGCCGTGCCCACACCACGGCCCCGAGCAGGGCACGAAACCGCATATCGGGCAGCGTGGGTGCATGGTCATGATTCGCCTGGTCGCGCCGCGCATCGTGAACCGGGTAGCAATCGGGAGCCACGCTCATCTCACCCTCTCCTGTCCTTCGTCTCACCTGCACGGACCGAGGCCGGACCGACTCTGACTAATCTGAATCAGCCTTCCGTGCGGTCCTTCCCGCCCCCAGCAGGTTCGCGACCCGGCTGCCGAGCCGGATCAGCCGCATCAGAGTGCTGGGCGGCATGGTGATCATCTGCCCGAACCACGTATCAAGGGTCGTCATGAAGTCATTCAGTTCATGCAGGCGGTTGCGCGCGACCCTGCTGACTTTCGGATCGCCATCAGCCAATGCCAGCACCTGTCGCAATGAGGCGATGGCAGGGTCGATCTCGCGCTCCTTCCGGCCCTGCGCAATGCAGGTGAGGACCTGCCACAGATCCCCCTCGGCCTCGTAGTGGTCGCGCCGGTCACCAAAGACCGGGATACGCCGTATCAGCTTCCAGCCGATCAGCTCGCGAATGCTGTTCGAGACATTGGAACGCGCAAGTCCCAGTTGCTCCGAGATGTCCTCAGCCGTCATCGGACCATCGGCGAGAAACAGCAGCGCATGGATCTGGGCCACCGACCGGTTGACCCCCCACTGCCCGCCAAGATCGCCCCATTGCAGAACGAACTGCTCAACGGCCTTGGGGAGGTTTTTCGTATTTTCCGTTTTTTCTGTCATGACAGAAATATCGGAAACTGACGCATGACTGTCAAGGCACAAGACCCGAAGCGCAAGCACCTGAGGAACGGGAAGCTGTCGCCTGTCGCGTGCGAACGGCAGAAAAAAACGTGAACCGGGAGTGCTTCGAAAACGCGGGGCTATTCAGATTTCAACTTATCAACCAGGACTATGAATATCAAAAGATGGGTGACCTGACCGCTCTCATTGGCGAGTGGCAGGTTGATCTCGTCCAGTTTGCGAAAATCGCTGTGTGGTCCGATATACTCGATCGGGCTCCTGACCGGCCTGCCTGTTTGAACCGCTTCCCTGAGTTGCGTCATCAGCGGTCCGTCAGGTTCCACATGCGGCTGAGAGCTCAGAAACCGACCGGTATAATTCTCAAATAGTATCGACTTGATATTCTCACCTATCACGCGATATTCGAAATCTCGCCCGCCATCGACCACACCCAACAAAATCATGTTGGGCAGAAGCCCGGGTATATGCATTGGATTGAAATCAGATCGCAACGGCGTGGTTCGGCCCCGACAAATACTTCCCCAGTATGACAAACCTTGCTTGATGATTTCGTGCATTCTGGCCAATTCTTCCGCACTTAAAGAACACCATGGTCATAGTAACGGACTCAATCCAGCTCATATCTTATCTGACATTCGTCATCTGATCATCTGATCATTTGTCGGCGAGGTCATAGCCAAGGATCCCGTGGATCAATCCTGTCGCCTCGCCTGTTCGACCGGTCAGTTCCGTGGCGACAGGTTCTGAGTTCGCGATACCTCCGACCTTGCGGCAAGACCCCGATGATCTGCTTTTCCGTCAACCATGATCGCTTCATTCATCCGCCTCCTCTCGTCGACGGACCCTACCAGGACTTGGAGGCAATCCAGGGGAACGGATACTGACCGGCACCCGCGCCACCGGCGGAACCGACTGCGCGCAGGGCAAGGCCCGATCATGGAACGATCCGACTTTCCCGATGCGCCAGAGATGCAGACCTTCACGGTCCCTTCCCCTCAGCCGTCCGAATGAAGCGTGGCCGGAGCGGGACTGCGCAAGACCATCACTCCCATTCGATGGTGCCCGGCGGCTTCGAGGTCACGTCGTAGACGACACGGTTGACGCCGCGGACCTCGTTGATGATGCGGGTGGCGACGCGGCCCAGGAAATCGTGGGGGAACGGATAGAAATCGGCGGTCATGCCATCGGTGGAATTGACCGCGCGCAGGGCGAGGACACTCTCGTAGGTCCGCTCATCCCCCATCACGCCAACCGTCTTGACCGGCAGCAGCACGGAGAAGGCCTGCCAGATGTCGTCGTAGAACCCGGCCTTGCGGATCTCGTCGAGGTAGATCGCGTCGGCCTTGCGCAGGGTATCGGCCTTCTCCTTGGTGATCTCGCCGGGCAGCCGTATGGCGAGGCCGGGTCCGGGGAACGGGTGGCGACCGACGAAGATCTCCGGCAGGCCGAGTTCACGGCCCAGGACGCGAACCTCATCCTTGAACAGTTCACGCAGCGGCTCCACCAGCGACATGTTCATCCGCTCCGGCAGGCCGCCGACATTGTGGTGCGACTTGATGGTGACGCTCGGACCGCCCGCGAAGGAGACCGACTCGATGACATCGGGATAGAGCGTGCCCTGGGCCAGGAAATCGGCGCCGCCGATGGCCTTCGCCTCTTCCTCGAACACGTCGATGAACAGCTTGCCGATGATCTTGCGCTTGGTCTCCGGGTCGCTGACCCCGGCCAGCGCGCCCATGAACATGGGCTCCGCATTCTTGTGCACCAGCGGGATGTTGTAGTGGTCGCGGAACAGGCTGACGACCTCGTCCGCCTCCCCCATCCGCATCAGACCGGTATCGACGAAGACGCAGGTCAGCTGCTCCCCGATTGCCTGATGCACCAGTACGGCGGTGACGGCGGAATCGACACCACCGGAAAGACCGCAGATCACGCGCCCGTCGCCCACCTGCTCCCGAATGCGCCGGATGGAGTCGTCGCGGAAGGCTGCCATGGTCCAGTCGCCGGCACAGTTGCAGACGCCAAGGCAGAAATTCGCCAGCAGGCGGGCACCGTCGGGGGTATGCGCCACCTCCGGATGGAACTGCAGTCCGAAGATCTGCCGCGCCTCGTTGGCGATGGCGGCGATGGGGGCGTTGACGGAGCTTGCGACGACGCGGAAACCCGGCGGCAGCCTGGTGACATGGTCACCATGGCTCATCCAGACCCGATACTTGTGGCCTGTGGACCAGACGCCGTCGAACAGGGCGCAACCGTCCACGACCTCGATATCGGCGCGGCCGAATTCCTTTTCCTCGCTGGGCGAGACACCGCCGCCGAGCTGCTGTGCCAGCGTCTGCTGGCCATAGCATATGCCCAGGATCGGCAGACCGGCATCAAAGACGGCCTGGGGCGCACGCGGCGTGTGGTCAAAGGTAACGGAGGCGGGGCCGCCGGAAAGGATGATCCCCTTGGGCTGCAGTCGCGCCAGCCCTTCGGTGGTCTTGTCGAAAGGCACGATCTCGCAGAATACCCCGGCCTCTCGCACACGCCGTGCGATCAGCTGGGTCACCTGGGAGCCGAAATCGACGATCAGAACGCTGTCAGTCATGGCCACCCGATACGCGGATGGCCATGACTTGTCCAGCGGGCAGAGAGGTCACGGAAAAACCGTGGTCTCAGGAACCCTTTACCCGGGCCACCGCATTCTTCAGCGAGGTATATTCGGCGCAGCCGAAGGTGCAGATCGAATCGAGCGCAGCCAGATGCTTCTCCGCCTCGGCCATGTTGCCGATCTCCAGATAGGCCTGACCGATATACTCGTGCGCACCCTTGTGCTCCGGATCGATGTCCAGGGCCGTGCGGTAGGACGAGAGGGCGTCGAGATAATTGCCGCTCTTGCGATAGGCATAGCCGAGATAGTTGAAGGCGTCCGCGTTCCCCGGGTCCTTGGCCGTGGCCAGTTCCAGGTTGGTGATCGCCGTCTTCCAGTCCTGAGCCTCCACCGCGGCGACACCGCGGTCATAGGCAGCATTCGAGGGCTTTGCCTTGCTGCTGGAGGAATCGTCGCTGGAACTTGATCCCATGGCCGAAACCGCAACCGGTGTCAGGGCAAGCGCACCCATGGTGAGGGCCACCGCAACGCCGCGCGTAAACTTCGACATCATTAAACTCCTTCACGTGGTTTGATCGTGACCGGGCTGCTGCAGACACTACCGGATATCGCTGCGCAGGACAGCCGCAAAAAAGCCGTCCACGCCGTGACAATACGGTGACAGCCGCAGTTCCCCTGCCTCTGTAACAGCCCCTTCGGGCAGTGATACTCCGGCCTTTTCAGCCATATCCCGGCAATCGACACGCACAAGATGCGGAAGCTGTCGCATCAGTTCTGTGATCACGCTCTCATTCTCGGCACGCAGGATGGAGCAGGTGACGTAGATCAGCAGGCCGCCCGGCTGCAGCAACGTGGCGGCACGTCCGGCAATCTGTATCTGGCGCACCTGATGCTGCTCCAGTCGCGCCGCGTCCAGGCGCCAGCGCTGTTCCGGCTGGCGACGCCAGGTGCCGCTGCCGGAGCACGGCGCATCGACGAGGACGCGATCCATGCGTCCGACCAGTTCCTGCGGCAGGTCGCCCTCCGGATCGATCCGTCGGCTCTGCACATTGCGCAGTCCGGCACGGGTTGCCCTGGCCCGCAGCCGCTCCAGCCGGCGCACGTCCACGTCCAGCGCATGCAGCTCGCCGCGGTTCTCCATGCGCGCGCCCATAGCCAGGGTCTTGCCCCCTGCCCCGGCACAGAAGTCAGCAACCTGCTGGCCCGGCTCCACCCCGACCAGCGCGGAGACGAGCTGACTGCCCGCATCCTGAATCTCGATGGTGCCGTCGCCCAGCAGTGGATGCGCATTCAGGTTCGGCCGTCCTGCCAGCCGGACCGCCGTTCCGGTCCAGCCCCACGCCGTGGCACCGATGCCATCGGTTTCCAGACGCGCCAGGACCGTGTCCCGGTCCGACTTCTGGCTGTTCACCCGGATATCGACGGCAGCCACGTCCTGGAGCTGCGCCAGCAGTTCCTGCTCCACGCCCTCTCCGTAGGTCTCCGTCAGGTCCGCCAGCAGATGCGCAGGGAAACCGGCACGGTCCGGCAGGGGCGCTTCGGCAGCATCCTGCGTCCGGGCCAGGTCCAGGGCCGTGGTCTCGTCCGCCGTGGGCGGAACCGGTCCATGGGCCGTGGATTCAGCGGGCAGCGCAGCGGCGTCTTCTTCAAGCAACAGGGAAAGAAATACCCGCAAGCGATTGGTGATTGGCAGATTTCCCTGCACCAGACGCCAGTCAATCAGCCCGCGCTGGCGCAGCACCGTGAACACGATCTGGCCAACAGCGCGACGGTCACCGGACCCCGCGTAGCGCCGCTTCCGGAAATAGTCGCGCATGATCCAGTCGGCGGCCGGTGCCTCGGTCTCGATCCGGTCAAGCAGTTCGATGGCGGCCTGAAGTCTGGCGGCGGGGGTCACGTCCCGGTGCCGACGCGATCAGTGTCCGCCGCCATAGTTGGGAGCCTCCCGGCTGATCTCCACGTCATGGACATGGCTCTCCCGCAGGCCTGCGTTGGTGATGCGCAGGAACTCGCAGCTCCGGTGCATGGTCGGGATGTCGACGCAACCGGTATAGCCCATGGCCGCCCGCAGGCCGCCGACGAGCTGGTGCACCACCTGGCTGACCGCACCCTTGTAGCCGATGCGCCCCTCGATTCCTTCCGGGACCAGCTTCAGTTCGTTCTTCACGTCTTCCTGGAAGTAGCGGTCGGCGGAACCACGCGCCATGGCGCCGAGCGAGCCCATGCCGCGATAGGACTTGTAGGACCGGCCCTGATACAGGAACACCTCGCCCGGCGACTCGTCGGTGCCGGCCAGCAGGGAGCCGATCATGGCGCAGGACGCGCCTGCGGCGATTGCCTTCGCCAGGTCACCTGAGAACTTCACGCCACCGTCCGCGATCACCGGGATCCCGGCATCCCGACAGACACTGACCGCATCCATGATGGCGGTGAGCTGCGGCACGCCCACACCGGCAACGACCCGCGTCGTGCAGATGGACCCCGGACCGATACCGACCTTCACGGCGTCGGCCCCGGCATCGACCAGGGCGCGGGCACCGTCGGCGGTGGCGACATTGCCGGCCAGCACCTGGGTGTAGTTCGAGCGCTTCTTGATCTCCGACACGGCCTCCAGCACCCGCAGGCTGTGGCCATGCGCAGTATCGACGACGACCAGATCGACACCGGCCTCGATCAGTGCCTCGGTGCGACGCAGCCCCTCCGGCCCCACGCCGGTGGCTGCCGCGACCCGCAGGCGCCCCTGGGCGTCCTTCGAGGCATGCGGGTGCGATTCCGCCTTCTCGATATCCTTCACGGTGACGAGACCGACACAGCGATAGTCCTCGTCCACCACCAGCAGTTTCTCGATGCGATGCTGATGCAGCAGCCGCTTCGCCTCTTCACGGTTCACGCCGCTGTCCTGAACCACCACCAGGCCTTCCCGCGTCATCAGTTCGGAAACCGGCTGGCGCTTGTCGGTGGCGAAACGGACGTCTCGGTTGGTGATGATGCCCACCAGACGCCGGGTCTTGCGTTCCACGACGGGAATGCCGGAGATCGACCGGGTATTCATCAGCGCCAGCGCATTGGCCAGCGGCTCGTCAGGGAAGATTGTGACCGGATTGACGACCATGCCGGATTCGTAGCGCTTGACCTTGCGCACCTCCTCCGCCTGTTCCTCGACCGTGAAATTCTTGTGGATGACGCCGATACCGCCCAGCCGCGCCATGGCAATCGCCATGGGGGCCTCCGTCACCGTGTCCATGGCGGCAGACAGGACGGGCACGCCAAGCGCGATTTCCCGCGTCAGGTTGGTGGCGGTGCTGACCTCCCCCGGCAGAACACCGGATTCGCGCGGGGCGAGCAGGACATCATCGAAGGTGAGGGCTTCACGGATCGTGATCACGTCGGAACTCCTATGGCAGCTCCGTCAGCGACGGAAACGGAGTAGCCCAACAGGCGCGAGACCGGAGAAAATTCCGTTCGCGGCAAACGCGGGCTGGATTGATTGTTGTGCGACTTATGCCATCAGTCAGGCTTTGCAACCAGTTCCGCGACTCACGAAATCCCCGGACCAAGCGCCGCAGTCCCGGACCGTCGAACCAACCCCTTGGAAATCAGGCGTTCTCCGCCTCCGCCTCGGCCGCGAAATCACCGTCGATCGCGGTCCCGTCATCAAACATGTAGGGGTAGAACTCGCGAAAGCAGTCGCGAATCTCCTCAAAGGGCATGTCATTGCGATGCCCGCGCTCCTGCACATACTCCATGTGCCGGTCGCCATCCGCTGTAAACGGATGGAAGACGGAATCGTTCTCACCGTCGAAGTCGAGCGGCATGATCCGGAACTTGTCGCAAAGTTCGATATTGAACGCCGGTGTCGCCTTCACCCACTTGCCGTCGATGAACAGCTCCGTGAAGCCGTGATAGTAGAAGACATCGGTGCCCATCTGGTCGCTCATGCGCTTCGTGGAGACATGATTGCGCACATCGGCAAATCCCAGCCGCGCCGGAATGCCCTGCCCCCGCGCCGCCGCGGCCAGCAGACCGGCCTTGGTGATGCAGAAACCGCTGTTGCGCTCCAGACAGGCACTGGCGCGGAAATGATCCTGCGTCATGCGCACGCCATAGGGGTCGTAATAGAAGTCATCACGAACGGCGTAATAGAGCTTGATCGCCTTCGCCTTCGGGTCCGTCTCCAATCCCACCACCTTCCTGGCGAAGGCAACGATTCCCGGATGATCGGAATCGATCAGGTCGGTCGGCTGCAGACATTCGGCAATGTCGGCTTCGCTCCGGTCGTTCATGCTTTATCTCCCCTGAAACGTGAATTGATGATCCAGCGTACGATCTCCGGCGTCAACTCAGCGATTCCCTTCCCACCGCACCATCCAGAGGAATGGAATGACGGCGAGTGAGACAACGCCGAACAGCCAGAAAGCGTTCAGATACCCGATCATCGATGACTGCCGCCCGATCTCGCCGGCGAAAGCGGCCACCCCCTGCAGACTGTCCAGATTCCAGGCCCCCGCCGAGGATGGATACTGGAAGTTCTCGTTGAAGGGCGAGGCATGGGTCGTCAGGTCGGAATAGTTGATGTTGCTGGTCCGGATGACGACGGCAATGCTGATGGAAATGAACAGGCTGGAGCCGAAATTGCGGATCAGGTGAAAGACCGCACTGCCCTCCCCCGCGTCCCGGGGATGAAGTGTGGCAAAGGCAATCTGTGTCGTCGGCACCCAGGTCATGCCCACTCCGAAGCCCTGCAGCATGCTGGTCCAGGCCACGTCGAAGGCCGTCAGGTTGATGTTGAAGCCTGCGATATAGAGACCGGCAATGCCCTGCATCAGAAAGCCGAGGGTCATCCAGCGTCTGGGGTCATATTTCGACAGCCAGACCATGGCCGTGAAGGCGATCAGCGTGCCGACACCGCGCATCGCCAGAAGCCAGCCGATGTCGGTGTCCGGAAAGCCGCGCAGGTGCTGCAGCAGCGGCGGAAACAGCACCATCGGCGTGAAGTTCAGCATGCCGAAGATCAGGATGAACAGCATCCCGAAGGCATAGTTCCGGTCCTTGAACAGCTTGAAGTTCAGGAACGGCTTGTCCGCTGTCAGGCTGTGGACGATGAAGATGTAGAACGCCAGTGCGGCCAGGCCGAGTTCCAGCATGATCTCCATGGACTCGAACCAGTCCTCCCGCTCGCCGCGGTCCAGCATCAGCTGGGTTGCGGCCACGGCAATCGACAGGCTGATGAACCCGGTCCAGTCGAGACGGATCCGGCCCGGCGTGGCCAGATCGCGGACGATCACCAGGATACCGGCAAAGGCCAGCACGGCGCAGGGCACGATCATGAAGAAGACCCAGCGCCAGCCATATTCCTCAGACAGGTAACCGCCGAGGGTCGGCGCGATGATCGGCCCCATCACCACGCCCATGCCGAAGATCGACATGACGCTCGCCTGCTTGTCCTTGGTGAAGGCCTGCAGGACAATGGACTGGCTGGTCGGCACCATGGGTGCGCCGCACAGGCCCTGAAACACGCGATAGATCACGATTTCTGTCAGTGACGACGCCATGCCACAGAGCATCGTCGAGATCGCGAAGCCCGCCACCGAGTACATCATGACCTTGCGCTGGCCCAGCCGCGCGATCAGCCAGCCGGTCAGCGGCGTCATCACCGCCGTCGCCACGATGTTGAAGGTCACGACCCAGGCAATCTGGTCCTGCGTCGCGCCGAACTCCCCCTGCATCTTCGGCAGGGCGACATTGGCGATCGTCACCGTCATGGCGTAGAGCATCGTCGACATGGTCAGTGTCCCGACCAGCAGCGCCTGCGCCATTGTCGTCTGTGGTGGTGCGACGACTGAGGGGGTGACACTCATGCTCGGGGCAGCTCCTGATGCAGCGCGGGAAGGCCAGGACCGCCGACCGGGAAGCGCCTGCCCTGCGGCGGGAATGGTGGTTGACCGAATGACGCTTCTCGTCATCCTCTGGCTGTGAGGCCATCGTCGTCAGAAAGGGTTTCGGGCGCAACCATGTCCAGAACAGACCAGCACCACGGAATTGTGGGGGCAGCGCGGCGCGTCCTGATCGCACTGTCCACGGCCCTGATCGCCGCTGTGCCGTCTGCAGGGACGGCCGACGCCGCCGATTGCCGGGAGGTGCATCTGACCGATGCGAGCACCGGTGCGGTGCTGCGCGGCATCGAGGACCTGGCATGGCACGCCCCCAGCAAGCGGATCCTGCTGTCCGCCCATGATCGCTGGGCCGACGGGGATGCGGACGAACCGGTCGCCAACGGCATCTATGCCATCTCGTTCCCGCGCCTGAAGCGGGAATTCATCGAGGTCTCGCGCCCGATTGACCTGCCGGTTCCGAACCTCACCGAACTCTTTCAGGAGGATCAGGTCCTGCACCCGCACGGGTTCGCGCTGTGGGAACCGGAACTGCCGAAGGCGGGCTTTCTGGACCAGCGCATCGGCAAGCAGACCGGGCGCCTGATGGTGATCAACCATCGCGAGATGGGAACCGCGCGGCGCGATGACGGCACGGCCGGAACCTCGATCGAGGTCTTCTTCGTCGCCCCGAATGGCGCGCTGGATCATGAAGGCACCTATTCGCATCCAGACATATGCGCCGCCAATGACCTGGACGCCCTGGACGGGAACACCGCCATCGTCAGTCTGGATCGCGGCGCCTGTGGCGGGATCGGCGCCTTCTTCGAACTGCTGCTGGGACAGGAGCGTTCGAAGATCGCCATGGTCGATCTCACACGCGCCGACGCGCCGGAGATCCTTGATGACCGTCTGGCATTCGCGAACGGCGTCCTTGTCGACCAAGGCGAGAAACCGACTGTCTATGTGGCGGAGACGCAGGCCGACCGGATCAGGGCCTACGAACTGATCGACGGGCGCCTGAAACGACCGGCCAGGACCATTCCCGTGCCCGGCGGACCGGACAACCTGGACATGGATGTGGACGGAAACCTGCTGACCGCCGTGCATCCCGACACGATGGACCTGTATTTCTACATGCGGAAGTGGCCGTTCTTCAGCAGTGCGCCGACACGGCTGATCTCCCTCGACCCGGACAGGCCGGACAGCTGCACCCTGTTGCATGATGACCCGGACGGCGACCCGGTCAGCGGCGCCACCGGGGTTCTGCGGATCGATGGCATGCTGATTGCCGGGTCTGTCACCGATGATGGCCTGCTGCTCTGCCGCGCGCCCGCGAAGCCGGCAGCCTGCGCGGAATGAGCCACCTCGTCATCTTCGACTGCGACGGTGTCCTGGTGGACAGCGAGCGCCCGGCAAACCGGCTGCTCACCCGCTATCTCAACGACCATGGCGTCGCGATAGAGGTCGAGGAGACGGAGGCGACGTTCGTCGGCCTGTCGCTGAGCAGTTGCGCGGAGCTTGTGCTTGAAAGATTTGGCGTCCGGCTGCCCGACAGCTTCGTCAGCGACATCCGGACCGGCACCGCCGAGGTGCTGGCGCGGGAAGTGAAGGCCATTCCCGGTGTGCGCGGCGCGGTGGAGCGGATCACGGCCCTGACCTGCGTCGCATCCTCCGGCGAGGTGAGCAAGATGACCCTCACCCTCGGCACGACCGGGATCATCGATCTGTTCGCCGGACGACTGTTCTCCGCCACCATGGTGAAACGCGGCAAGCCCGCGCCCGACCTCTTCCTGCATGCCGCCCGCGAGATGAATGTCGATCCGCGCGCCTGCGTCGTCGTGGAGGACAGCCCCTTCGGCCTGCAGGCGGCGCGCGCGGCGGGCATGCGGGCGCTGGGCTTCACCGGCGGCAGTCACCGTGATCACGATCGTGACCGGCAGATGCTGCTGGATGCGGGTGCGGAGGGGGTTTTTCAGCACATGGATGACTTGCCGGAACTGGTGGTTCGCGTTTAACCTTCCCGGATAAATGAACGGCGGTCATCAATTCTGCCGACATTGCCCGGGAGGCACAGCATGAACGAACAGACACCGGTCGCCGACGCACCGCTCTTCAACCCGTTCTCGCCGGAGTTCCTGCGCAATCCCTACCCGTCATTCGAGTTGCTGCGCGAAAACCAGCCGCTGATGAAGACGCCCCTGGGATTCTGGGTCGCATCCCGCTACGCCGACGTGCAGATGATCCTGAAGGACCGCCGCTTCGGGAAGGGTTTCGACGAGCGCATGAAGATGCGTAACGGTGACGATGTCTTCGACAATCCGGTCTACGCCAACATGCGCACATGGATGCTGGTCCAGGACCCGCCGGACCACAGCCGCCTGCGCGGCCTCGTCTCCAAGGCCTTCACGGCACGCCGCATCGACGGATTGCGTCCCCAGATCCAGACGCTTGTCGATGAGTTGCTGGACCGGGCGGCACCGCGCGGCCGGATGGACTTCATCCGGGACTTTGCCTATCCGCTGCCGGTGAACGTGATCTGCGACATGCTCGGCATCCCGCCGGAGGATCGCAGCCACTTCGAGTTCGGTTCCAAGATCTCCGGGCGGCTGATCGACCCGACCCCGGTCAGCGCAGAGGAACTGCAGGAGATCGGCGACGGCTTTTCGCGGCAGGAGGCCTATTTCCGCGACCTGTTCTCCCGCCGCCGCGCCGAACCGCAGGACGATCTGACGACGGTCCTGGTGCAGGCGGAGGAAGCCGGCGAACGGCTGACGGAGGCGGAACTGGTCGGAAACGTGATCCTGCTGTTCGGCGCCGGGCACGAAACGACCGTCAACCTGCTGGGCAACGGGCTCCTCGCCCTGCTGCAGAACCCGGACGAGTACGCCAAGCTGCGTGACAATCCCGATCTGGTGCCGGGCGCGATCGAGGAGATGCTGCGCTTCGATTCCTCCGTGCAGATGACCGGCCGCACCGCGATGGAAGATGTCGAGGTCAATGGCGTCACCATTCCGAAGGGCGACCACATCATCAATCTGCTGGGGTCGGCCAATCGCGACGGCGCCGCGTTCGACGCACCGGAAAGCTTCCGCGTTGACCGCAAGGATGTGCGACCGATGTCCTTCGGTGGCGGCATTCACTTCTGCCTCGGCGCCCAGCTTGCGCGGGTGGAAGCCGATATCGCATTCCGCAGCCTGCTGGCGCGACTGCCCGATCTGCGGCTGGAGAAGCCCGACGAGCCGGACTGGCGTCCGACATTCACCTTGCGGGGCCTGACCTCCCTGCCGATCGCCTGGGGCTGACGGCCAGCCGGTCCCGGGCTGCCGCGATCTTCCTGCCCGGACCCGCGGATCGGGACACGGGAGATACCCGCCATTCGTGAACCGGTCTGGACCTGTGCCATTTCACTGGTATCTTCCGCCGTCGCCCGCTTAGTGCAATTGCTGGAGAACCATGATGGCCCTGTCCGAACCGGCCCAACGCGCCCACCGCCATACGCGCAAGATCGAGATCTGCGGATATGAGAGGGAAGATGGCTTGTGGGACATGGAAGGCATGATCTCCGACCACAAGCCGGTGCCCTACGGGAACATGATGGAACGGCGCGACGACGGCATGGTTCACAAGATGTGGCTGCGCCTGACCGTCGATGAGGACATGATGATCCATGCCGCCGAGGCCTGGTCGGAAATCACGCCCTACAGCATGTGCAAGGAAGTCGCGCCGAACTTCGCCGCGCTTGCCGGCCTGCGGATCGGACCGGGCTTCAACAGGAAGGCCCGCGAGAGGGTCGGCGGCACCGCGGGCTGCACCCATATCGTCGAACTGCTGCCACAGATGGCCACGGCCACCATGCAGACCATCTGGCCGATCAAGAACATGGGCGGCAAGAAAGCTGACGGGCGCCCCGGAATCCTGAACACCTGCCACGCCTGGGCAGACTACAGCCCCGTGGTGAAGGAGAAGTTCCCGGATTACTACGTGGAACCGAAAGCGGGCAAGATCGACGCCTGATCCCGGACGCCAACGCCGGAGAAATGAAGTATCAGACTACCCCTTTCACTCATCTGATGCGATTGGTACTGTGATCGCACGGTTCTTGCATCGACGCCAGGGTTAACAGTTGAGATGCTGGATCGGTAACGATTTGGCACATCTTTTCATGTCACCTTCGCGTTTTGGAGTCGGGGAGTGTCAGACATAGGTTCCGGACGGCGGGCAGGACGGATTGGCCAGGGGTGGTTGCGTTACGCAGCGCCGCTGATTGCCATTGCCGGTGTTGCTGCTGTCGTTCTGATCTTCAATGCCGACCTTTTCGCGGGCGAAGGCAAGATCGCCATCGGCCCCAAGTCCGTCAGCGCCCTCGTCATCATCATTGTCCTGATCGTCGGTGTCCTGATCGAGGATGCGCGGCGTAAGTACATGCGGCTCAACAGCCAGAACCATCGCATGACGGAGATGGCGGACCGCCTGTCTGAGACGGTCGAACTGCTCAACGACATGAACTCCACCCTCCGCGCCAACGAGGAACGCTATCGCGGCCTGGTCGAGACCCAGCATGACCTGATCGTGCGACTGGACTCCCGCGGCCGCCTGAGCTTCGCCAATGAAGCACTCGGCCGGACCCTGGGGATCAGCAACGAAGACGCCATCGGCAAGCCCCTGACGGTCAATGTGGCCGTCGAGGAGGGATCGCAGCCCTTCGACCTGCAACGCATCAGCATCCCCCCCTACCGCGCCAGCTACGACCAGCGTGTCCTGACCAGCAACGGCTGGCGCTGGATTGCCTGGGAAGATGTGGCGCTGCGCGACCCGGACGGACGCATCACCGAGATCCAGCGGGTCGGGCGCGACATCACGGACCGCAAGGAGACGGAGCGGGAGCTCGGCGTAGCCCGCGACGAGGCGGAGGCCGCGAACCGCGCCAAGTCCGGCTTCCTGGCCACCATGAGCCACGAGATCCGCACCCCGATGAACGGTGTTCTGGGCATGACCAGCCTGCTGCT
Source organism: Minwuia sp. IMCC3009 (assembly GCF_029909415.1). Taxonomy (GTDB): domain Bacteria; phylum Pseudomonadota; class Alphaproteobacteria; order Minwuiales; family Minwuiaceae; genus Minwuia. The sequence goes on from NZ_CP123781.1 coordinate 2,029,504, forward strand.
CGATACCGAACTGACGGCAGAACAGAAGAATTACGCCGATGCGGTTCAGGAATCCGGCCAGTCGCTGCTGACCCTGATCAACGACATTCTCGACTTCTCCAAGATCGAAGCCGGCTATCTGGAGTTCGAGAGCATTGATGTCGATATTGCCGGACTGTGCGAGAAGATCGCCGAACTGCTGGCGCCCCGGGCGTTCGAGCGCGGCATCGAGGTCATGGCCATGGCCGACCCGGACATTCCGCGGCACCTGATCGGTGACCCGGGCCGTCTGCGCCAGGCCATCGTCAACCTGGCTGGCAACGCCGTGAAATTCACCCACGAAGGCGGCGTCGTGATTGCGCTGCGCCTCTTGCAGGACCGGCCCGATTCCGCGGCCATCCGCGTGGAGATCATCGACAGCGGCATCGGCATCCCCGAAGACAAGCAGGCACAGTTGTTCGAGGAATTCACGCAGGTCGATTCCTCGGTCTCCCGGCGTTACGGCGGTACCGGCCTGGGTCTGGCGATCACCCGGCGTATCGTCGAGAAGATGGGCGGCGAGATCGGCCTGATCAGCGAAAAGGAAAAGGGCAGCACCTTCTGGTTCGAGATCGAACTGAAGAAGGCCAAGGGCGGCACTTCCCCCCGCGCCGAAGCGCGTCTGGACCAGAAACGCATTCTGGTGGCTGAAGCCAATCGTATCGCCCGCTGGGCGCTGGCCGATCAACTGACCGACGGCGGCGCGATTGCGAAGCGCACCTCCAGCGGCGGGCAGGCACTGGAACTGCTGCGCGCCGCGGCTGCCAAGGGCACACCCTACGATTCCGTCCTCTTCGACGGGTCGCTGGAAGACGTTCCCGCGACAGAATTCATCGAACAGCTGCGGGCGGACCCCAAGCTCGCATCGACGCGCGCCATTGTCATGCTGCCGGTCAGTCGCCGCGCCGAGAACGAACCGCTGAAGAATGCCGGTTTCGATGGCTATCTGACGAAGCCGATCCGCCGCCGCTCTCTCTACCGTCTGCTGACACCTGAACTGGAAGTGGACGATCAGGTCGATGTGAATGACGACGACGATGATGCCGCCAGGCCGGTCAGGGCCGCCAGTTCCGGTCCGCTGCGGATCCTGCTGGCGGAGGACAACGAGATCAATCAGATGCTCGCTCTCGCCCTGCTGGGCAAGAACGGCCACAAGGTGACCGCGGTCGAGAACGGCGCGGAGGCCGAGATCGCGGTTCGTGACAATGACTTCGACCTGGTGCTGATGGATATTCACATGCCTGAAGTCGATGGTCTGGAAGCCACCCGTCGCATCAGGGCACTGGATGGCAACAAGCTCGATATCCCGATCATCGCCCTGACCGCCAACGCGATGGCAGAGGACAAGCAGATGTGCCTCGACGCCGGCATGGACGACTATCTGGCCAAGCCGATCAACGAGGCGGAACTGAACGCGGCCATGGAACACTGGCGGGCCGGACGCAGTGCCGGTCCGCGCACCTGACGTCCCCTGCCCGGCAGCATGCAAGGACGCCCGGTGACCGGGGATGCTTGCATGCCCCCCGACTTTACCGATAGAGCATTGGGACATGATCATGTCGATCATCTGCTGAAGGGGATGCACCATGTCAGGCAAGGACGCTCTGCTGGCGAAGATCAGCGCGGCCAATCAGGGCAACCCCCTGCGCAGATCACCGGAGGAATTGGCGGCACGGATCGCCGATCCGAAAGCCAATCTCATTCCCGCACGCGCAGACCGGCCCGAGCCGGAACGCTATGCCCTGTTCCTGGCGAAGTGCCGCGAACTGGCGATCACCGTTGACGAGATTGCGGCCCCTGAAGCGGTCCCGCAGGCGGTTGCCGATTACCTGAAGGGCCTGAACCTGCCTGGCAGGCTGAAGCTGTCGCCGTCGCCCGATGTGACGGATCTGCCCTGGGACAGCGCACCGCTGCTGGAGGTTTCCTCAGGTGCCGCGGAGATTACCGACCAGACAGGCGTAACGCCCGCTTTCGCCGGCATCGCGGAGACCGGAACGCTGGTTTTCGCCTCCAGTCCGGAGACTCCGCCGACCCTCAACTTCGTCCCCGACAACCATATCGTCGTCATGCGCCGCAGCCAGGTCGTGCGCGCCATGGAGGACGCCTTCGGCATGGCACGGGAGCGGTTCGGTGCCGGGGTGCTGCCGCGCACGCTCAATCTCGTTTCCGGGCCATCCCGCACCGGCGACGTGGAGCAGAAGATTGTCATGGGCGCGCATGGCCCGCGTCGCCTGCATGTCGTGATGGTGGATGACATGGCTGACGGTGTCGGACGGGATGCCGCCGGCGAGGACTGAGGACATGGCCCGCGTGCCCCGCAGACCGAAGGGCAAGACCGGCGACAGGGATGACACCGACCTGTGGCAACGGGTGGCGCAGACCGTGACTCCCCTGCCCTCGACCATGGAACGGCTGAAGGATCTGGAGCGGCGTCGCGCGGAGGCCGCTCAGCCTCCAGCAGGCACGGAGACCGCGAAACCCGTCGCATCCAGGGGCAGCAGCCGGAAGAAGTCGACGACACCTCCCGCTGCTACACCAGCGCCCGTACAGCCAGCCACACCACGACCGATGACCCCCACCGAACAGCCGTCACCTGCCGCCCGTGGACGCGTTGCGGGACTGGATCGGCGAACCGCGGAGCGGCTGCGCAAGGGCACCTTCCAGATCGACGCGAGGCTGGACCTGCATGGCCTCAACCGCGAACAGGCTCATGCGGCCCTGCGCCAGCGGGTGCGGGCCTGTCATGCCGCTGGGCTGCGGTGCCTGCTGGTCATCACCGGCAAGGGCAACAGGGGCCGGACGGAAAGCGACAGTCCCTACTTCAATCCTGAGCCACCCGGTCGTCTGAAACGTGAAGTGCCGGGTTGGCTTGCGGCCGGCGACCTCGCCCCCCTGGTCCTGTCAACGGCACCGGCCGTGCCGCGCGACGGCGGCAGCGGCGCACTTTATGTCCTGCTGCGACGGCGTCGGGATGACAGGCGGGATGACAGCGGATGACGCCCTTCGGCACGCGTGTCAGGGCGCTGCGCGAGCGTCAGGGACTGACACTCAGCCGCATGGCGGCGGACCTTCAGCTCACGCCTGCCTATCTCTCGGCGCTGGAGCATGGTCACCGCAGTCGCCCGAGCTGGTCGCTGGTGCAGCAGATCATCGACTATTTCAATCTGATCTGGGAGGACGCGGACGACCTGCGCGAGCTTGCCCGCATGTCCCACCCGCGCGTCGTGATAGATACCGCCGGTCTCAGCGCGAAGGCGACACTGCTGGCCAATCGCCTGGCGGCAGAGATCGCGGCGACCGATGAGCGTGTCCTGGACGAGATGCTGACTGTCCTGGACCGTGCCGAGCGGCCGGACAGTGCCGGAACCGACAGCGATCCGCCCTGAGGGCCTCTACTGCTGACCGACGCCCAGCAGCCCGTTGCCGAACAGTTGCTCGAAGAAGCCCAGCTTCTCACCCTGTGTCGGCGTTGTCCGTGACGCGACCCGGATATCCTTGGCGTCCTTCAGGTCATATTCCCTGATCTTCTCGACACGCCCCACCTCGTCGAAGTCGACGGCGACGACCTGCTGGCCCACCACCTCCGCATCCAGTTCGGTGATGCTCTCTATCTGTTTCGAGATGTAGTACCAGGTATCCGCATTCTCCCGGAACGTCGCCACGCTGGACGGGCTGCCGAGAATGTCGCCCACCTGTTGCTGTGTCGTGATGCCGGGCTGGATGCGATCGATGCGTTCCCGGTCGAGGTGATAGCCCTCGACATGCGTGTCGGGTGTACAGGCCGCGAGCAGGCCCGCAACAACGGCCAGAACCATGAAATTCCTGCGTCCAAACATGTCGTTCCGATCCACCCTGACCGTCCGGCCATTGACGCCGGGCCCTCGCGGACCTAGCTGTTGCTTTCCGATTGCCCGAACCGCACCGTCCGAGTCAACTGCGGAACCCTGAAGTCTGCTGCGGAAGACCCCAGATATCATGTCCCTGTTCGATCTGATCAAGCCCGACCCGATGCGAAAGACCGCCCACTCGCTCTACAGCATGGCGGGTGAACAGGCACGGCTGCCCTTCTTCTACACCGACTGGAACGTCGACGACACGTTTGACGGGCGCTTCGACCTGCTGGTGCTGCACGTCCATCTGCTGATCCGCCGCGCGAACAAGGAGGCCCGGCCTGCCCCGCGGCTGGCGCAGTACCTGTTCGACGTGATGCTGAAGGATCTGGACCAGGGGCTGCGCCTCTCCGGCGTCGGGGACATCGGCATCGGGCACAGGGTCAAGAAGATGTCGCACGCCTACTACGGGCGCGCGACAGCCTATGATGCGGCGCTGGACGCAGGCGACGCCATGGCCCTGCAGCAGGCGCTGCACAGGAACGTCTATCGCGCGGACCCCGATGACGACGCCACCCTGCCGGCGCTCGCGGCCTATGTCATGGCCAACTGGGACATGCTTTCAGCACTGCCCTTCGCGGACATGGCGGCCGAGCGTTTCACGTTCCTGATGCCGGACAGGGAGGTCTGATGATGAAACACAGGGACACGACGGATTCGGTCGCGGAAATCCCGCCCTTGTTCAGTCACTGGGTCGACCTGTCCGATATCGACCAGAAGGGCCTGGAAGTGACGCTGACGCTCGACGAATCCGCCCGCGCAACACTGGCGGAGGCCTTCGACCTGCTTGATCTGCCCGCCGTCAGCGCGCAGGCGACGATCTGGCCGGCTGATGAAGGTGTCACCCTGCGGTTTCACCTGCGTGCACAAGTGGTGCAGCAATGCGTCGTGACCCTGGAACCGGTACCGGGCGATGTTGACGAGACGATCACGTTGCATTACACGCCACGGGCTGTTCTGGATGAGACACATCGTGTAGTCGATATCGCCGACGACGATGATCCGCCGGAACCTCTGGACGGGGATCGGCTGGATCTCGGCGCCGCGGTTGCCGAGCATCTGGCATTGTCGCTTGATCCGTTTCCGAGGAAAGCAGACGCTGTCCTGCCGCCGTCCGCGACGGACGGAAAGCACGAAGCAACCGGCCCCTTTGCGGCGCTGGCACGACTGAAGCGAGATGAGACATGACCCTGCCGCACGGGCGGAAGGGTTTTAAGGAGTAGAAATGGCTGTCCCCAAGAAGAAAGTAACGCGGTCCCGCCGTAACCAGAGGCGCGCCCACGATTCCCTGGTCGCGACCGGTTCGCACGAGTGCGCCAACTGCGGTGAGATGAAGCTGCCGCATCATGTCTGCGCAGCCTGTGGCCACTACAAGGAGCGTGAGGTGTTCGAGGCTGACGAGGCCATCTGAGCCCCGTCGCCTGAACAGGCACACGCAGCATGAGCCGTCCCCTGACACTATCACTGGATGCCATGGGCGGTGACCACGCCCCTGGCGCGGTTGTCGACGGGATCACTCATGTCCGCCTTCAGTATCCTGGCATACGTTTCCTTCTCTTCGGTGACGAAGCGAAGCTGAGACCGCTTGTGCGTGGTGACCTGGCGGACTGTGTCGAGATCCGTCACGCGCCACGCACCGTTGGCTCGAACGAGAAGCCGAGCCAGGCGCTGCGACGTGGCGGCGACACCAGCATGCGCATGGCCATCGACGCCGTCCGCGACGGTGACGCCGATGGTGTGGTTTCCGGTGGCAATACCGGTGCCCTGATGGCCATGGCACTGTTCTCCCTGCGGCCCCAGGCCGGTATCGACCGTCCGGCAATCGCCGGCTTCATGCCGACCGAGTGCGGGGAGAGCGTCATGCTCGACCTCGGCGCCAATGTCGTCTGCGATGAAGACAATCTGGTCCAGTTCGCCCTGATGGGGGCCACGTTCTGTCGCGCGGTGCTGGGTCGGGTGCATCCGACGGTCGGTCTGCTGAACATTGGCGAGGAAGAACTGAAGGGCAACGAGATCGTTCGCGCCGCTGCGGAGCGGCTGCGCAACATCAAGGATGCCGGTTTCCACTATCACGGCTTTGTCGAAGGCCACGACATCACGCGCGGCGTGGTCGATGTGGTCATCACTGACGGCTTCAGCGGCAATGTCGCACTCAAGAGCCACGAGGGGGCGGCGCGGCTGGTCACCTACACGATGCGCCAGGCCATCAACGCCTCCTGGATCGCCCAGCTGGGCTTTCTGATCGCCCGTGGCGCCTTCAGGCGGCTGCAGAACCGGCTCGACCCCAACGGCTACAATGGCGGCGTCTTCCTGGGGCTGAACGGGGTCGTGGTGAAGAGCCACGGCAGTGCCAATGCCACCGGTGTCGCCAGTGCCATCCGCATCGCCGCCGACATGGTTCAGGACGGAATGATCGAACGAATCGCTCAGGACTGCCAGACTATCGACCTTCTGGGTGGGGAAATGCAGAAAGCGGGCAACGCATGATACGTTCCGTGATCATCGGAAGCGGCAGCTATCTGCCTGAACGGGTCATGACCAATGCCGAACTGGCCGGCATGGTGGACACGTCCGATGAGTGGATTGTCGCCCGCAGTGGTATCCGCCAGCGCCATATCGCGGCGGAGGGGGAGACCACCGGCGATCTGGCGGTGGCAGCGGCCCGCGATGCGCTGGATCACGCGGGTCTGCAGCCCGATGACATTGATCTTATCGTTCTCGCCACGGCCACCCCGGACAGCACCTTTCCTGCCACCGCAACCGTGGTCCAGTCCCGTCTGGGCATTCGCCACGGTGCCGCCTTCGACATCCAGGCCGTATGCAGCGGTTTCGTCTATGCACTCGCCACTGCCGACAATTTCCTGAAGGCGGGGCAGTTCCGCCGCGCGCTGGTGATCGGTGCCGAGACCTTCTCTCGCATCCTCGACTGGGAAGACCGCACAACCTGCGTCCTGTTCGGCGACGGGGCCGGTGCAATCGTGCTGGAGGCGATGGAAGGCGACGGCACCAATGCCGACCGGGGCATCCTGACAAGTCACCTGCATGCCGATGGCTGCCATCACGACCTTCTGTATGTTGATGGTGGCCCGTCCAGCACCCAGACGGTCGGGCATCTGCGCATGTCGGGCAAGGAAGTCTTCCGCCATGCGGTCGTGAACCTGTCCGCCGTGATCAGCGAGGCGCTGGATGCCACGGGACTGCAGGCGGAGGACATCGACTGGGTCATTCCGCACCAGGCGAACAAGCGCATTCTGGACGGGACGGCACGCAAGCTGAAACTCGATCCGTCGAAGGTTGTGGTCACCGTTGATCGCCACGGCAATACCTCTGCCGCGTCAGTTCCCCTGGCGCTGACCGAGGCCGTGCGTGACGGTAGGATCCAGCGCGGTCAGTTGCTGCTGCTGGAGGCGATGGGTGGTGGCTTCACCTGGGGTTCGGCGCTGGTTCGCTGGTAACGACTGACACAATTGCGCCGAACTGCTTTGACTCCGGATTGGATTTCGCGCGTAATGTGCCGTAACAACAAAACAATGCCGAATGGCAGTCCGAACAGGCGTGGCAGTGGGGAGCGACGATTATGAGCGGTTCGACAGTGACCCGTGCGCATCTCAGTGAAGCTGTGTACAGGGAAGTCGGTCTGTCGCGTAACGAGTCTTCGGAACTGGTCGATGCAGTTCTGATGGAGATTGCAGATCACCTCGCAAGTGGCGAAACCGTAAAGATTTCTTCCTTTGGAAGTTTTCAGGTCCGCGAGAAAGGTGGCCGCATCGGGCGGAACCCCAAGACCGGTGAGGAAGTCCCGATCGAACCCCGACGGGTGCTGGTCTTCCGGGCCAGTCATGTCCTGAAGGACGAGATCAACCAGGGCCTGCTGGGCAGACCTGCCAGGACCTGAGATGCGGTTGGCCTGACATGGGCCGATCGAGACGCCCTGCCCCTGCAACTTCTTCTACCGGATACCAGCCTTGGCGAAGTCACCAGAAGCGTTCCGTACCATCAGCGAAGTAGCGACCGAACTGGATGTGCAGCAGCACGTCCTGCGGTTCTGGGAGAGCAAGTTCCCCGAGATAAAGCCGCTGAAGCGCGGCGGTGGCCGACGCTACTACCGGCCCGAGGATGTGGCCCTGCTGCAGCGGATCCGGCATCTGCTCTACGAGGAGAAGTACACGATCAAGGGCGTGCAGCAGATGTTTCGCGACCAGGGTTCAGCCGCAAAGAAGGCCCCTGTTGTCGACAGCCTGAGCGTATTGCAGCGACGCGCCATCGAGGATGCGCGGGGCGAACTGATCGAACTTCGGAAAAGTCTGCTTGCGCTGACGACTGGCGATTGATCACGGCAGCCGGAACGACTATGGTCCGCCGCGTCGGAGCGTAGCGCAGCCTGGTAGCGCACCATACTGGGGGTGTGGGGGTCGTGGGTTCAAATCCCGCCGCTCCGACCATTTCCCGACACCCCCTGAAATTCACCTCTGAATTTCTGTTTCAGCAGTACCGCTCCGGCCCTTCCCACTGGGTCGCGGTGTAGCGGTCGCCGTGGCACCAGCCGACCGGCAGAACCTCCTCTATGCGCTTCAGATCTTCCGCGCTCAGGTCCAGACTGCCACCCGCCGCCACTTCGCGCAGATGATCGATGGAACGCGTACCGGGGATCGGCACGATGTGATCCCCCTGATGCACCAGCCAGGCGATCGCCAGTGTCGCCGCAGCCACGCCCATGTCGGCGGCCAGCGCGCGGAACTCCGCATTCTTTGCCAGATTCGCGCTCAGGTTCGGCTCCACGAAGCGCGGGTTGTCCTTCATGAAGGCAATGTCCTGTACCGATGCCTGATCATGTGGCGTGTCGGTCAGCAAGGCCCGCCCCACGGGCGAGAAGGCGACCAGGGTGGTGCCGAACTCGGCGCAGGTCTGCACCAGTCCCAGCTCCGGCGACCGGGTCGAGAGCGAATATTCGGACTGCACGGCCGCAATCGGGTGCACCGCCTGCGCCCGTCGCAGGGAACCGGGTGCAATCTCGGAATATCCGATGGCCTTGCACTTGCCCGCCTTGACCAGCCCCGCGAGGGTCTCCGTCACTGCCTCGATCTCGTGCGCCTTGTCACGGCGATGCACGTAGTAGAGATCGACCGCCTCGACACCCAGCCGTTTCAGACTGCCCTCCAGCTGTTCCGTCAGGTGCTCCGGGTCATTGTTGAAGCGGCGGTCGGGGCTGCGGGTGATGCCGCCCTTGGTGGCGATGGTGAACGGACATTCGCCGCCCCGGCGCTTCAGCCATTCGCCGATGACCGTCTCCGACCGCCCCATGCCGTAGACGTTGGAGGTGTCCACATGGTCGATGCCGAACTCCAGACAGGCGTCCAGAACCTGCATCGATCCCTCGTCGGTCGCCTTGCCGTAGAAATCGGTGAACGACATGGCACCATAGCCGACGACACTGACCTTCGGTCCGTTCTGCCCAAGAATACGCTGCTTCAACTGTTGATTCCTCCCCAAGCCCGCGAATTTGTTGCACGATAGTCGCTGCGGTCCGACCGCAACAGGCATTTTCAGGGGAGTACACCATGGCTGAATATCTTCCGCCCGCCGCCGACTGGGTGCGCGAGCAGGTCGAACTCTACGAGAGCAGCGGCGGCACCAGGGGTACGACGCTGATGGATACCGGCCTGCCCTGCATTCTGGTGACCCACATGGGCAACAAGACAGGTGGTATCCGCAAGATCCCCCTGATGCGGGTCAAGGTAGGGAACAACTACGTGCTGGTCGGTTCCAAGGGCGGGGCGGAGAAGGATCCGGTATGGGTCCACAACCTGCGTGCCAATCCGGATGTCGAGATTCGCGACGCGACAGAAGTCTGGCCGATGCGTGTCCGGGAAGTGCCGGACGGGCCGGAACGGGACCGGCTGTGGGAAGCTGCCGTTGCCGCCTTCGACCGCTACGAGGATTATCGCAGGAAGGCACCGCGCCTGATCCCGGTCTTCCTGGCGGAGCCTGTCTGAACACGCGAAAACAAGAACAATCCTGAGGGGGAAGAACCATGAAACTGACACGATACGGACAGCCGGGCGCCGAGAAACCCGGCGTCTTCGACAGCGAGGGGCAGTTGCGTGACCTCTCGGCGCATGTAGCGGACATCAATCCTGCCCTGCTGGCCGACCTTTCGGTCCTGGACGGTGTCGATGTCAGCAGCCTGCCAGTCGTGAACGGCAACCCGCGCCTGGGTCCCTGCGTCACGGGCACGGGCAAGTTCATCTGCATCGGCCTGAACTATTCCGACCATGCGGCGGAGACCGGCAATCCCGTGCCGAGCGAGCCCGTGATCTTCATGAAGGCAAGCTCCACCATTGTCGGCCCGAACGACGACATCATCATCCCGCGCGGTTCGGTGAAGACCGACTGGGAGGTCGAACTGGGCGTCGTCATCGGCAAATCCGCGAAATACGTGTCGGAGGCGGATGCGCTGGACCATGTCGCCGGATATTGCGTCACCAACGACGTGTCGGAGCGCGAGTTCCAGATCGAGCACGAGGGCCAGTGGACCAAGGGCAAGTCCTGCGACACCTTCGGCCCCATCGGTCCCTGGCTGGCCACGCGCGACGAGGTGCCTGACCCGCAGAACCTGTCGATGTGGCTGGAGGTCAATGGCAAGCGCTATCAGGACGGTTCCACCGCCACCATGGTCTATGGCGTGGCACACCTTGTGTCATACCTTAGCCGGTTCATGACCCTGCACCCGGGCGACGTGATTTCCACCGGCACGCCGCCAGGTGTCGGCATGGGCCAGAATCCGCAGGTCTATCTGAAGCCCGGTGACGTGGTGACCCTGGGAATCGAAGGGCTGGGCGACCAGCGCCAGACCTTCGTCGCCGACAACTAGACTGCCCCGGGAAAGGATGAAGGTGCACTGACCCGCTCTGCCCTGCGGACGTAGACGGCAGCGGCAAGGCCCAGGGCCGATGCGGCCAGCATGATGGTGATCAGGCCCCAGGCCGCGTTCTCCGCGCTCAATACAGTGCCGGTGAACGCGGCCAGTGCGCCGCCGCCGGCGTTGGTCAGGGCGGCGGAAACACCGGAGGCGCTGCCGGCCAGTCCCGGACGCACGGCCATGCAACCGGCGTTGGCGCTGGGCATGGTGATCCCGTTGCCGATACCGACACAGGCGCAGGCCCCGAACAGGATGAGCTGATACACCTGCCCCGAGGCCACAAGCAGCAGCCCGACTGAAAGCCCGCCGCAGGCGATGAGGCGACCGGTGATCATCACGGTCGTCAGTTCGTAGCGGGCGGAGAACCGGCCGGCGAGGAAGCTGCCGAACATGAAGCCCGCCGTGATGCTGCCGATATAGAACCCGAGCCTTGCGGGAGAGATCTCGAAGACCGCGACAGCGACCAGCGGTGCGCCCCCAAGGAAGGCGTAGAAGGCACCTGTGGAGAAGGCGATGCAGAGCGAATAGCCCCAGAACCGCCCGGAGCGGAGCAGTTCCGGGTAGGCCCGGATCTGGTTCATCATCGACGTTGAGCGGCTGGTGTTGGTCTCCCCCACATCGAACCAGCAAAGCACGAACAGGGCGCAGCCGAGGGTCAGGAACGCCAGGAAACTGGCGCGCCAGCCGAAGAGTTCATCCAGTACGCCACCGACCACCGGGCCCAGCATCGGCGCGATGGCCCAGGCCATGGCGAGATAGCCCATCAGGCTGGCGGCCTTGCCCGCGGCGGCGGTATCACTGATCGCGGCACGGGAGACCGCGAACCCGGCGATGATGGCCGCCTGCAGCATCCGGAAGCACAGGAAGGTCACGATATCGGTCGCCAGCAGACAGCCGAGCGACGCGACGCAGAAGATCGCCAGTCCACCCAGAATGACCGGACGCCGACCGTAGCGGTCGGAGGCCGGGCCGACGATCAGCAACAGCACCGCCGCCACCGCCGAATAGCCCGCGATGGCCAGGCTGACAGTCGCATAGTCGGTGTCGAGATCCCGCGCCATGTTCGGCAGTGAGGGCAGAAACAGGTTCAGGGATACGATCGACAGGCTGCTGAGCAGGATCAGGGTCAGCAGGCCTGGTGGCGTGCGCTGTGTGTCTCGCATCATTCAACCCTCTTCCCGCATTGCCGTTGCGGCCCGCTGCGGACAAGAAAAAGCGCCCCCGGCTGATGACGGAGGCGCATGGGAGTTTCCTGTCGGGTTCCGTTACCGGCCCGGGCGCCTTGCTCCCACCCCTGCCGTGTTCGACAGGTACATTGCTGATCCCATGTGTTCAGGCGCGGAAACCCTGCCCACGCCGAAGCGTCATGCTGTTGCCGACGCCGAATTTTGTCAAACCCGGAGCGGAGCGGCAGTGGCGCCTGCCCTACTCCGCCCCCTTGCGCTTGCGCGCACCGGCTGGTGGGGGGCTGCCCTTCCGGTGCTTCTTCACCTTGCGGGGCTTGTCACCCGGTCCATCTGGCCCGGCGGCACGGGACCTGAACGGTTTCTTGCCTGTCGGACGTGTCTGGGCCGCACCGTCGGGCGCTGGCCTGTCCGGGCTGTCGGCCCTGGGGGAACGGGGCTTGTAGGACTTCTTCGCGCGGGGCCTGTCGGCGCCATCCGGCGATCCACTTTCCAGGCGCCCCTCCCCGCGAACCTCGAACGACTTGCGGGGCTTGCCCTTGCCCGCATAGGGACGCTTCCGGTCGGGCGCGCGGTCAGGCCGTTCCTCCCGCAACTCCTCCGTCGCTTCGGGCGTCGGCCCCTCGCGATCATCGTCACCGTCATCACCAGAGTCCCGGCGCGATGCGTTCTTCCCCGCATAGGGGCGCTTCCGCTCGGGCGTACGGTCGGACTGTTCGTCCGGCGCTTCAGGTGTGCCTTCCAGGCGGGTCACGTTGATGTTCTTGTCGATGGTCCGGTTCGGACCGATGGCAGCGGTGAAGCTGTCGACACTGCCCGGTGCGATCTGCACATGGGTCTCGCCACCGTGAATGCGGATCGCCCCGACATCGCCCTGCGCAATATTGCCGGTGCGGTAGAGCATGGGCAGCAGCCAGCGCGGCTCCGCATTCTGCTTGCGCCCCACGGAGAGCGAGAACCAGGTACCGTCAGTGAAGTCGGCCTTCTCCCGGGATTTGCGATCACGCTTCTCCCCGCGCTCGGGCCGGGAATCATCCTGCAGTTCCTCCGGCGCGGACTGGCCGGAGCGGTAAAGACGGACAAAGGCGGCGGCGACCTGTTCGGCGGAATGCTGCGCCAGGATCTGATCCACGAATGCCTGCTCGGCTTCGGCCACCGGTTCCGTCAGCGTCTCGTCCTGCAGCAGGCGCTGGTCGTCACGCTCGGTGATCTCCGCCACCGAGGGCGGGTTGCCCCAGTTGGCTTCGATGCGCGCGCCCTGCAGCAGCCGCTCCGCCTTGAAGCGCTGATTGAAGGGAACGATCAGGACGCTGACACCCTTCCGCCCCGCGCGGCCCGTGCGGCCACTGCGGTGCAGCAGCGCCTGGCTGTTCTGCGGCAGGTCGGCGTGGATCACCAGTTCCAGGTCCGGCAGGTCCAGTCCGCGGGCCGCCACGTCCGTGGCGATGCAGACCCGCGCCCGCCCGTCACGCATGGCCTGCAGCGCGTGGGTGCGCTGCCCCTGGCTCAGTTCACCGGACAGCGCAACGACCGAGAAGCCCCGGTTGGTGAAACGGCTGGTCATGCGGTTGACGCTTTCCCGCGTCGCGCAGAAGACAATGGCGCTCTTTGCCTCGAAGTAGCGCAGCACATTGATGATCGCGTTCTCGCGGTCACTCGGCGCGACCTTCATGGCCCGGTATTCGATATCGACGTGCTGGCGCTGCTCGGCGGTCGTCGCCAAGCGGACCGCATCGCGCTGGAACCGCTTGGCCAGACTGACAATCATCTTCGGCACGGTGGCAGAGAACATCAGGGTCCGGCGGTCGTCCGGCGCGGCCCCCAGGATGAACTCCAGATCCTCCCGGAACCCGAGGTCGAGCATCTCGTCGGCCTCGTCGAGCACGACGGCCCGCATGCCGGTCATGTCCAGCGATCCACGCTCGATATGATCGCGCAGCCGACCCGGCGTGCCGACAACGATATGTGCCCCGCGCGACAGCGCCTGCCGCTCCGTCCGCATGTCCATGCCGCCGACGCAGGACGCGAAGGACGCGCCGGTCAGCTCATAGAGCCACTGCAGTTCGCGTTTCACCTGCAAGGCCAGTTCGCGCGTCGGGGCCACCACCAGCGCCAGCGGCCTCTCGGCACGGGAAAACCGGTCCTCCCCCGCCAGCAGGGTCGGCGCCAGCGCGATGCCGAAGGCAACCGTCTTGCCCGAGCCGGTCTGGGCCGAGACCAGCAGGTCGGAGTTCGCCAGTTCCGGGTCCAGCACATTCTGCTGAACCGGGGTCAGAGTTTCGTAGTTCTTGCGTGCCAGCGCTTCTGCAAGCGGCGGCACGACACCGTCAAAATGAGCCAACGTGATACTTTCGGTGCAGGTGTTCCAGGGTCCGATACGCAGTCAGTCACCGACCACCCCGGACATCGACGGCCGGGTTCATGCCCGGCGACAATCAGATCAAGCCAGCGTTGTAGCCATTGTGCAGCGCAACACAAGTGTTATGCCGTCAGGGTACTGTCGTGTGCCCCTGTGTCCCGCCGGTGAAGCACACAGGCAGACCTGCCTTGTGGCCGATGCCGGAAAGACGGCAGAATGCACCCGTCAGACCGCTTCCCGTCACGTGACACCCATTTCTGTCACCGAACGGGCGGCAATCGGCTTTGCGGGGAGGCAGCGCCATGCACGACATCATCATTCGCGGCGGCAACATATTCGATGGCACCGGTGGCAGTTCATTCACCGGCGATGTGGCCATCGACGGCGACCGCATCGTCGGCGTCGGCAAGGTTGACGGTCGCGCCCGGCGGGAGATCGATGCCGACGGCCTGATGGTCGCGCCGGGCTGGGTCGACATCCATACCCACTATGACGGTCAGGCGCTCTGGGACCCCTATCTGACGCCCTCGTCCTGGCATGGCTGCACCTCCGTCGTCATGGGCAATTGCGGCGTCGGATTCGCGCCCGTGCATCCGAATCAGGAGGACTGGCTGATCAGTCTGATGGAATCGGTGGAGGATATTCCGGGCGCGGCCCTGTCGGATGGCATCGACTGGTCATGGCAGAGCTTCCCCGGTTATCTCGACGCGCTGGAGGCGAAGCCGCGGGCCATCGACATCGGCACACAGGTGCCGCATTGCGCCGTCCGGGCCTTCGTCATGGGCGACCGCTGCATTGACGAGGAAACGGCCGGTGAAGACGATATCCGCAAGATGGCCGATATCGTGCAGGAGGGGCTGGAGGCCGGGGCGCTCGGCTTTTCCACATCGCGCACCATCTTCCACAAGACGCGGGAAGGTGAATATGTCCCCGGCACCTATGCCGGCGCGGCGGAGATGTTCGGCCTGGCGGCAGGGATGCAGCGTGCGGGACACGGGGTGCTGGAGATGGCCACCGACCTGACGCTGAAGGCCGGCAAGCCGGAACTCGACTGGATCCGTGATCTCTCCATCCGCTATGGCGTGCCTGTCAGCCTGCTGCTGTTCCAGAATGACGACGCACCGCGCAAGTATCGCGAACTGCTGCAGGAGATCGGACGCGCCAATGCTGAGGGCGGACAGGTCTATGCCCAGGTCTCCGGTCGCACGGCAGGCCTGTTGCTGTGCCTCGAGGGATCACTGCATCCCTTCCAGGGCAAGCCCAGCTTCCGTGCCCTGCTGGGCCTCTCGCGGGAGGAACGGATCGCCCGGATGAAGGACCCGGCGGTCCGGGAAGCCATCATCACCGAGGAGTCCGGTGGCAAGGGCGGCGAGATGGCGGAGTTCTTCCTGAAGGGCTGGCACAAGATGTTCCGGCTGGGCGATCCCCCGAACTACGAACCCGACCGGTCGGAATGCTTCGCCGAGCGGGCACGAACGGAGGGGCGCCGACCGGAAGACATCGCCTATGACACCCTGATGGAGTTCGATGGCAGGGGCCTGATCTACTTCCCCCTGCTGAACTATTCCGACTATGACTTCGCACCTGTGCGGGAGATGCTGACCGCACCGCACACGCATTTCAGCGGCTCTGACGGCGGCGCCCATTGCGGCGTGATCTGCGATGTCAGTCTGCCGACCTTCAACATGGCCTACTGGGGCCGCGACCGGAAGAAGGGCGGGCTGATGCCGCTGGAATGGCTGGTGCATCGCCAGACACAGAGCACCGCATCCCTGCACGGCCTGAATGACCGGGGCGTCATCGCCCCCGGATACCTGGCCGACATCAACCTGATCGACTTCGACCGCCTGGGCATCGATGCGCCACGCATGGCCTACGACCTGCCGACAGGCGCGCGGCGTCTGATCCAGCGGGCCACCGGCTATCAGATGACCATCAAGTCCGGCGTCCCGATCATGGAAAACGGGCAGGAAACGGGCGCAATGCCCGGCGGACTGATCCGGGGGCCGCAGTCGGTCTGACCGGCGAACCTACATCGGCCAGACCAGCAGGATCATCGGGATCGAGACGGCGACGACGATGATCTCCAGCGGCAGGCCCATGCGCCAGTAATCGCCGAAGGCATAGCCGCCGGGGCCGAGGATCAGCGTGTTGTTCTTGTGTCCGATGGGCGTCAGGAAAGCGCAGGAGGCGGCGACGGCGACAGCCATCAGGAACGGGTCCGGGCTGACGCCCAGGGATTCGGCCATCTGGATGCCGACCGGGGCCGCCACGATTGCTGTCGCGGTGTTGTTCAGCACATCCGACAGCGTCATGGTCACCACCATCAGCACCGTCAGCACCGCCCAGGCGGGCCAGCCCGCGGTCAGCCCGACCAGTCCATTCGCGATCAGCGCCGTGCCCCCGGCGCTGTCGAGCGCCGCCCCCAGCGGGATCATCGAGCCAAGCAGGACGACCACCGGCCATTCGACATGGTCATACAGGTTGGAAAGCGAGAGGATGCCGGTCAGCAGATAGATCACCACGACAATGCCCAGCGCCACCGGCAGATAGATCAGGCCAACCGAGGCGGCGGCCACCGCCGCACCGAAGACCGAGATCGCGAGCCAGACCTTGTCGGAGTCCGTGACCGCCAGCCCCCTGTCAGCCAGGGGCAGCACCCCCAGCCATTCGACGACATTGTCGCGCTCCCCCTCCGGCGTCAGCAGCAGCAGGATGTCGCCGGGGCGCACCATCGTCTGGCGGATTTCCTTCTCCACCCGGCGCCCCTCCCGCGAGAGCCCCAGCAGCACCGTGTTGTGCCGCCAGGCCAGACCCAGCCCCTGTGCGGTCTGTCCGGCAAAACGCGCCCCCTCCGGCACAACGACCTCGATCACCACCAGCCCCTCGCCCGCCGCACTCAGATGGTCCTTGTCCGAGCCATCGGTGAAATCCAGCGACAGGGTCGCGCGAAACTCGTCGAGTGATTCCGGCTGGGCCTCCAGCACGATGGCATCCCCGGCCTCCAGCGCCGTGTCCCGCTGCGTGCCATAGCGACGTCTGCCGTTGCGGATCAGGCCCAGAACCGCCACATCGTTCTTGTCTGCCGTGGCGTAGAGTTCGAACAGGCGCTTGCCGATCAGGTCCGATTTCTCGGGCACCGAGAGTTCAGCGATATAGTCCTTCTCGCTGAGGCGCGCGTCCGACAGCGCCCCCTCGCCCGTCTTCTTCGGGATGAAGCGCCAGCCGACCAGCGCCACGAACAGCAGCCCGACCAGGGCCGTGACGCCACCGACCGGGGCAAAGTCGAACATGCTGTATCCCTCGCCCAGCTGATCCTTCCGGATCGTGGCGATGACGATGTTCGGCGGTGTCCCGATCAGGGTGACCATGCCGCCCAGGATGGTGCAGAACGACAGCGGCATCAGGGACAGCCGCACCTGCCGCGCCGCCTTTCGCGCCGTCTGGATATCCACCGGCATCAGCAGCGCAAGCGCGGCCACATTGTTCATGAAGGCGGAGAGCACGCCGCCGATACCGCCCATGAAGGCAATATGCGCGCCCAGGCCCCGTTCGGGATCGACCAGGGTGCGGGTGATCAGGAAGACTGCACCGGACCTCACCAGCCCGGCGGAAACGATCAGCACCAGTGCCACCACCAGCGTCGCCGGATGACCGAACCCCGCGAAGGCTTCCCCCGCCGGAACAGCCCCCAGCACCACCGCGATCATCAGTGCCGAGAATGCCACCAGATCATAACGGAACCGCCCCCACAGCAGCATCCCGAAGACGCCGCCGAACAGGGCGAACAGGATCATCTGGTCAACGCTCATGCTCAGGCTCCCTCACGAACCGCATACCGATTCCATGGGCATGATGACACGGATGGGACACGGCTGCTGTCAGGCTGCTGTGGCGGGGACCTGTCAGCCTGCGCGCACCTCGGCGATGCCGTTGGACAGGACCGGCTTGCCGCGCGCGTCCACGGTATCCACCTCGATCCGCCCGTCGCCCAGGTCCCGGTGCCGGACCGTGATGGTCTCCCCCGGGATCACCATGCCGGTGAAGCGGCAGGCGAAGCGTTTCAGCCGTCGCGGATCACCGTCCGCATAGCGGCGGATGACACTGTCCATGGCCAGCGCCCAGGTGGCGGTACCATGCAGGATGATGTCAGGCAGGTCGGCGGCCAGTGCCACGATCCGCTCCGTATGGATCGGGTTCCAGATCGGCCCGCCCTCCGAATAGACATGCGGCAGGTAGCGCGGCACGGCGATTGCCTCGCTGGCAACGGATTCGCCGTCCAGCACCACAGACGGCAGCACTTCGCGTGTCGAGGTGCCCGCGTGATCGCAATCCAGCCGCCAGCCCCGGAACATGCCGCTGTTGTAGCTGGTGAAGACCGGCTGACCGTCACTGTCCACGGTGTCGTAGCGGCAGGTCATCAGGATCCCGGCACGGGTCTGCTTCAGGGTTTCCAGCACGCCGGTGGTCCTCAGCCGCTCCCCCATGCGGGGCGGCCGGTGGAAGATACTGTCCTGCTCCGCATGCACCCCGACGCTGCGGTACTGCGGCAGCGTGATGCCGAGGCATTCGGAAGTCGCGGCCCCGTCCGACAGCGGCCATTCCACCGCCGCGCACATGGCCGGCATCATCTCGACACCGCCTGGCCGCGCGTCATCCAGGTAGACCTCGTCACCCAGCAGCAGGCCCGAGGCATAGGCCAGCAACCGCCGCGGCGTCATCTCCGTCTCACACTCCCCCAGCACCTCACCCACGCGCGCACTGGAAATCGGCATCTTCGGCGCAGTCATCTGGCTTCCCTCCCCGGTTGCTCATCTGTCGCACGACTATAGCAAGCGTCCGGGCCGGGGCCATGGCACTGGCGCGGAGCAGCCCTGCGGCGGCGAGGCAGAATGTGATGAGGGAGGGCCCTGCGGCGGAGAATTGGCGCGCCCTGCAGGACTCGAACCTGCGACCCCAAGCTTAGAAGGCTCGTGCTCTATCCAGCTGAGCTAAGGGCGCGTCGGGGGTCAGGATAGCGGAAACCGGGCGGAAAGCGCAGTCCGCTGTCAGATCACCCGGTTGTAGGCGAAATTGTCGGCGTAGGCGCGCAGCTTCAGCTTGCGTTCGCGGGGTTCGTAAACACGGGCGTCGATGCCGTGCTTCTCGGCGTAGGCGACAGCCTGTTCCTTCGTGTCGAACTCCAGCCGGACCTGGGACTGGGTGTCGGCGATGCTGGTCCAACCCATCAGCGGGTCGGCATGTCTGGCCGCGTCGGCCCGGAATTCCAGGCGCCAGCGGCGGGTATTGGCCCTGCCGGACTGCATGGCGTTCTTGGCGGGACGATAGATGCGCGCGGACATGTCATCACCCTTCGGTCGTGGATGGTGTTCTGGGCGTAATGCCCCAAACGGATCGCTCTCGGTGGCCGGATGGTCGGGGCGATTGGATTCGAACCAACGACCACCGGTTCCCAAAACCGGTGCGCTACCAGACTGCGCTACGCCCCGATCCGGCACCATGCACGAGATAGCCGAGTGCCCCTGCCCCTGCAAGCATCTTGGCGCCGAACGCCGCTTTGGCCGCAGCGGATTCGGCGGCTGACCGTTCCACCCCTCTCCCCCTCCCGACCACCCATTCAGGATACTCCCGTGGGTGGTCGGGAGGGGGAGAGGGGTGGAACGGTCCACACACGATTCAGGGAACCAGTCGGCCGCAGAGACCTACCTACTTCCAGGCGAAGACCGGCTGTTCCAGATGCGCAACGCGGGTGTCGCGGCCATGCAGGGCGACTTCGCGGAACTGGTACAGCACCGCAGCGGTCGGCGCATGGATGTGGCGGTCCATGATCGGCAGCCGGATCACGGGGCGGTCACTCTCCGGGATATCGATGAACTGCGGCGAGTCCGGCCGGTCCAGATCGGTCAGCGGCACCAGATGCAGCGCCTGGACCTCCGCCGGGCTGAGGGTGAAGCTGGCCCCCGGTGCAGCCCAGGCGACAAAGGGCGTGATCGCGTAGCCGGAACGGGTGACATAGGCATCCAGCGGACCGAACAGGTCGTGTTCCGCGATGGTGATGCCGATCTCCTCCTCGATCTCCCGGCGGGCAGCGGTGGCGGCATCCTCCCCCGCATCGATCCGGCCCCCGGGCAAGGCCCACTGGCCCGCATGGTTGCGCATTTTCGACGCCCGCTGGGTCAGGACGAAGACCGGGGCACCGGCGTCATTCTCCGTCACGATGACGGTGACAGCCGCCTCCTTCAGGCGGGTACGTTCAGGGGGATGGCGCTCGAACGCGTCCAGGCGGTCACGCACGTGCTCCCGCAGGGCACCCGCCGCATGGGCGTCCTGCCAATGGTTCCGGTTCATCCGGGTCACGCCGGGTCGGCAGCGACGCGCACCATGCGCTTGCCCCGGTTCCTGCCGGCCAGCAGGCCGACCAGAGCCTCCGGCGCATTCTCCAGCCCCTCCACGATGTCCTCGACCACCTTGATCTGGCCGTTGGCGGCCCAGCCGCTCAGGTCGGCCACCGCCCTGGCGTCCTGATCGGCAAAGTCCATGACAATGAAGCCTTCCATCCGCAGCCGCTTGACCACCACAAGGCCCGGCAGGTTGCGCGGCCCCGTGGGCGCTGTGGCATTGTACTGGCTGACGGCACCGCAACAGACCACGCGGCCCTTCATGTTCATCTGGAACAGCACGGTCTCCAGGATCTCGCCGCCGACATTGTCAAAGTAGATATCGACCCCGTCCGGACAGGCCGCGCGCAGTTCCCGGAACAGGTTGCCGCCGCGATAGTCGATGGCGGCGTCGAAACCCAGTTCCTCGGTCAGCCAGGCGCATTTCTCCGCACCGCCCGCAATACCTACCGCGCGGCAGCCCAGCGCCTTGGCGATCTGGCCGACGAAGATGCCGACGGAACCGGCGGCGGCCGAGACCACCACCGTCTCCCCCGGCTTGGGCAGTCCGACATTGACCAGCCCGTGATAGGCCGTCTTGCCCGCAATGCCGAGCAGGGAGATGAGATGCGAGATCGGGCGATGATCGGGCAACTTCTCCAGCAGACTGCCCTTGCAGAGCACCTGCTCCGCCCAGCGTCCCTCCCCGCCGACCAGATCCCCCTCCGCGAAGGCCGGATCGGCGGAACGGATCACCTGCCCGATGATGTAGCCATGCATGATGTCCCCGGCCTTCACGGCCTCCCGATAGGTGGCGCCCTGCATCCAGGCACGATTGGCCGCATCGATGGAAATCAGGATGGTGCGGACCAGTACCTGCCCCTCGGCCACGTCCGGCGCCGGCCCCTCCTGAATGGCGAAATGCCCGGTGGTGAGTTCGCCTTTCGGCAATTCCTGGATGATGACCTGACGGTTCATGAAACCCCTCCCCCGGGCGTGATCTGAATGCCCGCCATTCTGCCTGCCGCGACCCCACTGGCAAGGGGGCATGCCGGATCAGGCGACTTCGGTTACATCGTCCGAGGTGGTCGGCCTGCATCTCGCGGCCGGAAAGACCAGCGCTGCCTCGGTGCCGACACCTGGTCGGCTGCTGAGCCGGACTTCCCCATCGTGCGCCTGCATCAGGGCCCGTGTCAGCGGCAGGCCGATGCCAAGTCCGTCGGTGCGCCTGTTCAGGTCGTCTTCCGCCTGGGCGAACGGGTCGAACAGCAGCTCGGCTTTCCTGTCGTCGAATCCACACCCCCTGTCGATGACGACGATCTGCACGCTGCCGTCGTCCGTCTTCAGCGCCTTGCAGGTGATCTCACTGCCGACCGGCGA
The DNA here is from genome assembly GCF_029909415.1 of Minwuia sp. IMCC3009. Classification (GTDB taxonomy): domain Bacteria; phylum Pseudomonadota; class Alphaproteobacteria; order Minwuiales; family Minwuiaceae; genus Minwuia. Next base: position 2,051,631 of record NZ_CP123781.1, read on the forward strand.
GAATTTCGAGGCGTTGGAGATCAGGTTCGCCAGGCACTGCCTGATCTGGTTTGCATCAATGCGCAGAACCGGAACATCGTCCGCAACAATCTTGTTCAGGGTCTGGTGACGGGTCGAGAGCGTGCTCTCGATGCCTGCATGAACATCGTTGATCAGCTTCTCCGGCGGCACCTCTTCCTCCGTGATACGGATCATGCCGGATCCTGAGCGGGTGTAGTCGATCACACTTTCCACCAGCTGCATCAGATGCGTGCCGCTCTGAAAGATGCCTTCGACATAGCCACCGGCTCTGGCAGGTCTCACCTGTCCGATGACGCCGGAGAGCATCAATTCCGAAAAGCCGAGGATCGCATTCAACGGAGTCCTGAACTCGTGCCCCACAATGGCGAGGAAGCGGGACTTTGCCTCGAGCGCGGCAACTGCATCGTTCGCCAGCTTCTCGGAGCGCGCGTTCTCCAGCTTCAGCGACTGGATGGCGTGGTAGTTGCGGCGGACGAACAGTTCCTTGTTGTAGGCCGAGAACATCCCGATGATCGTGAAGGCGATCAGGATGCCGCAGAACGGGAGCATGGGGATCTCCCGACCGAATGGACTGCCGCCGAACGTGTAGATGGCCAGAGCCGCGATCAGCCCGAAGAGCAACGACAGCAGGATCGTTCCGGTAAGACGATTGCTCGGAAACTGTTGTGTGAAGATCATGATGACGCTCGCATTGAGCAGATAGAGATAGGCGACCGGCGTGTCAGCAGCGCGCAACTGGAGACACTCCACCAGCAAGACGAGTATCAGCAGGCCGAGGAAAGCCGGATTGCAGTATCGTTCCAGGCGCGGCCAGACAAAGGGCGCGAAGATCGTTGCAAAGGCTATCGGCAGACAGACGAACAGGTGGATGCCATTCAGCAACGGGCTGAAATCGTGATCGTACACGGCAAGCAGGACAGAGAAGATGATGTAATAGGCCGTTGATCCGGCGCGCCACCAGAACCCCAGTGATCGTGTCGCGCTGCGCCAGCTCGAACGGAAGCACCCCTCCAGTTCGGCATCACCGAAGCGCAGGGTTACGGCATCCATCACCGGATCCTTGCCACCCTTCCTGCCTTCTGCTGCGCTGACACCCATAGATAAGCCTTCCTTCGTCTGCCTAGCAGACGGGACTTAACAGGCTCTTGCAATTTCCGGACCTAATCGGTGAACAATACCGGGAAGACAGGTTCAGGGGGATGGAATTTCCACGATTCAGCCGTCGAGAAGCGGCCGCATCCGATCAAGTGCAGTCGACAGCGCCTGCTCCGATGACGCAAAGCAGAGCCTCAGATACCCCTCACCCTGCTGGCCGAAGGCAATACCGGGGGCCAGTCCGACACCGGCTTCCTCCACCAGTCGGCGGGCCAGTGCGAGGCTGTCCGTTACGCCATCAACGGAAAAGAAGGCGTAGAAGGCCGCTTCCGGGGATGCGACGCGGACGCGGGAGAACTGGCTGAGCCCCTGGGCGACCAGATCCCGGCGACGGCGCAGCCGCTCCACCAGATCATTCACGTAGCCATCGCCGTCACGCAGCGCCACCGCCCCCGCGTGCTGCACGAAGGTTGTCGGACCAGCGATATTGTATTCATTCAGCTTCGACAGATCGGTGAGCAGCGACGCCGGGGCCGTGATCCAGCCAAGTCGCCAGCCTGTCATCGACCAGCTCTTGGAAAAGCTGTTGATCGCAATCACCCGGTCATCAGGCTCCGCCACCTCCACGAAGGCTGGCGCATGCGGCCGGTCGTAGACCAGTCGGGCGTAGACATCGTCCGCAACGATCCAGATGCCGCGCTGCCGCGCCCAGGCCAGGATCGCATCGCGCTGGTCCTCCGGCATCATCCAGCCGGTCGGATTACCGGGACTGTTGATGAAGATCGCACGTGTCCGGTCGTCGGCCGCATCGAACAGGCGGTCCAGATCCAGATGCCAGCGCCCGTCCGTTTCCTGCAGCGCAACGTCACGCGCTTCCCCGCCCATGATGGCGATTGTCTCCCGGCAGTTGGGCCAGACAGGCGTCACCACCAGCACATTGTCACCCGGATCCACCAGCGCCTGGAACGTCAGGATGATCGCATTCATGCCCGACGCCGTGACCACGAACCGCTCCAGGTCGAAGGGCCGGTTGTACAGCCGGGTCATGTAGGCCTGGATCTCCGCCCGCAACGGGGCGACACCTGCGTTCGGGGCGTAGAAGGTCGCGCCCTCGTCCATCGCACGGCGGGCCGCATCCTTGATGAAATCGGGGGTCTGTTCGTCCGACTCACCGAACCAGAGGGGAATGAGGCCCTCGCGCCCCTCCCCGAACAGCGAAACCTCCCGGATCTTCGAGTCCGGCAAGGTATGGATCAGATCGCGGACAAGCGGGCGCAGCAGGCTCATGACGGTTCCTTCAGCATTCGCCGGACCAGTTCCAGTGCGGCACTCTCGACAGTCTTTTCGCCCGCCAGCAGGGCGCGGGCAAGCCCGTCGATCTCCTCCGGGGAGGCCTGGGCAAGACGTTGGCGCAGCAGATCCTGCGCGGCACGGATCAGCAGACGCCGGGACCGTGTCATCGGCGCCTGGGCACGGCGGTGCTGGCCGAGGCGATCGATGACGTCGGCCAGCGCCTCCACCCCCTTGCCGGTGGTCGCGACCGTGCGCAGCACTTCCGTTGCCGGTTCCCGCGCCTGCATGCCCACCATCGTCTTCAGATAGCGCGCGGTCTGGGCACTCAGCGGGTGGTCGCCCTTGTTGACGACCAGAACATCGGCGATCTCCAGAATACCGGCCTTGATGGCCTGAACGTCGTCCCCCAGGCCCGGTGCCGCAACGACCACCTTTATGTCGGCGACCTCGGCGATCTCGACTTCGGACTGCCCCGCGCCGACGGTCTCGATCACGACAACATCCAGACCCGCGGCATCCATGCAGTCGATGACCCGGACGGCGGAGCGCGACAGTCCCCCCAGGTGCCCCCGACTGGCGAGCGACCGCACAAAGACGCCCCTGTCCCCGGAATGGCCCGTCATCCGGATCCGGTCGCCCAGGATCGCACCACCGGTCACCGGGCTCGACGGATCGACCGCAACCACACCTACCGTCCGCCCCCTTGCCCGCTGTACCTGCACGAAGGCGTTGACCAGGGTCGACTTTCCGGCGCCGGGCGGGCCGGTGAAACCGACGGTGATCGCCCGCCCCAGATGCCCCCGGATGGCGGCAAGGACCTCTGTCGCCGAAGCGCCCTCGTTCTCCACCAGCGTGATCGCCCGCGCCAGCGCGCGCCGGTCTCCGGCCAGCAGGTCCTGCAGCCAGTCGCCCCCCGCACTGTCAGGCGAAGTCATCCAGAACCTCCGCCGATCGCTGGGGGTTGGTCTGGGCCATGACGTTGTCGGCGTGCTCGGAGGCGCTGACGGTATCAAGGCGCCGGATGCGCTGCTTGACCTGCGGAATGCTGCCCACAGCCATGGAGAGGTCGCGAATGCCGAGTCCGACCAGCAGTGGAGAGAAGCGTGGATCGCCGGCGATCTCGCCGCAGACGTTGACCGGGATACCGGCACGCAGCGCAGCAGCAACGGCGAACTGCATCAGACGCAGGACCCCGGGATGCAGCGGATCGTAGAGCGTCGCCACCTGCTCGTTCGTGCGGTCCAGGGCCAGTGTGTACATGGTCAGATCGTTGGTCCCAATGGAGAAGAAATCGCACGCCCGCGCCAGGGCATCGGCCGAGAGTGCCGCCGCCGGCACCTCGATCATCACGCCCAGCGGCGGCAGCGGATCGGCGATCCGCACCTTCCGGCGTTTCAGGCGCCGCGCCACCTTGGCCAGCAGACTGCGCACCGCTTCGATCTCGCTGACCGACGTGATCATGGGCAACAGGATTCGAACCGGGCCATGCGCCCCGGCGCGCAGGATCGCGGCCAGCTGGTTCTCCAGCGAGGTGGCACGCATCAGCGACAGCCGGATACCGCGCAGGCCAAGCGCGGGATTGTCACCCGGCGGCAGGTCACCGGCCATCGACTGCGGCAGCTTGTCGAAGCCGACGTCCAGCGTGCGGATGGTCACTGTCCGCCCCTGCATTCCCTCCACCAGCGACGCGAGCTGGCGGTACTGGGTTTCCTCGTCGGGTTCCGTCTCGGCGGCCATGAACAGGAACTCACTGCGCAGCAGACCGATCCCCTCCGCCCCCAGTCCGATGGCCTGCTCCGCCTCGATCGGCAGTTCGATATTGGCCTGCAGATGCACGGCGACACCGTCGCGGGTCTCCGACGGCAAATCCGTCAGCCTGGCCAGCGCACGCCGCTTTCGCAGCAGCGCGGTTCGCTGGCGGCGGTATCTCTCGACCGTTTCCCTGTCGGGACGCACATGCACCACACCGGCCTGACCATCAACGATGACCATGTCGCCATGGCTCACCGATTCCAGCAGATCCTGAACGCCGAGAACCGCCGGCAGCCCGAGGCCGCGGGCCAGGATCGCCGTATGACCATCCGCCCCGCCGATCTCCGCCACGATCCCGGCGACCTTGCCCGGCGCCATCGCGGCCGTGTCAGCCGGGGTCACTTCATGGGCGATCACCACGGAACCGGGCGAGACACCGGCAAAGGGCTCCGTCCGCGCGCCGCCCAGCGTCCGGATCAGACGCCGCCCGAGATCGCGCACATCATCGCCCCGCGCGGCAAGATAGGGGTCGGCAATGGCGCTGAACTGTCGGGCAATGCGCGAGATCTCGGCCTCGACCGCGGCTTCGGCATTCACGCGGCGGTCCCGGATCGCCGCTTCAACGCCCCGGGTCAGGCGCGACCCCTCCAGCATGCTGGCATGTGCGGCGAGCAGATAACCCATCTCCTCCCCGGCAGCGCCACCGATGTGTTCCGATTGCTGGCGCAGGTGCGACAGCTGCACCGAAGCGGCAGCCGTGGCATCCCGGAAACGCCGGATCTCCGCGGCGACTTCACTGGCCGGTATCCGGTATTCGACAACCCGGTCGGTCCCGCCGTCAACGACATGCGCCGGGCCGATGGCAATCCCGTCGGCAACGCCAAGTCCACCGAATGCCTGGCCAGCGGGGTCCGTCAACGGCCTTCGTCGAAACGTCCCGACACAAGATCGTCGAGCGCCCCGACGGCCTCCTCCGCGTCCTGCCCCTCGGCAGTGACGCAGATCTCCGTCCCCTTTGATGCCGCGAGCATCATCAGACCCATGATCGAATCGCCGGTCACGCAGGTCCCGTCCTTTTCGACAGTGACATGCGCGTCCCAGGCCGCAACGCAGGTCACGAACTTGGCCGCGGCGCGCGCATGCAGCCCCTTCTCGTTGCAGATGGTCAGCCGCCTGACCACCCGCGCTGTCACTGATCGCCCCCGTTCAGCACCTGCGAGGCGACATTGATGTACTTCCGCCCTGCCTCCTGCGCGATGGCTGCCGCCTCCCGCAGGCTCGACTTCTCCCGGACCGTCGCGAGCTTGATCAGCATCGGCAGGTTCATGCCCGCAATCACCTCGACCTCCCCCTGGTCCATCATCGAGATCGCGAGGTTGGAGGGGGTGCCCCCGAACATGTCGGTGAGCAGAACCACGCCGTCCCCATCATTGACGGCCGACACAGCCTCCATGATGTCCTTGCGGCGCTGTTCCATGTCGTCGTCCGGTCCGATGGATATTGCGCGCACATTTTCCTGCGCGCCCACGACATGCTCGGTTGCGGCAATGAATTCCTCCGCCAATCGACCATGCGTTACCAGAACCATGCCAATCATCGGTTCCTGTCTCCGTTTGCCCTGTTGGCGATGCTGCCGCTCAGGGCAGATCACGATGGCGAACGGTCACACGAGTGTCATCTCCACGCAAGCGTGCAGCAATCTGCTCCGCCGTGAAGACCGACCTGTGCCGGCCACCTGTGCACCCGATCGCGATCGTCAGATACGACTTTCCCTCTCTGGCGTAGCGCGGCAACAGAAAGGAAAGCATGTCATCCAGCTTTTCGATGAACGGCGGCCAGCCCGGATCCGTCATGATGTGATCCTGCACCGGCGTGTCGAGGCCCGTGCCCTCCCGCAGTTCCGCGACATAATAGGGATTTTCCAGAAAGCGGACATCGAACACCAGATCCGCCGCCCGAGGCAGCCCGCGCCGGAACGAGAATGACATGACATGGATCTGTGTGTGCTGCTCCGCGCCCAGGTCAAAAAGCCGCCGCATGTGTTCCCTGAGGTCCGGCAGCGACAGCGCGGTGGTGTCCACGACACAGTCCACCCGGTCCTGCAGCCCGGCGAACATCTCCTGCTCGATGCGGATGCCGTCGGCCACTGTCCGGTCGGATGCCATCGGATGGCGACGCCGCGTCTCCGTGAAGCGGTGCTGCAGCACATCCGCATCGCAGGTGAAGAAACAGAAGCGGACATTGATCTCACCGGTCTGGCGCAGCGCCGTGAGCTGTACGTCGAGCTGGTCGGAGTCGAAATCACGGGTGCGGCTGTCGATCCCGATGGCAAGGCAACGGCGCTTGCCGTCGTCCTGGGTGCCCCCGTCCCGCCCCAGCAGGGCCGGAAGCAGAAACAGCGGCAGGTTGTCGACAACCTCCCAGCCCATGTCTTCCAGCATCTTCAGCGCGGAACTCTTGCCTGCGCCGGAGAGCCCGGTCACGAGAAGAAGTTCATCCTTCTCAACATGTTCGGTCATGTTCTCGCTCATTCCAATCGCTTGTGCGGGTTCAGTGCAACAGCCAGTGCCATGGCCAATCTGGCCGTCGCGGCAGCGTCGAAAGGGTATAGCCGGACGCGGAGCGTCCCGATACCCGCATGGCGGAAAATTTCCGGCTCCGGCATGCGGGGGACTTCTTCGCGCGACGGAACAAGATCGACCACCAGCCGAAGGGGGGCAGCTTCCAGTCGCTGGGCATCATCCAGTCTGACCACGCCAATGCCGCGCACTTCCAGCAGCCCCGCCAGCGTGGCAGGAGCCGTGGCCCGCAGCTCCGTCCCCATGACAGACAACACAACCCGGTCGTCGGCGATCACCTGCCAGCCCTCAGCCAGCAGCCGCAGCGCCAGATCGGACTTGCCCGCCCCGGACCCGCCACGCAGCAGGACTGCGGCCCCATCGAGCGCGACAGCCGTTCCGTGAAGGGTTTCGGACATGGCCTTCAGTCAGCAACGCCGCAGAGCGCACGGGCGAAGTCATCGGCATCGAAGGGGCGCAGATCCTCCGCCTGTTCGCCGACACCTACATAATGGACAGGCAGGCCGAACTTGTCCGCCACCGCAACCAGCACGCCGCCCCGTGCGGACCCGTCCAGCTTGGTCATCACCAGACCGGTGACCTGGCAGACGTCGCGAAAGACCTCCACCTGGTTGACCGCGTTCTGACCCGTGGTCGCATCCAGCACCAGCAGCACGGCGTGCGGCGCGCTCTCGTCCTGCTTCTTCAGGACACGGACGATCTTTTCCAGTTCGGCCATCAGGTTGGCCTTGTTCTGCAGCCGTCCTGCCGTGTCGATCAGCAACAGGTCGGCCGAAACATCCCGCGCGCGTTTCAGGGCATCGAAGGCAAGACCCGCGGAGTCCGCCCCGCTGTCGCGCGCCACGACTTCCGCCCCGGTCCGCTCCCCCCAGATCTTGAGCTGGTCGATGGCTGCCGCACGAAAGGTGTCGCCGGCACAAAGCACGACCCTGTTCCCGATCTCCCGCTGATGATGGGCGATCTTGCCGATGGTCGTGGTCTTGCCGACACCGTTCACGCCGACCACCAGGACAACGTTCGGCTTCCGCGCCGCATCCAGTTCCAGCGGCAGGGCCACCGGTTTCAGCGTATTGGCGACAGCGTCGGCCAGTGCGCCGCGCACTTCCTCGTCCGTGACGTCCTTGTCGTACCGCCCCTTCGCGATCTCCGTGGTGATCCGCGCCGCTGCCTGCACCCCCAGGTCGGCACGGATCAGGATCTCCTCCAGATCCTCCAGCGCCTCGTCATCCAGTTTCCGGCGGGTGAAGACGGCGCTGATGCTGCCGGTCAGTTGGCCTGTGGAGCGTTTCAGCCCGTCCTTCAGACGTCCGAACCAGCCCTTGCGTTCCTGCTCCGCCATCAGGCCGCCCTCGCCTGCAGTGTCTCACCATCGACACCGACACCTTCGGCCCGGACGATATTCCCGGGGAGCGCCTCCCCCAGCAGCTGCACGCTGGCAAAATGGGCCGAATGTCCCTTGCCGGCGGTTTCCACCAGCACCTCGACAGGTCGGCCGACCTGCGCAGCGAGATGTCGCGCAGCGGCCGCCGACCCGAGTGCCCGCAAGGCCGCGGCGCGTTCCTTCCGCACCGGCTTCGGCACGGCGGGCATGCGGGCGGCGGGTGTTCCCGGACGCTCCGAATAGGGGAACACATGCAGCCAGGTCAGATCGCAATCCTCCACCAGACGACAGGAGTTGCGATGCATCTCCTCGGATTCGGTCGGGAACCCGGCGATCAGATCCGCACCGAACACGATGTCGGGCCGCAGCCGCCGGGCCTCCGCGCAGAACCGGATCGCATCAACGCGACCATGACGGCGCTTCATGCGTTTCAGCACCAGGTCATCCCCCGCCTGAAGCGAGAGATGCAGGTGCGGCATCAGACGCGGTTCCTCCGCGATCAGACGCCAGATGTCCGCATCGACCTCGACCGGATCAATGGAGGTCAGGCGCAGCCGCGCGATCTCCGGCACCATGGCCAGCAGGCGACGGCACAATTGCCCGAGGCTCGGCTGTCCCGGCAGGTCCGGACCATAGGACGTGATGTCGACACCGGTCAGCACGATCTCCCGTACCCCCTGCGCCGCCAGCTTGCGCGCCTCATCGACCACGACACCGATGGGGACGGAGCGGGAATTGCCGCGTCCGAAGGGAATGATGCAGAAGGTGCAGCGATGGTCGCAGCCGTTCTGGACCTGCAGGAAGGCACGCGCCCGCCCGTCGAAGCCTTCGATCAGGTGCCCGGCGGTTTCGCTGACCTGCATGATGTCCTGCACCAGCACCGGGTCATTGGTGCCCCGGGTGAAGGCCGCCGGATCCAGCTTCTCCCGATTGCCGACGACCCTGTCGACCTCCGGCATGTCCCCCCAGGTTGCAGGGGCGATCTGGGCCGCGCAGCCGGTGACCACGATCTCCGCCTCCGGACGCTCGCGGCGCAGGCGGCGGATCGTCTGACGCGCCTGACGCTCGGCTTCGGCGGTCACGGCGCAGGTATTGACGACGATGACGTCATCGCGGTCCGCCATGCTGGCATGACCCCGCATCACCTCTGCCTCCCAGGCATTCAGGCGGCAACCGAAAGTGACGATCTCCGGCCCGCTCATGCTGCGGCACCCGCCAGCACGCCCGGGTCGATGATGCCGTGGAAACTCAGGCTGGCCGCACCGGTCATCAGCACCGCCCCATCCGCATCCATGTCCATCCAGAGCGGTCCGCCGTCGAGGTCGATCCGCACCGGCCCGTCAATCAGGCCACGCGTCCGCGCCGCGGCATAGGTCGCGCAGGTGCCGGACCCGCAGGCCGAGGTGATGCCTGCACCGCGTTCGAACACACGCAGCCGGAAACTGCCGTCCGCACGCTGGCTTGCGACCGAGACATTCACCCGGTCGGGAAACAGTTCATGATTCTCGATTGTCGGACCGATGTCGGCAAGCGGCACGGCCTCCGCATCCGGCACGAAGAACACGACATGCGGATTGCCCATGGACACGGCCACGGGATCGGAAAGGTCACCGACAGTGAGGTCGAGGTGCTGCGTATCCATCTCCCGCGCCAGAGGAACATCCTGCCAGCCGAAGCGGGGCTGTCCCATGCGTGCCGTGAACAGGCCCTGCCCGGCATCCGACACCTGCAGAAGCCCGCCCGGACTGTCGATATCGACGGTCTCTCCGCCACTTTCCTCCAGCAACAGACGTCCGACGCAGCGGGTGCCGTTGCCACAGGCCCCGGCCGGCGAGCCATCGGAATTGTCGATGCGCATGTAGCAGGCCGCACTGTCGCTCGGCATCAGGGTCAGCAACTGGTCGAACCCCACGCCGTGCCGACGGTCGCCGATCGCCCGGATGATGCCGGGTGTCAGCCCGATCGGCTGCCGACGCGCATCCAGCACGACAAAATCATTGCCGAGACCGTGCATCTTTATGAAGGGCAGGGGTTCCATGTCTCAGAGTCGCAATTGCGCCTTTCCGGCGGTTGTCACGCGGGGTTTGAAGCGTTCTATATGGTCCCCGACCCTGTTCTGTCCATGTTGCAGAACAGCGCTCCTGCAGAGGAGCCGACCATGACCAGCGAACCATCCGACCTCAGCGCCCTGCATGTGGTGTTTCACGGACGTGTTCAGGGTGTCTGGTTTCGTGGTTTTACCTGTCGCAATGCGGCGGAACTGGGCGTCACCGGCTGGGTCCGCAACCGCCTGGACGGCACTGTCGAAGCCCAGATGGTCGGCGAAGGCCGTCAGATCAACGAACTGCTGCGCCGCTGCCGCAAGGGCCCGCCTGCGGCGAAGGTGGAACAGGCGATTGGCCAGCCCGGTCCCCTGCCCGACCCCTTGCCAACCGGATTTCGCCAGCGCGACACGATCTGAACAGGGTGGATGGGCGCGTGCCGGGGAACGGAGAGATTCCGTTCAGTTCATGAGACCTGTCGCGTCGGCGAGCGCGACGGCTGCTATCATGACAAACAGCAATGCTGCCCAGTTACTGCCGCCAGAGACCGTATCTGGCGACGGCATCAGGAGTTCGGTTTCGGTCAGGACGATATCACAGTGCGGGCATTTGGTTGCACGGCTTGCGATCAGCTCTTCACACGACTCACATTGCCGGAATGCCATGCCACTCTCCCCCCACTGTCTGATGACTTTCGCGCAGCGCCTCGACCCCTGGGGCAAGCCACGCGTCATCTTGCTTCACCTTCTTCTGCGGCAACTGTAACGATTTCGCGTTTCACAGCCAAATCGATGCTCGGTACACGCGAGTTTCGGATTCACCGAAAGCGAAGCCGCAGATTGGCGGGAGCGTGACGCAGGCCACTGCCGCGACCACGCGCCCCCCTTGGCGTTCAGGCGTGTCGGCAGTAGTGTCCGGCCATCGCGACCGGCAAAGGCGCGAGGAACAAGGGATTCAGCGCGGGGCGACATGACGGAAGAAACCGTTTCGACTGACCAGGGTCAGACCAATGACGAGAAATCCGGGCGCCCGAAGCCGAAGAAGATCAGTGCCCTTCGTGGCCTGATGCCTTTCGCACGACCCTATCGCCTGCAGATCATTTTCGCGATCATCGCCCTGACCGGTGCCGCTGCGGCGACACTGGCCATCGGTCAGGCCGTGCGACGGATGGTCGACAACGGGTTCGGTACCGCCGACGGACAGTTGCTGGACGAATACTTCATTGCCCTGTTCGGCGTCTTCACCCTGCTCGCCGCCTTTACCTTCGCCCGCTACTACACGGTCACCTGGCTGGGGGAGCGGATTGTCGCCGACATTCGCAAGGCCGTGTATCGCCACGTCATCGGCCTGGACCGGAACTTCTACGAACAGACCAAGACGGGCGAGGTGATGAGCCGCCTGACCGTGGACACCGAGCTGATCCAGACGGTCGTCGGCTCCAGCGCCTCCATGGCACTGCGCAACCTGCTGATGTTCATCGGTGGTCTGGCGATGCTGATCATCACCAGCCCGAAGCTGGCCGGACTGGTGCTGGCCATGGTGCCCATCGTCGTGGTGCCGATCATCTTCTTCGGGCGTCGGCTGCGGAAGCTGTCGCGGCTGAGCCAGGACAAGGTCGCAGAGGTCAATGCAAGGGCGGAGGAAAGCCTGAACGCGGTCCAGACCGTGCAGGCCTTCACGCAGGAGGAGTTCGAGAGGAACCGCTTCAGCAATGCGGTCGGTGAGACCTTCGCCGTGGCGCGGAAACGAATCGCCGTGCGCGCCTGGCTGACCGCGGTCATCATCCTGCTGATCTTTGGCGCCATTGATGCCGTGCTCTGGCTCGGTGCAACCGATGTGGCCGACGGCACCATGTCCAGCGGCGAACTGACCGCCTTCGTGTTCTACGCCATCGTCGTCGCCGGATCGGTCGGCACCCTGTCGGAGATGTGGGGCGATCTGCAACGCGCGGCTGGCGCGACGGAACGACTGATCGAACTGTCACAGGTGGTGCCGGAGATCGGCGTCCCCGCCAATCCGGTGTCCCTGCCGGACACGCCGGAGGGACGCCTCTGCCTCACCGACATTCATTTCAATTATCCCTCACGCCCGGAGATTGCCGCCCTGGACGGCTTCGGACTGGACGTGAAGCCCGGCGAAACGGTGGCGCTGGTCGGACCTAGCGGTGCCGGCAAGTCGACCGTGTTCCAGTTGCTGCTGCGGTTCTACAATCCCAATAGCGGAACCATCACGCTGGACGGCGTCGATATCACCAACGCAGACCCCTCCGAAGTGCGCAAGCGCTTCGGTCTGGTGCCCCAGGACGCAGTCATGTTCGGCACCTCCGCGATGGAGAACATCCGATATGGCCGCCCGGAAGCCACGGATGCGGAGGTTCACGCCGCCGCGCAGGCGGCTGGTGCGGCGGAGTTCCTCGATCGCCTGCCGGAGGGCTATGCCACCGAACTGGGCGAACGCGGCCAGCGCCTTTCCGGCGGCCAGCGCCAGCGCATTGCCATTGCCCGCGCGATCCTGCGCGATCCGGCGATCCTGCTGCTTGATGAGGCAACATCGGCCCTGGATGCGGAATCCGAACGCATGGTGCAGCAGGCGCTGGACAAGCTGATGCACGGGCGCACGACACTGGTGATCGCGCATCGCCTGGCAACCGTGCTGAAGGCGGACCGCATCGTCGTCATCGACCGTGGCTGCGTCGTGGCCAGCGGCACCCATGCCGAGCTCATGAAACAGGACGGGCTCTACGCCCGGCTCGCCAAGCTGCAGTTCGACCAGGACCGGGCAGCGCTCTCGGGCATCGAAGCGGCAGACTGAGTCACCGCGACCACCATGGCCCTGCTTCGCGTGCATCCGGAAGGCTACGCCACATTCGGCCGATGGACGTTCGCCTGCGCATTGGGTCGCGCCGGGATCGTCAGCACGAAGACAGAGGGCGACGGCGGCACGCCTGTCGGTCTCTTCCCCCTGCGGCGGCTGTTCTACCGGCACGACCGTCTGGGTCGCCCCCGGACACCGATCCCGGCCACACCCGTGCAGCTGCATCAGGGCTGGTGCGATGATCCGGAGAGTCCGCACTACAATCGCGCCGTCACGCTGCCGAGCCGGTTCGGTCATGAGCGGTTGTGGCGTGCCGATGGCCTCTATGACCTGATCCTGACAATCGGCCACAACGACCGCCCCGTTCGCCCGTCGGCCGGCAGCGCCGTCTTCGTTCATGTTGCCCATCCGGCCATGACCCCGACGGAGGGCTGCGTGGCTTTCGCCACGGAGGATCTTCTGCACCTGCTTCGGGTGCTGAGGCCGGGCGACGCGGTCCGGATTCAGCCGCACTGAACTGACGTAGGGTCAGGCTTGCGCGCTCCCCACAGGTGTGGTCGAGTTTCCGTCAACGTAAAACGCAAAGCAGTACGGAGACTGAAAATGGCTACTCTCGAGGAAATCACCGAAGGCATGCGCGACCGCGTCGGCGATGATTCGGGCCTGGATGCCACGCTGAAGTTCGATTTCGGCGACGATGGCGTGATCTTCCTGGACGGCGCCTCCACCCCGAACACGGTCACCAACGAGGACAAGGACGCCGATTGCACCATGAAGATCTCCAAGGAGAACTTCCTGGCGATGGTGAACGGCGATCTAGACGGCACCACGGCCTTCATGATGGGCAAGCTGAAGATCGAGGGGAACATGGGCGTCGCCATGAAGCTGCAGAGCGTCCTGAGGGGCTGAACCGGCGCAACCGGCCCCTGCAGACTTTGCGGTTAACGTAGCGGCATCGCACCGCTACGCTTTCCGCAATCAGGACTGCGGCAGCGGGAGGGCCGGACCATGAATGCACCCAGACACCCCACGGGCGTCGATTTCGGCGCCGACGAGGCGGAGATGCAGCGTTATCAGACAGAAGGTCTGGAACGCGCGATGGCTCTCGGCAACCGCGGTCCCATTCGCTTCGTCGGCAAGGGTGCCCTGCACCCGGACATTGTCGAGGCCTACTGGCGCTGCGGCTTCTACGTCTTCGAAGGCGTGCTGAAACCCGACGAGCTGGCCGACATAGAAGCGGACGTGAACCACCTGCGGTCGCGGTTCCCCGTCCACAAGGGTGCCGAGCTGGATGCACAGGGCCGTCCGGCCATGGGCGTCGGGAACAAGGCGCCTACACTGTTCTGGTCCAAACCACTGGGTGACCCCTTTGGCGGCACCGATGCCGCTGCCGGGCGCCATCCGGTCAAGATGTCGGAGCCGAAGGCGGCCGCGGATGCGCCGGAGGAGATCGTCTATCTGTCGCTCGGGTCGCTGCAGTTCTCGGAGGCCTGCCTGAGGGTCTATGGCCACCCGGAAATCCTCGGGATTGCAGCCGCGATCAATGGCGACGACTTCGTCCCCTTCAACGAAGCCCTGTTCCTGAAGGAGCCCGGACTGGGTGCTTCGGTGGCATGGCACCGGGATGGCGTGACGCACTGGGACGCCCCCGAGTGGGATCAGGGCACGCACGGGTTCAACTTCATGGCCCAGCTCTATGGCTGCACACCGGCCAACGGTGTCTGGGTGCTGCCGGGCACGCACAAGCTGAACAAGGTCGATATTGCAGGCATGTGCGCGGCGGCGGGTTCGGACCGCCTGCCCGATGCCGTACCGATGGTCTGTGCGCCGGGCGATGTGGTCATCACCAACCGCCAGGTCGTCCATGGGTCCTTCGCCAATACCAGCCCGGACTGGCGCGTGACAGTGAACTTCGGGTTCCACCGCCGACGGTCGGTGCTGGGCGTCGCGGGCGGCGGCATCCACAACGCCCCCACGATCTATGATGCCGAGCGCATCCGCCGTCGCGCGCGCATGATCGGCTATGGCATCGATGCCCGCCGCCAGCGCTTCCCCGACGAGACTCCTTTCGCCTATCTGCCGCATGTGGAGAGTGGCGAGACTTGGACCTGGGACGATGCGGCCCGTGCCGACGTCCACGACTACAACCTGGAAGACCTGAGCATCTGAGGTTTCAGGCGGTTGCGGCAGCTGCGATGTCCAGCATCGTCTTGCCGCAACCCCGCCCCTGACGGGCAAGTTCCGTCGCGGCCGCAAGGCCGGCAAGGACAAGACGCTTGCCCGGGCGACAGGACGGTTCCCTGCCCACGATACCTGCCCTGCCAGCCCAGCAGCCGCCTGACGGACAGGTGCTTCGGGTACATGAGAGGGGCCTGGCCGCCAGAACGCCTGCAATTTCAGCACAGCACCTCCGCCCCAAACAAACTTGCTGGTTGCCCAACAAATAAATTACTGTCGTAGGGTAAAGAGGTTCAGGGGAGGAAACAGATGACCCTCAAGATCACGTCCGCACTCGTTGCGGGTTGCATGGGGCTTGCTGCCGCTATGGCATCGGCCCCCGCACAGGCAGATGAACTGCGCATTGCCATCGGCAACACCGGCAGCGGCGGCCTGGTCCGCGGCATGTACCAGTTCGCAGAACAGATCGAGAAGCGCACGGAAGGCCGCTACACGGGAAAGGTGTACGAGCTCTCGCTGCTGAACTTTGCCGAATCCATGAACGGTGTGCGTGACGGCATCGCCGATGTCGCCTACGTCGTACCGGCCTATCACCGCGGTGAATTCCCTTATGGCAACCTGCTGGTCGACATGGCCACGGCGGGTGTCAATCCGGTTGCGATTGCCGGTGCCGCCAACGAGTACCTGGCCAACTGCGGCAAGTGCCTGAACGAATACAAGGCACAGAATCAGGTGTTCCTCGGCACGTCCGTGATCGGCCCCTACTACATGATGTCCGTCGAAAAGATCTCCACGCCGGAAGATTTCAAGGGCAAGAAGATCCGCGGTTTCGGCCCCTTCGGTCGCTGGGTCGAGGCCATGGGTGCCACGGCTGTCGTCCTGGGTGCGAACGATATCTATGAATCGATCAGCCAGGGTCAGCTTGACGGCAACACGCACACGCTCGACGTGCTGCGCAGCCTCTCCATCGGTGAAGTGACCGATTATGTCCTTGATGCCCCGATCGGCGTCTACATCGGCAACAGCATGTTCAACCTGAACCGCGACGTCTGGAACGATCTGTCGGATGCGGACAAGAAGTCCTTCATCCTGGCCGGCGGTTCGTCGGTTGCCTGGACGACGGTGACCTATCTGGCCGAGAACCAGGCCCTGTTCCGGAACCCGAGCACCGTTGGTGTCGAGATCGTCGAGCCTTCGGCAGCAGCTGCTGAAGCGACAGCGAAGTTCCGTGCCAATGACCTGAAGGCGGTGGCGAAGCTGAACCGGGAAAAGTTCGGTATCCAGGACGCGGAAGAGCAGCTGCAGATCATCAATGGTCTGGTCGAGAAGTGGGTCAAGCTGACCGCCGACGTCGATGTTTCGGATACCAAGGCGGTTTCGGACCTGTTCGTGAAGGAAATCTTCGCGAAGATCGATCCCTCCACGCTCTGATCCGAGCCGCTACCGGAAGGAAGTCCGCCCCATGAAAGCACTGGGACGTGTGCTGTCATGGCTTGTCGCCGCCTCGACGATGATCGGGGCGGCGGCGGTCATGCTGATGATGCTGCAGATCGTGGCGGACGTGCTGCTGAAGAATCTCTTCAACTGGCCGATTCCCGCGACCTCGCTCATCGTGTCGCACTACTACATGGTGATCGTCGCCTACCTGCCCGTAGCCCTGTCCGAGAAACTGAACGGTCACATCTCCGTCGAGGTGATCTTCCGGCAGTTCTCGGAACGCTGGCAGAAGCTGGTGATTGGCGCTGTCTGGCTTGTGTCGGCGGTGGTGGCCGGCGGTATTGCCCACCGGCTCTGGTTCGAGTCCCTGAAGAAGTTCAGCGTCGATGCCAACATCCTGGAGAGCGGCCTCAAGATCATCATCTGGCCGAGCTATTTCGTCCTGCCGATAGGGTTCGGGCTGTTCGCCCTGATCCTTCTCTATCGCTTCTGCAACAGCGTGACCGGACTGGCCAGCGGCCTCGGTGAGACCGCCTTCGACGCAGAAGCCCACGAACAGGCGCTCGCACGCGAAGCCGAACGGAACGAGAGCTGAATGGAAAACGAGATCATCGGCCTGATCGGCCTCGGCGTCCTTGTCACCCTGCTGCTGGTGCGGTTCCCCATCGGGATCGCGCTGATCATGGTCAGCTTCGGCGGCATCTACATCATGATCGGCAGCCGCCCCGCCTGGGGAATCCTGTCCGCCATACCCTACGACTTCGCTGCGAAGTGGACCCTGTCATCGGTACCCATGTTCCTGATGATGGGTTTCGTCTGCTATCACGCGGGACTGACCAAGAGCCTGTTCGACGCCTGTCGAAGCTGGATGGCAAAGGTCCCCGGTGGTCTCGCCATTGCCTCTGTCGTGGGATCCGCAGGCTTTGCGGCGGTGACCGGTTCCTCGGTCGCCTGCGCCGCCGCAATGGGCCGCATCGCGGTGCCCGAGATGATCGCCAAGCGTTATGACGCCGCCCTCGCCACCGGCACGATTGCCGCTGCAGGCACGCTGGGCGCACTCATTCCACCCTCCATCCTGCTGATCCTATTCGGTGTCTTTGCGGAAGTGCCGATCGGCAAGCTGTTCATCGGCGGTGTCGGCGCCGGTCTGCTGACGGCCTTTGCCTATGTCGCGATGATCTACATCCGGGCCAGGCTGAACCCGTCCCTTGCACCGGTCCTGGACGAGACTCCGCCCCTGTCGGAGCGTCTGGAACACCTCGGCAAGACCTGGCCCCTGATCGTTATCCTGGTTGTCGTCATCGGCGGTATCTTTGCCGGCCTGTTCACGGCAACGGAAGCCGGTGCCATCGGTGCCTTCGCATCCATCCTGATCTCCGCCCTCAAGGGGTCGCTGACACGGGAAGCCTTCTGGAATGCGGTGATCGAGACCCTGACCACGACGGGTGCCCTGTTCCTGATCGCGGTCGGCGCCAATCTGCTGACCCGTTTCCTGGCGCTCTCGGGCAGCGGGGAACTGATTGCCTCCGCCATTCTGGGACTGCAGGCCGACCCGCTGACGCTGATCCTGGGCATTTCCCTGCTCTATCTGGTGCTGGGCATGTTCCTCGATCCACTGGGCGCGATGCTGCTGACCCTGCCGGTGCTGCTGCCGGTGCTGGAGAAGAGCAACTTCGACCTCATCTGGTTCGGTGTCTATCTGGTGAAATTCCTGGAGATCGGGATGATCACACCACCGATCGGGCTCAACGTCTTTGTCATCAAGGGGGTCGTGGGCAATCTTGCCAGCCTGTCGACGATCTTCCGTGGAATCATGTGGTTCCTGGTGGCGGATGCGGTTGTCGTTGCCCTGCTGATCATCTTCCCCGGCATCATCACCTATCTGCCCACACTCATGGGCTAGGGGCGCGTCCGGCACGCCCCTAGCCCATGACCTGACCCGCACGAAAACCCCAGGAGCATCCCAATGACCGAAGCTCTCATCGACAGCCGGATGGCTGCACCGGATATCTGTGTCACCCGCCCCCTGATCGACCGCAACGCGTCACAGACGCCGGACAAGGTCTATGCGGTCTTTCCGGACGGAACCGAATGGACGTACCGGGAACTGCGGGAGCAGGTTCGGCGCACCGCTGCGGGGCTGGAAAAACTGGGGGTGAAGCAGGGCGACCATGTCGTCAGCTGGCTGCCCAACGGGCAGGACGCGCTGCGTGTCTGGTTCGCGATCAATTACCTCGGCGCCGTCTATGTCCCGATCAACACATCCTACAAGGGCGGCATCCTGGCCCATGTGGTGGCAAACGCCGACGCCAGCCTGATCATCGCCCATGCCGGACTGGCACCGAGGCTGGTGGATATCGACAGGGCCAGGCTGGATACCGTCGTGATCATCGGCGGCAAGCTGGACACATGCGCGGACCTGACGGTGCATGATGCGGATGTTCTGGCGCCAGCCGATGCCGAACCCTCCCCTCCCCCACGGGAAATCATGCCCTGGGACACGCAGTCCATCATCTATACCTCCGGCACGACCGGACCATCGAAAGGCGTTCTCTCGTCCTACCTGCATGCCTACATGACAGGTGCGGCCTACTCGAACCTGCCGGGGGAAGATGGCACTGCCCTGATCTCGGCTGATGACCGCTATCTGCTCAGCCTGCCGATGTTTCATGTCGGCGGCACCCTGCCCGCCCACATCATGCTGGCCATGGGTGGCTCCATCTCCATCGTGGATGCTTTCAATACGGCCACGTTCTGGAAGACGATCAAGGATACCCAGGTCACCTTCGCCATCCTGCTGGGCGTGATGGCACAGTTCCTCGCCAAGCAGGATCCAGTACCGGAGGAAAAGGACAACCCGCTGCGCACGGTCATGCTGGTGCCCTTCGACTTCGACCCGACCGAGTTCCGGGCGCGTTTCGGGGTCCAGACCATGACCCTGTTCAACATGACCGAGATCTCCTGTCCGCTGATCTCCCCCGTCAACCCGACACTGCTGCACAGTGCGGGAACACCACGCGACGGGGTGGAGTGTCGCGTCGTCGACGAGAACGACTGCGAGGTGCCCGTCGGTACGGTCGGGGAACTGATCATCCGTGCCGACTGCCCCTGGACGATGAACCATGGCTACTACAAGAACGCGGAAGCCACGGCGAAGGCCTGGCGCAATGGCTGGTTCCATACCGGTGACGGCTTCCGCAAGGACGCGGATGGCAACTTCTACTTCGTCGACCGCATGAAGGATGCGATCCGTCGCCGTGGCGAGAACATCTCGTCCTTCGAGGTGGAGACCGAGGTGCTGGCGCATCCGGCAATCCAGGAATGCGCGGCCATTGCCGTGAAGAGTGACGTCAGTGAAGACGAAGTGATGATCGTGGTTGCGCCTGCGGCCGGCAAGACCATCGATCCCACCGAATTGATCGAGTTCCTGATCCCGCGGATGGCCCATTTCATGGTGCCCCGCTATGTTCGGATCGTTGACCGCTTGCCCCGGACCCCCACGGAGAAGGTGCAGAAGGTCAATCTGCGCGACGAAGGTGTCACCGGCGACACCTGGGATCGCGACAAGGCTGGCATTCGTGTCCGGCGGGAGAAACTGAGCGGCTGACATCAACAAGGGAGATCGGATCGCGGGTGGAACAGGATCTGGATCAGATCGAGATCGTCGGCGAAGCCAATGGCGACAGCCGTCGAACCCAGGCGGAACGCAGGGCCGAGTCCGACAGCCGCATGCTTCGCGCAGCGACACAATTGATCGCGAAGCATGGTTCCGCAGGGGTCAGTCTTGCGAAGATCGGGGTGGCTGCCGGGTACAGCCGCGGCCTGCCCACGGAGCGCTACGGTTCGAAATCCAATCTGCTCGAAGCCGTGATCGATGCCTCGGATGCCTGGTTTCAGCGGCGGCTGGCGGCACGGCTGGAGGGCCATTCCGGACTGGAGTCCCTGCGTGAGCGCGTGCGCGCGCACCTTGAGACGGTTCGGGAATCCAGGGTACCGACTGTCGCCCTCTTCCTGCTGATCATCGATTCTGCGGCGACCTTGCCCGAACTGCGCCCCAGGGTGCAGCGGCTGAACGAACGCTGGCGCCAGGGGATCCTGCGCGACCTCGAAACGGCCAGAGCGGCCGGTGCCTTGCCGGCCGAGCTGGACACGGAGAGGCACGCGACGCTGATCCTCTCCGCGATGCATGGTGTGGCTGTCCAGGCGCTGATCGGTCTTGGGGACGATGACATCATGACCGCGGCCGAAAGCATCATCAGGGAATTGATTGACGAAATCCCGCGACCGGGCTGATGCAGACGGACATGGCTTCACCGCGCGCAACACACTTGTGGCGGGAACGGGTCCAGGCTATTAATTTGCTGGTCAACAAACAAGTTTATGAGGCATGGCTGATTCCTCACCCTCGCGCCGTACCCAGTCCCAACGCCGCAACGATTCCGATCGCGAGATGCTGGCGGCGGCGATCCGGCTGATCGGTCGGCAGGGGTCAGTCGCCACCAGCCTGGCCCAGATCGGCCTGGAAGCCGGCTACAGCCGTGGCCTGCCCGCAGCGCGGTTCGGAACAAAACTGGCCTTGCTGGAAGAAGTCGTCGATGCCTCGGAGCGCTGGTTCGAGCGCCGCGTCGCCCGGCAGATCGGCGACAGGAAGGGGCTGGACGCCCTGTTCATCCGCATGAACACGCACCTGCAGGGCGCGCGCGATGATGCCTCCGGCACCATCACCGTCTATCAGCTCTACATGGAATCGATCGGCGCGATGCCGGAGCTGCGCCCACGCATGCGGGCCTATGGCGAGGCCTATCGACAGGGGTTCCGCCGCCACCTGGCAGAAGCCGAGGAGCGGGGCGAACTCCGGCCGGGCACGGATCTCGACCAGACGGCAACGACCATCCTGGGTGCGGTCCGGGGCGTGATCGTCCAGTCGCTCGTCGATGACGGCACGACCAATCTCGAAACCGCTGGAAAGCACCTGATCAGCCTTTTCAGGGAGGCGCTTTCTACAGGCATACCGACGGCGATCACGCCGTCTGAGTGAACGCAAGAAACTTGAGGGGAGAAGCAGCATGGACGTCAAATCAGAGATCGCCGGGAAGGTCTGGAAGATCGTCGCCGCCGTGGGGGACACGGTGGAGGAAGAGGACGAGATCATGATCCTGGAATCGATGAAGATGGAAATCCCGGTTGGCGCGCCCGGCAATGGGCGCATCACCGAGATCCTTGTCGAAGAGGCGGAAAGCGTTCAGGAGGGTCAGGTCGTCGCCCGCATCGGAACCTGACCGGACATGAGCACTCAATCCCCCGACGGGCAGGAAATCGCGGACGCCCGTGCCGCGCTTGAAGATGGTGCCCGGCCCCGGGCGGTCGAACGCCAGATGAAACGTGCCGAGATGACGGCGCGGCAGCGGATCGCCATGCTTTGCGATCCCGACAGCTTCCGGGAGATCGGCGGCCTGGTGCGCGACGATGACGGCACGCGGGAGGAGC
The DNA here is from genome assembly GCF_029909415.1 of Minwuia sp. IMCC3009. Taxonomy (GTDB): domain Bacteria; phylum Pseudomonadota; class Alphaproteobacteria; order Minwuiales; family Minwuiaceae; genus Minwuia. The sequence goes on from NZ_CP123781.1 coordinate 2,073,710, forward strand.
GTCCCGCCGACGGCGTCGTCATGGGCTGCGCCCTTGTCGGCAACCGGCCCGCCGTCGTGCTGGCGCAGGATTTCACGGTGCACGGCGGATCCAGCGGCAAGCTCGGCAGTGCCAAGATCAGGCGCGCGATCCAGCAGGCAATGCGGGACGGCGCACCACTTGTCATGCTGCTGGACGGGGGTGGCCACCGCATCCAGGACGGCCAGGACTCCCGCCACTTCGCCAATGGCTCGCCCACATTCCACGACTTTGCGCGACTGTCGGGATGGGTGCCTGTGGTCTCAGTGATGATGGGGGCCGGGTTTGCCGGACCGACCAACTATGCCGGCATGTCCGATTTCGTTGTCATGGTGCGGGGTCAGTCCTGCATGGGGCTTGCCGGACCGGCACTGGTGAAGGCCGGCACGGGGGAGGAGATCGACATCCAGACACTGGGTGGTGCCGGCGCACAGGTCGATACCCACGGCCTCGCCCATCTGGGCGTGGACAGCGAGGCGGAGGCGCTCGGCGCCGTGCGCAGCTACCTCGGCCTGCTGCCCTCCAATGCCCGCGCGCCCCTGCCCTGTACCGCGCCTCCGCCCGATGACGACCGGCAGGCGCTGATGGCAAAGCTTGTCCCCGCCGACACGCGCAAGGCCTACGATGTGCGCAAGGTCATTGCCCGGCTGGTCGATCCCGACAGCCTGCTGGAGATCAAGCCGACCTTTGCGAAGAACGCGGTCACGGCCCTGGCCCGGCTGGATGGCCGACCGGTCGGCATCATTGCAAATCAGCCGATGCAGCTCGGCGGCATGCTGACATCCCCCGCCTGCGAGAAGATCGCGCACTTCGTGGCGGTCTGTGACGCGTTCGGCGTCCCGCTCGTCTATCTGATCGACGTGCCCGGGTTCTCCATCGGGTCATCGGCGGAGAAGAGCCTGCTGGGACGACGCAGCGCCCGCATGGTCTACGAGCTTGGCCATGCCACGGTTCCCAGGGTCTCCATTGTCCTGCGCAAGGGATACGGCCTCGGCTATATCGCCATGTGCGGTGGCCGCAGCTTCGATGCCGACGCCAGCCTGGCCTGGCCGACCTCCGAGATCTGCGCCATGTCGCTGGAGGGGGCGGCCAACGTCGCCTATCGCAAGGACATCGAGCGTGCGCCGGACCCGGACGAACGTCGCAAGGAGATCGTGGCGGAGATGCGTGCGCGTGTCAGCGCCCTGCGTGGTGCCGAAGGGCTGGGTGTCGATGACATCATCGAGCCCGAGGATACCCGCCGCCGCCTGATCGAGATCCTGGAACGGGCACCGGCCCGGCGTGAGAACGCGATGCCACCGAAATACCGATCCATCTCGCCGATCTGAAGCCCGGGGAGGATGCCGACGGGCATTGGGCGGACGATCAGCGAGATGGGTACCCCGCGAGTTGCGGGAAGCATGGATGGGGAGGGACTGACAGATGAAAGGCGACGAGACCGTCAGCGCGGCGTTTGCGGATCCGCGCATTCCGCCGCGTGACCAATGCGTCCTGCGACATCTGCTGGACCGGCTGGCGACGGAGACGCCGGACAGTCCCTTCGCATGGTTCGACGGGGGCACGCTCTGGTCCTTTGCGCGGACACGGGCCGAGGCTGCGCGAACAGGCAGCGGGCTGCAGCATCTGGGCGTGGCGCGTGGCGAGCGGGTGCTGGTATGGCTGCCCAACAGCCCGCTGATGCTGCGCTGCTGGTTCGGCATCAACTACATCGGCGCCACCTATGTGCCGGTGAACACCGCCTATCGCGGCAGCCTGCTGGAGCATGTGATCCGCAATGCCGATGCCCGGCTGATGATCGTGCATGCGGACCTGCTGGACCGCCTGTCCGACATCGACCTGTCGCGTCTGGAGCGGCTGGTGGTGGTTGGCGGCGCGGCGGAATTTCCGCGTCTGGCCTTGGAGGGGATCGATGCACTGGGGGCCATGGGTGACGAGCCGTCGCCCCTGGAACGCCCCATCGATCCGTGGGAGCTGCAGTCGATCATCTACACCTCTGGAACCACCGGTCCGTCGAAGGGTGTGCTGTCGTCGTACCTGCACCTCTACACCATGTCGGTCAGCGCGCGGGACTGGCTGGGTGCCGATGACCGCCGCCTGGTCAACCTGCCCCTGTTTCATGCGGGCGGCACCAGCGGAACCTACGGCATGCTGGCGAAGGGGGCGTCCATCGCGCTGGTGGATTCCTTCAAGACCGACACCTTCTGGGACACGATCCGCCGTTCCGGTTCGACCTGCCTCACCCTGCTGGGTGCGATGACACCGTTCCTGATGAAGGCCCCGCCAAGTCCGCAGGATCGCGATCACCCCCTGCGCAACGCCTTCATGGTCCCGCTGACGGAGGATGCGGCAGCGTTCAGCGAACGCTTCGGCGTCGACATCTACACAACCTTCAACATGACGGAGATCAGTTGCCAGCTCATGTCGGAGCGGAATCCGACCAAGGCCGGTTCCTGTGGCAAGGTCCGCGCCGGCGCATCCGTCCGCCTGGTCGATGACAATGACTGCGAGGTCGCAACGGGCGAGATCGGCGAGATGATCGTGCGCGATGAACGCCCCTGGGGCCTGAACCACGGCTACAACCGGAACCCGGAGGCAACGGCGAAGGCCTGGCGCAATGGCTGGTTCCATACCGGCGACCTGTTCCGCCGCGACGCCGACGGCACCTTCTATTTCGTTGACCGCGCCAAGGATGCGATCCGCCGCCGGGGCGAGAACATTTCCTCCTTCGAGGTGGAGAACGAGGTCAATGCCCACCCGGATGTCCGCGAGAGCGCGGCGGTGGGCGTTGCCAGCGAACTGGGGGAGGACGAACTGCTGGTCGTCATTGCCCCCGTGCCGGGCCGCACCGTGGACCCGCGCGACCTGCTCGAGTTCCTGCGCCCGCGCATGGCGCATTTCATGATCCCGCGTTTCATCCGTGTCCTGCAGGACCTGCCGAAGACCCCGACCCAGAAGGTACAGAAACACCTGCTGCGCGACGAAGGCGTCACCGCCGACACCTGGGACCGCGACAGGGCCGGCGTGAAGATCAGCCGCGACAGGCTCGGCACGCTCGCCTGACAGCATCAGACAGAGAACGGAAATGACCATGGACAAACCGGAACAGACGTCACCCGACACCCAGGTGCGGGCGGGGCTGCAGGCAGTGCTCGATGCCCATGCCGCAACGACCGACGCGGCGCGCAAGGCAGCGGTCGACAAGCAGCACGCGCGGGGCCGCTGCACCGCCCGGGAAGGCGTTGCGCAGCTTCTGGATGAAGGCAGCTTCGTCGAGTACGGCGGCCTGGCCAAACCGGCCACCAAGGGCATGCAGGGTGCCGCCGACGGGCTTGTCATGGGCACCGGCAAGGTCGATGGCCGCCCCGTCGTCATCGTCGCCTATGACTATACCGTCTATGCCGGGACGCAGAGCGCGGTGAACCACGGCAAGATCAGCCGCATGTTCCAGTATGCGGAGCGGCAGCGGCTGCCGGTGCTGTGCTGGCTGGATGGCGGCGGTGCCCGACCGCACGACATGTTCGTGCAGTCGATGAGCATGTCGACGACCTTCGTCACCTTCTCCCGCCTCTCCGGCCTCGCCCCGACTGTGGGCATCGTGCCGGGCCGGGCCTTTGCCGGACACGCCAACCTTGCGGGTCTCAGCGACTGCGCCATCGCCACGAAGAACGCATCCATGGGCATGGCGGGACCGCCGCTGGTGGAGGCCGCGCTGGGCATGAAGCTGACGCCGGAGGAGATCGGTCCGGCGGAGGTGCACATGAAGGCCGGTTCCATCGACCTGATGGCGGAAGATGATGCCGATGCCTGCCGTCTGGCGCGCCGCTACCTCTCCTACTTCACTGGTCCCGCAGAACCCGCCCCTGCCCCCGATCCGCAGAAGCTGCGCGATCTGGTGCCGGAAAGCCCGCGCCGCGCCTACGATGTACGCAAGGTGATCGAGGGGCTGGCCGATACGGACAGCGTGCTGGAGCTGAAACCTGCCTGGGGCCGGGCCATGGTGACCGCGCTGGCCCGGATCGACGGCCGTACCGTGGGTGTCGTTGCCAACCAGCCGATGTTTCTTGGCGGTGCCATGGACAGCCCGGCATGTGCCAAGTCGGCCCGCTTCGTCGAACTCTGCGACGCCTATGACATTCCCATCCTGCTGCTGTGCGACACGCCGGGCCTGATGGTCGGGCCGGAGATCGAGAAGACCGCACTGGTTCGCCACAGCGCGCGCCTGCTGTCCGCGCTGGCCAACGCGACCGTGCCGCTGATGACCGTGGTGCTGCGCAAGGCCTATGGTCTGGGCTACTACATCATGGGCTCCCGCCCGCTGCACCCGGCCATCCTGCTGGCCTGGCCGACCGCGGAGTTCGGGGGCATGGGTCTGGAGGGTGCGGCAAGCATCATCTTCAAGGCAGAACTCGAAGCCATCGCCGATCCGGCAGAACGCGCGGAGGCCCATCGTGCCTACACGGATGAGCTGAAGGCCTACAATACCAGCCTGCGGGTAGGGGAACGCTTCGGCTTCGACGATGTGATCGACCCCGTCGACACGCGCCAGATCCTTTCCGCCACCATGGACACCTTCCCCAGCCCGCCACAGCGCACCACCAAGAAGCTGACCATCGCCCCGATCTGAGCTGCTGTCCTGTTCCGTACCGTGATGTATCCGGAGCCGCCTTGCGGTATGTAGGGGAACAGCCCGGCTGATGCGAGAAGAGGAACTGACAGGGAAATGGTGGCCAGCAATGGGAACAGACGGGCGGAGTCGAAGGAGCGTGAGGGCGGGATCGATACCCGTCTGGCGCTGATTCTGGCGGCGGAGCGGATATTCTCCGAGGAGGGCATCTCCAACACTTCTCTGCGCCGCATCAATCAGGCTGCGGGGCAGCGCAACGAGAGCGCGATCCACTATTACTTCGGATCGCGCGAAGGCCTTGTTGCGGCGATCCTGGAACTGCGCACCACCCCGATCAATGCCGCCCGCGTCAGGCTGGTGCGGGAGGCGCGGGCGCGGCGCGGCACCCTGCCCCTGGAATCCCGCGACATAGCGGAAGCCATGACACGACCGCTGACCGACCATCTGCTCCGGAACCTGAACGACACCTGGTATCTGCGGTTCCAGAGCATGCTCTGGCTCGACCGGCCGATCTGGAAGCAGTTCGAGAAGGACGAGCGGACCGAAGGGCTGAAACTGATCCTCGATGCCCTGCTGGAGGCCAAGCCGTTCCTGCCCGAACGCCTTGTCAGGCATCGCTACAGCCTGGCCCTGCAGATGACAGCGAATGCCCTGGCCCGGGTCGAGCGCGCAGCCTCCGAGTCCGCCGAGGGCTGGGACGCACGGCGCGCGGAGCTGGAGTTCCTCAGCCTGGATGACGCCATCGTCGCGATCCTGGACTCGCAACCGTCGCCAGCGGTCGTGGCCGCACTGCGGGACTCCGGCGGTCTCTGAAATCGCGGTGATGCCTCTACGGCAACCGGAAGCTCGCTACGGCAATCTAATGTACATGGGTTAGACCCTGCTCGGCAGCACAACCGTCGTCTTTTTCCGGATATTGCAAATATCCATATATTTCTGATTATTAGACATCATCACCCCTCTGTCATCCGCATGCGGGCCGAGTCTGCAGAGAATCGTGCTTGCGAATACTGCACGACAGGATAACCTGTATGAGTTAATTCCGTACGCGGGCATACCCTGCGCATCGTTGAGACGTTCGACGACACAAACGCGACACTTCCGGGGAGGACAATATGGGAGCGTTCAATCACCTGCTGTCAGCGAAAGGCATGCTGACGGCTGCGACCCTTGGACTGGCACTGGGCTCGGCCCAGGCGACCCTGTTGCCGGGCACGGCCCAGGCGCAGGACAAGAAATTCCTGACCATGGCCAGCAACCCGCCGGGCACGACGGTGGGTCAGTTCATGATCGCTTTCGCCCAGGTGGTGCAGAAGAACCTGCCGATCGAGATCCAGGTCTCCACCGGCAAGCCGGCAACCAAGTCGGCCATCGACGCTGCGCTGCAGAAGGTGGACCTCTATACCGGTGCGCCCACCATCAACTGGTACATGCAGAACAAGACCGCGATGTTCGCCAAGGTCGACAACGCGCCGGAGATGAATGCCAACCTGCGCGGCATGATCAACTATCCGCTGGGCCCGTACCAGATCATCACCTTCGCCGATTCCGGCATCGAGACGCTGGCCGACATCAAGGGCCGCAAGGTCTTTCTCGGCCCCCCCGCCGGTGCCGCGACCAAGGTCATGACCGACGTCGTGGAGGCCGTGACGGGGCTGAAGCCGGACGAGGGCTACGAGGCCATGCGCTATGACTGGTCCTCCGCCGAGGTTGCCTTCCTGGATGGCCAGATGGACGTCTACATGGTGCCCACCAGCATTCCCAGCGCCCAGATCCAGCAGTTTGCCTTCGTCCGTGACATCCGCATTCTCGGCATACCCAAGAACGCGTTTGATCACGAGCTGATCCAGGCGGCGCTGAAGTATCCGGGCCGGACCATCTGGCAGATTCCGCCGGGTTCCTACGAGAACCAGGTCAATACGGAAGCAGTCGACACCATCGGTTCCTGGGTCGGCATCCAGACCCAGAAGTGGCTGGACGAGAAGACCGTCTACGACATGGTGAAGGCGTTCTTCGAGCATCTGGACGACATCCATGCCACCGCACCATGGATGAAGGCGATCACGCTGCAGACGGCGCTGAACGAGATGAACGTGCCGCTGCACATCGGCGCCTACCGTTACTACAAGGAACAGGGCGTCGAGATTCCGGCGGCGCTGGTTCCGCCTGAGGCCATGTGATCACCGACGCCTCCTGAACGACCGGGGTCTGTCGCCGCCGCGGCAGCCCCCACCCCTCCCAAAACTCAGGTGCGGCGGGCCAGTTTCTGGTCCCGCACGGGCAACCGGCTTGTCTGCCGCACCCCATCTTCCGGCGGAGCACAGACCCATGAGCATCGAGACGGAGGTCGTCAAACCCTCCGAATTCTTCTCCACCATCGCGCCCGGCATTCACCTGATTGGCGCCATGGGCAACAGCGTCGCCGTCGAGACAACCAACGGCGTGGTACAGGTGGATACCGGCGGCGGTCGCCGCATGCCGGGCCGCATGATCGCGAAGCTGCGCAGCGTCACCGATCTGCCGGTCCATGCCATCCTCTACAGCCACGGTCACCTGGGCTACAACTTCGGCATCCCCGCCTATCAGGCCCACGCGGAGGAGCGCGGCGACCCGCCCCCGCGCCTGATCGCCCACGCCAATCTGGTGCTCCGCTATGACCGCTACATCGAGACTGCGGGCCTGCAGGAACATCTGAACCGGATGCAGTTCCCCGATGGCGGCCTAGGCAACAACATCTCCGCCGACCAGTTCTGCTATCCCACCGAGACCTTCACCGACAGCCTGACCATCGACGGCGGCAACCGACAGATCGAGGTGTTTCACGCCCCGTCGGAGACCGATGACGCCATCGGCTTCTGGATCTCGGAGGAGCGCGTGCTCTATGGCGGCTCGGCCGTCATCCAGTCCTGCCCCAATGTCGGCACGCCGCTGCGCACCATCCGAGACGCCATCCGCTGGGCCGAAACGCTGGAGGCCATGATCGCCCGCGAACCGGACCTGCTGATCCCCGAATGGGGCCAGCCGCTGGAGGGCAAGGAACAGATTGCCGACGTCCTGGGCGTCGGCGCGCGGTCGCTCCGCTACCTGCGCACGGCGGTCGTGGAGCGGATGAACGCCGGCATGACCGACCACGAGATCATCCACGACATGGAATACCCGCCGGAGATCTTCGAACACCCGGCCATGAAACCGATCTACGGCTGCCCCGAATATATCGTGCGCGACATCTACCGGGCAGAGAACGGCTGGTGGACCAGCCGCAACCCGACCGACCTGCATCCCGGCAAACCCGACGACGTCGCCGCCGCCCTGCTCGCCGCCATCTCCGACCGTGAAACCGTCCTGAAGACCGCCCGGAGCCTGCGCGACAGCGGCCAGCCCCAACTGGCCCTGCACGTCCTTGATCTGCTGGCGCAGGGTCCGGTGGCGGACGCCGACGTGCGCGCCGCACGGGAGATGAAGGCCGACCTGCTGGAGAGCTTCGGCCAGGAGCATCCGTCCGTGGTCAGCCGAAACATCTACCGGTCGGGGGCGAAGCGGTTGCGGGGGTAAGTGGAGGCAACGACGCGCCCCCGCTCGGCTGACAGCGAACCGTCAGCGCCTCCGGGGCCGCGTCATCCCCCCTATCCCTGCCCCAATTCAGGCGATGTAGGCATCCGGGTCGAGGCCGGAAGTGCGCGCGGTCTCGACAATGTCGTCCCATGCCTGACGCGCCAGAGGCAGGCCGCTGGCGAGCCGTTCGGCCATCAGTCGCCGCTCCGGCTCGCCCGGAACCAGGACCTCCCCGCCGGGCTCGGTCGGCACGGCGGATTTCACGAAGGCCAGATAGTCCAGAACCTCCGCCGCGAAGCTGTCACCCATTTCGCGTGGCGCGCCGTCCATTGCCTTCAGGTCGATGTAGAACGACAGCATGCCATTGCAGAACCGGCGGCGTTCCGGTTCATCCAGCTTGCCCGCTGTCCCCGACCCGGTCAGCGCACCGGCCATGACCTCCATCATGAAATTCAGGCCAAAGCCCTTGTGATCGCCAAAGGCCCGCAATGCGCCCGGCCCCTGCGACGGATCGGGATAGATGCTGTCCCCGGTCTCGCCATAGAGCGGGCGCGGGTCCGAGGTGATGGTGCCGTCACTGTCCACCAGCGCACCCGGCGGCAGCGGCTTGCCCCCCTTCAGCGCCACGAGCGCCTTTCCCTCGGCAACCAGCGAGGTCGCGAAATCCAGCACGATATGATCGCTGCCCTCGATGGGTGCGCCAATGCAGAACGGGTTGGTGCTGCTGCGACGGCTGACACCGCCAAACGGCGCCACCAGCAGCGAGCCGCGCACGTTCACCATGTGCACCGAGACCAGCCCCGCGTCAGCCGCCCGCTCGGCCCAGTCGCCGATCCGGCCGATGTGACCGGAGTTGCGCAGCGCGACCATCGAGACACCCTGCGACCGCGCCTTCTCGATACCGATATCGACCGCCTGTTCGCCGATGGTCTGGCCGAAGCCATATTGCCCGTCGACGATGGCGATGCCCGGCTGGTCCGACAGGACGCGCAGCTTCTGGTTCGGCACCTGTATGCCTTCCCTGGCCCACTGCACGTAGCGCGGGATGCGGATCACGCCATGACTGTCATGGCCGCGAAGGTTCGCGCCCGCCAGTCTGGTGACGATGGTCCGGGCCTCGACAGGTTCACTGCCGGCGGCTTCGAAGATCGCTGCACCAAGCGCATGCATGACCTCCACCGGCACGAATACCCGGTCACCCTCTTCTCTGATCTTGCTCACACGGCCCTCCCCGGCTGTCCGATTCCCGTCACCGTCAGTCGATGCTCTCGACACGTCCGCTGGCATAAAGGTCTTCGATGTGTCCCGGCACGCCGAGCCCACCCGCAACCGCCGCCATCATCTCGTCTTCCTTGGCCCGGATGTCCACAAGCCGGGCGATGACCGCGTCGATCCTGCCGAAGGGCACCACGACGACACCGTCCACATCGCCGATCAGCAGGTCACCGGCATTGACCTGAACACCGCCCAGGTTGATGGGCATATTGACCGTACCGGGGCCGTTCTTCGCCGGTGAGTTGGGGGTCACCGCGGCGCAGAAACAGGGCAGTCCGACATCAAGGATGCCCGGTGTGTCCCGCACGGCACCATCGGTGACCAGCGCGACGGCACCCCGGTTCTTCGCCATGTGCAACACAAGATCACCAATGACCGCGGTCTCCAGGAACGCGTCCGTGGCCGCCACGATCACATCGTCCGGCCCCACCTGCGGCAGCGCGGCCAGGACCGCCAGATTGTCGGCAGGCCCGGCGTGGCAGGTCACGGCCACACCGCAGAAGCTGCTTGCATCCGGATCGACCGGCTTGATGGTGAACGACAGGGCGCCCCGGCCATCCATGGCATCGACCACAAAGCCCGTCGGCACCCCACGCAGCGCCTCGATCTGCGCATCGGTCGGACGCGGCGGGTTGCGCTTCAGCCGTATCAGCGGCGGGTCATCAATCATGCGTTTCTCTCTCCCTCAAACCTGCCGCCGGGGAGCTATGACCACCCGGCGATGAAAGCAATCTGTCGCTGCTCTGGATCCATCGTACGCGACAACTGCCGGGTGGAGAATGGCTGGTGGGCATGTCGTAGTGCGAATGAATTGATCCACACGAAATGATTGGTGGCTCGTTCACAATTGCAGCCTCGATTTTCAAAGATACTGCGGCCCAGCGACTCGCCCCAACGACATTCACACTTCCCGTGCCGGGGTCCGGACCCTAACTAGGGCTTCACACACCAGACACCACACAGGGAGAGACCGACATGAGCACGACCGGCAAGCAGCTTTTCACCACGCTGGAGAGCAATGGCACGCTCACGGTGGCGATCGAGGATGTGAGTTTTCCTGATCCGACGGGGAACAAGGTTCTGGTGAAGATGGAGGCGGCACCGATCAATCCGTCGGATCTCGCCATCCTGACCAGTGCGGCGGACCTGGAGAACGCGGAATATTCGCCCGGCAAGTTCGTCGCCACCATGCCAGAGCCGTTCAACACCGGATCGAAGGCCCGTCACGGGCTGAAGCTGCCCGCCGGCAATGAGGGCGCGGGGACGGTCGTTGCGGTGGGTGACAGCGATGCGGCGAAGGCGCTGATGGGGCAGCGGGTCGCCTGTGTTCCGGGCAATGCCTACAGCCAGTACTGCCTCGCCGATGCCGCCATGTGCCTGCCGCTCGGCGATCACACGTCGGAGGACGGGGCAAGCGCCTTCGTCAATCCGATGACCGCGCTGGGCTTCGTCGAGAATGCGAAGATGGACAGGCAGAACGCGATGCTGCACACGGTTGGCGCCTCCAACCTGGGTCTGATGCTGACCCGCATCTGCCAGGAAGACGGCCTGGGGCTTGTCAATATCGTGCGCAAGGACGACCAGGTCGCGTTGCTGAAGAAGCTCGGGTCCACACATGTCGTCAATTCCTCGGATGACGATTTCACGCAGCAGTTGCGGTCTGCCATCGACGAGACAGACGCCTTCTACGGCTTCGATCCCATCGGCGGCGGGAAGATGGTCGACACGGTCTTCAAGGCGATGGAACAGGTCGCCGTCGGCAAGATGAAGGAATACTCGCGCTACGGCTCCAACCAGCAGAAGCGCATGTTCATCTATGGCCGCTTGAATGTCGGTCAGACGACACTGTCACCGAGCTACGGCTTCGGCTGGACCCTGTCCGGCTGGCTGCTGTTCCCGTTCCTGCAGATGGCCGGAATGGAGACCATGGGCCGGATGCGCCAGCGCGTGCTCGACACCCTGACCACCACCTTTGCCAGCAGCTACAAGAGGAAGGTCAATCTCGAGGAAATGCTGACCAAGGAAGCGGTGACCGACTATCGCACGATGAAGACGGGCGAGAAGTACCTCGTCACGCCCTGGAGCTGAGGGCGCACTGAACTGCCCCTGATACGATTCATCAGGTGATGGACCGCACCGGCCCGCTCCCCCACCCGGCCACCCATAAGGATACTCCCGTGGGTGGCCGGGTGGGGGAGCGGGCCGGTGCCGCGATCAGACAGGCGAACGCCCTACACCCGCTTCTGCTGGAAGAAGCGGCGCAGCAGTTCGGCCGAGCGGTCGGCATCGATGCCGGGGTAGATCTCCGGCGCATGGTGGCAGGTGGGCTGCTGGAAGAAGCGGACGCCGCTTTCCACCGCGCCGCCCTTCGGATCGCTGGCACCGTAATAGAGGCGGCGGATGCGGGCGTGGCTGATGGCGGCGGCGCACATGGTGCAGGGTTCCAGGGTGACGTAGAGGTCGCAGTTGGTCAGGCGCGGTGTGCCCATGGCCATGCCGGCCTGCCTCAGGGCCAGGATCTCCGCATGGCCACAGGGGTCGTGGCGGGAGTTGGTCATGTTGCCGCTGCGCGCGATGATGCGCTGCGTCGGTGCATGCACCACGACACAGCCCACCGGCACTTCACTGCGGTTCAGCGCCCCGCCCGCCGCATCAAGCGCCTGGGACATGGGACTCGGTTTCTCGAAATCCATCATCAGACTATTCCAGCAAACTCCTAACCAATTGCTGACAGCTTGCCCCCGTCCGCAGGGAGTGCCAAGACTGAGGCCGAGCATATCTGTACAGCCCCTTCTGCCGAGGCCCCGCCATGAACCAGGTCACCCCCGTCCCGACTGCCCTCGATCTCGCCCGCGACCTGATCCGCTGTTCCTCCGTGACGCCGGAGGATGCCGGAGTGCTGGCGGTGCTGGAACGGGCACTGACGGCACTGGGGTTCACCTGCCACCGCATGACCTTCTCCGACGTGGACACGCCGGATGTGGAGAACCTCTACGCCCGCATCGGCACGGGCAAGCCGACCTTCTGCTTCGCCGGACATGTGGACGTGGTGCCGGTGGGCGACAACGCGGCCTGGACCCGCGACCCGTTCGGGGCGGAGATCGTTGACGGGCAGCTCTTCGGGCGCGGCGCCACGGACATGAAGAGCGCCATCGCCTGCATGGTGGAGGCCTCCGCGCGGGTGATCGGTGACGGGCTGGACGGCTCCATTGCCTTCCTGATCACCGGTGACGAGGAAGGCCCGGCAATCAACGGCACGGTGAAGGTGCTGGACTGGATGAAACAGCAGGGGGAAACCATCGACGCCTGCCTGGTGGGGGAGCCGACGAACCCGAACACACTGGGCGAGATGGCGAAGATCGGGCGGCGCGGATCCTTCTCCGGCCATCTGGTGGTCTCCGGCACACAGGGCCACGTCGCCTATCCGCACCTGGCCGACAATCCCGTGCCCCGGCTGGTGGCTATGCTGGACCGCATCGCCAAGCTGGAACTGGATGAGGGCAACGAACATTTCCAGCCCTCCAATCTGGAGATCACCACCGTCGATGTGGCCAACACAGCCTCCAACGTCATTCCCGCCCGTGGGGAGGCGCGGTTCAACGTCCGCTACAACACGCTGCAGGACGCGGCGGGGCTGGAACGGATGGTGCGCGACGCCTGCGACGCGGTCGGCGGACCGTACAGCCTGACCGTGCGCAATTCAGGCGACCCGTTCCTGACCGCGCCTGGACCGCTGACCGAGATCCTCTCCGGTGCCATCCAGGCCGAACTGGGGGTCACGCCGGACCTGTCCACCACCGGCGGCACCTCTGACGCCCGCTTCATCAAGGATGCCTGCCCGGTGGTCGAATTCGGCCTGGTCAGCCAGACCATGCACAAGGTCGACGAGCGTGCCGGGATCGACGACATCGCCCATCTGACCAACATCTACGAGCGGGTGCTGCGCGGCTTCTTCGGCTGAGACAGCGCGGCGTCCATCCGTGTTTCAGCGGCACCCTGGGTGCCCGGATCAAGTCCGGGCACGGCGTGGTTGGGGGTGGGGCTGTCGGTTTACCCTCTCCACCTCCCACGATGCTCGCGGACCTGATCCGCGAGCCCAGTCTCCGACGCCTGCGCGGCACTCCTGGGTGCCCGGATCAAGTCCGGGCACGGTGTGGTTGGGGGCGGATCAGCCCTCCCCCAGTACCTCGACGACCGATTCCTTCAGGGCACCGATCACCTGATCGCATTCGGCGGCGGTGATGCAGAACGGCGGCGAGATGCCGATGATGTCGCTCTCCGGCATGGCGCGGGAAATGACGCCGCGGCGCATCAGGGCCTGGTGCACCTTCACGCCGATGGTATCCGCAGCATCGAAGAAGGTCGGGCCGTGATAGCGGTCCTTGACCAGTTCGACACCCAGCAGCAGCCCCTCCCCGCGAATGTCACCGACGTGGCCATGCTCGCCGAGCGCATCGATCAGGCCCTGCTTCAGGTAGGCACCCATTTCCGCGGCATTGGTGATCAGGTCCAGTTCGTCCAGCAGCTTCAGGTTGGCGACTCCGGCGGCGGCACCGATGGGGTGCGCGGCATAGGTCCAGCCGTGGCCGAAGGCACCGAACCTGTCGGTACCGTCGGCAAGTCCCTGCCAGACCTGCTCCGAAACGATGGAGCCGGACAGGGGCGCGTAGGCAGACGTCAGCCCCTTGGCGATGGTGATGATGTCGGGCTGCATGCCGAAATGCTCGGATCCGAACATGGTCCCCAAGCGCCCGAACCCGGTCACGACCTCGTCCGCGATCAGCAGGATGTCGTAGCGTTTCAGAACCGTCTGGATCGCCTCCCAGTACCCCTCCGGCGGCGGCACCATGCCACCGGTCGCCAGCGCCGGTTCGCCGATGAAGGCGGCCACTGTTTCAGGCCCCTCCGCCAGGATCATTTCCTCCAGCTTCGCGGCGCAGTGATTGCTGAATTCCTGCTCCGTCATGCCGCGATCCTCACGGCGGTAGTAGTAGGGAGCCTCGGTATGTTTCACCGCGTCGAAGGGCAGGTCGAACTGGCGGTGGAACAGGTGCAGGCCGGTCAGCGAGCCGGTCATCAGGCCGGAACCGTGATAGCCGCGCCAGCGGGAGATGATCTTCTTCTTCTCCGGTCGCCCGAGTGCGTTGTTGTAGTACCAGACCAGCTTGATGTTGGTCTCGTTGGCGTCCGAACCGCCCAGACCGAAGAACACCCGGCTCATGTTGGCGGGCGCGCGGTCGATGACCATCCGCGCCAGGGTGATCGAGGCCTCCGTGCCGTGGCCGGCATAGGCGTGGTAGTACGCAAGTTCCTTCGCCTGCGCGGCGATGGCGTCCGCGACCTCCGTGTGGCCATAGCCGATGTTGACGCAATAGAGCCCGGCGAATGCGTCCAGCAACGTGTTGCCGTTGCGATCGGTGATGTTGACGCCCTTCGCCCCCGTCACGATGCGGTTCGGAATGTCGCCGCGCGCGAACTGGGCCAGATGTGTGGACGGATGGAAGAATGTCTCCCGGTCCCAGGCGTCGAGATGGTCGTTCTTCAGCATGGTGCCCCCAATGGGTCAGGTGAATTTCGGTGCGGCAGTGCCAGTAACGGTGACTGTAACGTTGACAATGACCGTCAGCGCGAACCGCCGTCGATGCGGATGATGGCCGCAGTGGTGTATCCCGCATGGTCGGAGGCGAGATAGAGCGCCGCAGAGACCACTTCCTCCGGCTGGCCACCGCGTTCCAGCGCGATGGACGTCCGCGCCCGTTCCTCGAACGCCTTCATGTCCCAGGCGTTGGAAATGTCGGTCAGGAACGGCCCCGGCATGATGCAGTTGACCCGCACGGTCGGCCCCAGCGCGTCGGCAAAGGCCTCCGTCATCGCGTTCAGCCCGGCCTTGGCGGCGGAATAGGTGATGACGTTGGCGCGGGGCCTGACGGCGGCACCGCTGGAGACATTGATGATCGAACCACCACCGTCGGCGATCATCCGCTCCCCGATGGCCGCAGAGAGCCGGAACGGCCCCTTCAGGTTGACGTCCAGCACCTTGTCGTAGAGCGCCTCCGAAATGTCGACCGGTCGGTCATACAGCGGTGACATGCCGGCATTGTTGATCAGCACGTCGATGCGGCCATGGGCGGCGTAGGCTGCCTCCACCAGGGCATCGCACTGCTCCCAGTGTCCGACGTGGCAGGCATGCGCGGAACATTCGACACCCAGCGCCCGCACCTCCTCCGCCGTCTTCTCGCAGGATTCAATCTTCCGCCCGGCAATGGCGACATTGGCCCCTGCGGCGGCGAAGCCCAGCGCCATGGCACGGCCCAGTCCCCGGCTGCCGCCGGTGATCAGGACCGTCTTGCCGGTCATGTCTATGATGTGATGTGCGGTCATGCCAGTACCCCCTCGATAGCTGCCCCGGTGCGCAGGACCCGCCCCTCGCCGAACGGATGGCCGATCACGGCCAGCCCGACCGGCATGCCATCGCTGAATCCACAGGGCAGGCTGAGGCCGCACAGGCCCAGATAGTTGATCCGCCGGGTCGCGATGGAACTCAGCAGTGCCTGACGCCCGTGGGCAACCGTGTCATTCTCCACCAGCGCAATCGGCGGCGCGACGACCGGCACCGAATGCATCAGCACGGCATCGAACCCGGCGGTCGCCGTGACATAGGCCCGTTGCAGGTCCATGAAGCGGCGACGCATGGTTTCCGCATCCACGGCACTGCCCTTGCGCCCTTCCCTGATGCGCTCCAGAATCGGCGGATAGAGTGCGCCGGGATTGGCATCGATGGCCTCGTGCCACAGTGCCCAGCCCTCCAGCGTTACCGGATTGCCATGCAGGCTGACCATCTCGTCAACGGCATCGAAGGCATCCAGCCGACGGGTCACGACCTCGGCACCGGCTTCACGACAGCGCTCGACCGCCGCTTCCACGGCGGCCTTCACACCGGGCTGCACGACATCGTCATCATGTCCGATGGCGTGCAGCAGGCGCATGCCCTTCAGGGATACGCCATTCAGGTCGGCCGGGCGGGTTGCCGAAAGGATCGCGCTGATGTGGTTGGCATCGGCCACGTCCTGCGTCAGGGGACCAAGTGAATCCAGCGATGGTGCCAGCAGCATCACCCCTTCCAGCGGGATCAGGCCCCAGGTCGTCTTCAGGCCGACAATGCCGTTGAACGCCGCCGGAATGCGCACGGAGCCGCCGGTGTCGGAGCCGATGCCCGCAGGGGCCAGCCCGAGAGCCACCGACACCCCTGCCCCGGCTGAACTGCCCCCCGGCACACGCGGGTCGCCGGCCGGGCTGTGGGCATTGGCCGGGGTGCCGGTCCAGGGATTCACTCCCAGACCCGAATAGGCCAGGTCCGGCAGGTTGGTCTTGCCCAGACAGATCATGCCGGCAGCCGTCGCCCGCTGCAGCGCCAGCGCGTCCCGGTCCGGCAGCCGCCCCTGATAGAGCCGACAGGCCCCCTCCGTCGGGAAACCACCGGTATCCACCAGGTCCTTCCAGGAGATCGGGACCCCGTCCAGGGGCGAACGCAGCGTGCCGTCGCGATGACGCTGTCGCGCCGCCATGGCCTCCGCCAATGCCCGCTCCCGCGTCGTGCGGACATAGATCCTGTGATCCCTGTCGACGGCATCGATGCGCGTCAGGAAATGTTCGGTGACGACAACAGGATCGAGTTCCCCCGACCGTATGCCTGCGCCCAGTTCCAGGGCGCTCTTCTCATGTATCTGCTTGCTCATGATCCACACGGTACGGACTGGCGGGCACGATGCAACCGACAGGATCAGATTCCTGCCTTGCCAATACGGATCCCGGCGTCATCTCAAGTGGATGAGACACATTCCCCAGGGAGGAAACAGCATGAAGATCAGGCGCGCACTCATCGTCGGTGCCGGACCGGGTATCAGCACCAGTTTCGCCAGGAAGCTGGCCGCACGGGGCGTGAAACTCGCGCTGGCCAGCCGTTCGGTCGACAAGCTGTCGGAGATCGCTGCGGAAACCGGTGCGATCACGATTCCCTGCGATGCAAGTCAGGCCGGGTCCGTCGAGGCGGCCTTCGCGACCGTGGACAGTGAACTGGGTGGCGTGGACCTGGTGCTGTTCAACGCCAGCATGGCGTCGCGCGGTCCCCTGCTGGAGCAGGACCCGGCGCAGGTGGAACAGGCGCTGCGCATCACCTGTTTCGGCGGCTTTCTGGTTGCGCAGGCGGCGGTTCGGCGCATGGCGGAGCAAGGCCACGGCAAACTGTTCTTCACCGGCGCGTCGGCAAGTGTGAAGGGCTATCCCCGTTCCGCGCCCTTCGCCATGGGCAAGTTCGGCCTGCGCGGTCTGGCGCAGTCAGTGGCGCGGGAGTTCGGCCCTGCCGGCATCCATGTCGCGCATTTCGTCATAGACGGCGGTGTCCGCTCCGACACCCGCCCCGGCCGCCAGGACACGGCCGAGAATCCGGACGCCCTGCTGGACCCGGATGCGATCGCGGACACCTACATCGCCACGATGGACCAGCCGCGCAATGCATGGTCTCTGGAAGTGGAACTGAGGCCCTGGGTGGAAAAGTTCTGAGCGGCTGAAGCGGCCGCAGTTCGCTGCGCCGCCGTCATCCGACGGAACGGTCTATGTGCGCACGCGCCTGGCCGGAAGCAGGATGGAGACAGCTGTTCCGCGATTCACTGCGCTTTCCAGCCGAAGCTCCCCGTCATGAGCCTCGACCATGGCCTTGACGATGGCCAGGCCCAGGCCGGTTCCCGGTTCAGCCACGTAGAGTTCCTGACCGGCCTGCCCGAACGGTTCCAGTGCGGTCGCCAGCTTTTCTTCCGGGATGCCGATACCGTTGTCCGACACACTGAGTGTCGGCATCGGTGCATTCAGATTCAGATTGATGATGATGCGGCCGCCATCGGGCGTGAACTTGATGGAATTGGACAGCAGGTTCAGCAGGATCTGCTTGAACGCGCGACGGTCCACGATCATGAGGCTGGTGTCGTTGATTTCCACCGCGACGTTCAGTCTGGCTGATCGGATCTGCTCGCGGACGATCTGGACGCACTCGTCGGCCAGTTCGCGGATGTTCACCGGCTCGGGGTGATATTCCATCTGACCGGCTTCGACCTTCGACAGGTCGAGAATGTCATTGATCAGCGTCAGGAGGTGCTGACCGCTGTGGTAGATGTCGGACACATAGGGAACATATCTGTCGTTGCCTACCGGCCCCATGATCTCGTCGCGCATCAGCTCCGAAAAGCCGATGATCGCATTCAGCGGCGTCCGCAATTCATGACTCATGTGAGCCAGGAACTGGCTCTTCGCGGCATTGGCGTGTTCCGCCTGCTCCTTCGCTGCGCGCATCGCCATTTCGCTGCGACGCAGGCGCTGTTCGGTGATGAACTGCGCATAGGCATATCGGATCGAACGCTCCAGCACGCGCGACGACAGATCCTTCTTGTCGATGTAATCGACCGCACCCGCTTCCAGCGCCGTCAGATCGATCGTCGGATCCACGCTGCCTGTCAGAAGGATCAGAGGCACCTGCGCATCACTGGCCCGGATGCTGCGGATCAGGTCCAGGCCGGAAATGTCATTGATATGGTAGTCGATCAGGGCAATGTCGTGATCGCCCTTGCGAACCGCTTCCACTGCCTCCTCGACCGAATCCGTGTGGGAAACCCTATAGCGGCGACTCGATGCCTTCAGCAGTCGCTCCACAAGCACGTAGTCCTCATAGTCGTCATCAACCATCAGCACCCTGACAGGACGTTCCTTCTTCACGTCACGGTCCTGAGGCAGCCTGACAACATTGCTCGTGTAGGACGGCAAGTGAACCACTCCGATTCTTTGTCTTCGAGTGCCTGTTATTTCACATCAGAAGTAAACAGCATGTAAACCGGATCACACTCAGTCGATGCTCCTGGCCGCAGGTCGGTGCAGCAGTCAGGCTGCCGGCAAGACACAGGTTGTTGACCAGTAACAGTCCATGTTCCGGATCACCCGCACCAGATCGTCGAAGGATCGAGGCTTGGTGATGTATGAGTTTGCACCCAGATCATAGCAACTCAAGACGTCGCTGCGCGCCTGCGATGTCGTCATCACGATGGACGGAATGTGCCGGAAGTCCTCGTTCTTCTGCAACCGGGCGAGAAGATTTCGCCCATCCATCCCCGGCATGTTCAGGTCAAGAACGAGAAGGTCGACATTGGCGGCCATGCCCTGACCCTGGAACCGCCCCTGTCCATTGAGCAGATCAAGCATCTCCTGCCCGTCATCGACAAAAGTCGGCTCAAGGTCAGCTCCGGATTTCAGGATGGCACGTTCCAGAAGAATCCGGTCAACCGGATCGTCTTCGGCCCATATGACTCTCGGCATGGCTGGTGTTCCTTCTTGGCAGCTTATGGTGCCATGGCGGTGGGCCCTGCGCAAACGTCATGCATCGGGATCGAGCCCCCGAATCCGGGTCCCGGAATCATCCGATTCCGATGGGATTAACAGCTTCAGCACGAAATGCGCCCCGGCCGACTCACTGGCAGCAGTTCCGCTGTCCAGCCAGACCGTTCCACCAAGGCCGGCCACAAGCTTGCGGACGATGGCCAGCCCCATACCCGTACCCTTGATGCCGGCATTTCCCGCCAGTCGCTTGAAGGGTTCGAAGATGATCTCGGAGTGGGCAGCATCAATGCCGGATCCATTGTCCACAACACTGACACACACGTGATCCCGGGACGTCGCCCCTGCCTGCACGTGGATTTCCAGCGGCCGTTCCGGATCGCGGTACTTGATGGAATTGCCAATCAGGTTCTGAAAGACCCTGACCAGATCACCATGCCGCCCCCGCACCATCGGAAGATCTCCGACAGTCAGCCTGGCATCCGACTCGGTAATGGGGACGAGCAGATTGTCCACTGCTTCGGACACGGCTTCGTTCAGATCAATGTCAATCAGGGCTTCGTCGGAGCGACCTGCCCTCGAGAACTGGAGCAGGTCATCGATCAGGCCTTCCATCCGATCGGCACCATCGGTCATGTACCCAAGGAACGTCCTCGCCTCGTCCGGCAGGGAATCCGCATAGTCTGCGGTCAGTATCTCGCCAAAGGACTGGATCTTCCGCAGCGGCTCCCGCAGGTCGTGGCTCGCAATGAAGGCGAACTGTTCCAGGTCCCTGTTCGACCTGGCCAGTTCGGCTTCGCGCTGTTTCAGTTCGCTGACGTCCTGACGGATGCTGATGAAGCCCCCATCGTCCATGGGATAGTCACGACCGACGAGCCAGACACCGCCGGGGAGCGAGAGCAGAAACGGTACATCTTCTCCCCGACGCTGCTGACGCCGCATCTCGATCCAGGCATCGACGTCCGTTTCGCCTTCCGGCAAATTGAGGGTACCCGCGTCCAGGTTCGCCCGAATGATCATTTCCCAGGACATGCCCGGGCGCAGGTTCGGAACTGCTGACACAAGCCGGGCGTATTTCCCGTTGAAGTGAACCAGTCGCTCGTCTGAGTCGAAAATGGCGATCGCATCCGTGATGGCCCTGATCGCGTCGGCAAGCTGGCGCTGACTCTCGAGGCTCCTGGCCTCCGCGCTGCGAATTTCCGTGAGATCACGCAAGGAGCCGGCGGTTCCCGCGAACACGCCGTCCTGATCGAAGATCGGGTTGATCGATACTTCCACCTGGCGCTCGGTACCGTCCCTGGACGTGCGCATGCTCCGCAGGTTGCGGAACTTCTCGCCGCGCCTGAGCCGTCTGAGCCGTTCATCCCTGACAGCCACCGGGTCACCACTCGGCAGCTCCCGCACGTACATCTGGCGTGCCTCGTCGGCGGCAATGCCGTAGATCGCCTCCGCCGCCCGGTTCCAGATCGTGATCCGGCCGTCCGCATCCGTGCCGATCACGCCCTCCGCCGCGGCATCCAGAAATGCCTCGAGTTCTCTCGTCCGGTTCTCCGCACGGCGACGCAGTTCCAGTTGCTCGCTGACATCACGGAGCATGACCGCCGCCCCCGCGAACGATCCGTCGTTCAGGATCGGAACCCCGTCAAGTTCGGCAATGATAGGCCGACCATCGTTCGTGTGGCGGCGGAACGGCATGCCGTGAATATGCTCCCCAGCGGCCAGGCGAGCGTTGATTGCGGCGTTCTCTTCCCTGTACTCCGCACGGCCCAACTGGTGATTTCTGGCAAACTCTTCTTCCGTCATCCCCAGAATCTCGAGAAGTCTCGCGTTCCACAGAATGAAGTTGCCCTGCAAGTCAGCCAGCAGAACCCCGTCAGGCGCATTCTCGATGATCGTCCGGTAGAGTCGGAGATCGAATTCGGCGCGTCGCCGTTCCTCCATCAGTACGGCAACCAGTTGACCGATACCGATCGTGAAGATCAGCAGGACCTGTATTTCCCTGATCGCGGTTCCGATGTCTCCGTCAACCGACAGGTAGATCGGACCAATGGCATTCACCGTGGTCCAGGCGGCACCCACCGCGACCACGGTACCCGCCGCACCGACCGCAGCGATACCGACCCGGGACGCCAGCAGGATCATCAGAGGTGGCATCAGGAACAGCAGCAGTTCCGATTCCGCAAGGATCGCAGCCAGGCCGACGCCGACCAGACCAGCGAGACAGAGTCCGAAATACCGAAGGTGAGCCGCCAGGCGCTTCCCCGCATCCAGTGAGATCAGGGCTGGGGCAAGAATGAAGTTTCCGACGGCATCGGAGAGAATCCAGTGCTCCAGCACGTCCGTGAATGGCGCGCCGTAGGCAAGATGGATCACAAGCGCACCGATTACGCCCCCGACGGTCGGGCCGACAAGGATCACGACAAGAGCAAACTTCAGGATGCCCAGGCCATCTTCGATCTCGCGGGCCTGCCAGCCGATCAGCCCCAGGCCGATGATGACCGCCAGCACGCCTGCCATGTTGGCGACCGTCAGACCCAGCGCCACCGGAAACGGGTCGCCATGGATCAGGTTCGCGACAAGTATAGCGACACCGGAAACGATGAGCACCAGCACCTGTCGCCACTGATCCTGCCAGCGCAGCATCAATCCGATTGTCACGCCGGAGGCAAGCCAGACAGAGGCCACATTCCCCGCACTGCGGGTCAGTTCGATACCCAGCAGCGCCGCAAGAAAAATGGCAACTGCCGATATCAACAGCGCCCGCCAGACCGGCGGAACGGCGACTCTCATGTCAGTTTCAGACACCAGGAACCCAGACCTCGACTGAATGCAAGGGGATGGTCCCGCCAAACGGAACCAGCGTCAAACGGGATCAGATAAGGCACTCATCCTAACATCTTCCTAACCGGGAACGGCCCTGGCCGGGGCGCGCACGGGTGCTCAACCGGGTATCGCCTCCCGCGCCAACTGGTCCGCCCTCTCGTTCCCGGCGTCCCCCGCGTGGCCCTTGACCCAGTGCCAGCGGACCCGGTGGCGGCTGTTGGCCGCATCCAGTTCCTGCCAGAGGTCGGCATTCTTCACCGGCTTCTTCGCAGCGGTCTTCCAGCCGCGCGCCTTCCAGCCCCGGATCCAGTCGGTGATGCCGTCCATCACGTATCGGCTGTCCGTGTGCAGAAGCACATCGCAGGGGCGTTTCAGCGCGTTCAGTGACTCTATGGCCGCGCGCAGTTCCATGCGGTTGTTCGTGGTCTGCGCCTCGCCCCCGGACAGTTCCTTCTCGCGATCCCCGAACCGCAGAACCGCGCCCCAGCCACCGGGACCCGGATTGCCGGAACAGGCGCCATCAGTCCAGATCTCGACCTCCATCCTCAGAAATCCAGCCCATAGGCGCGCGTGTCCGCAACACCACGGTGAAACTTCAGCCTGTGCCAGTATTCCAGGGGATCCTTGCGGGTCACGAATGCTCCTTCGGGTGTGTGCAGCCAGTCATAGAGGCGCGTGGCGAGGAATCGCAACGCCGCACCGCGCGCCAGCAGCGGCAGGGCGTCGAACTCCGCCCGGGAAATCGGGCGGCGGTTGCGATAGGCCTGCAGCATTGCCCGCGCATGGGTGATGTTGAATGCCCCGTCGCGTTCGAAACACCAGGCATTCAGGCAGATGGCAAGGTCGTAGAGCAGGATGTCGTTGCAGGCGAAATAGAAGTCTATGACCCCGCTGAGTTCATCGCCCATGAAGAAGACATTGTCGGGAAACAGGTCGGCATGGATGACGCCTGTCGGCAGATCGCGCGGCCAGTCGGTCCTGAGCGCCGCCATTTCCCGCCAGAGTTCCCCTGACAGGCCGGGCAAGACGCTGTCCGCGCCGGATTCCGATTGTCCGATCAGGGTCGACCAGCCATCCAGCGACAGGGCATTCGGGCGGCGCAGGGGGAAATCGCCAGCGGCGAGATGCAGTTGCGCCAGCGCATCCCCGATGGCAGCCAGATGGGCAGGCCGGGGTTTGCGTGGCCAGCGCCCCTGCAGGAAGCTGACAATGGCCGCCGGGCGATCTGCCGCAGTGACCAGTGTCTCCCCGGCCCGCGTGCGCACAGGTTTCGGACAGGGGAAACCGCGTTCGGACAGATGGTCGAGCAATCCAAGGAAGAACGGCAGGTCAGCCGGATCGACCCGCTTTTCATAGAGCGTGAGGATGTAGCGGTCCCGGTCCGTCAGCAGCATGAAGTTGGAGTTCTCGAC
Source organism: Minwuia sp. IMCC3009 (assembly GCF_029909415.1). Taxonomy (GTDB): domain Bacteria; phylum Pseudomonadota; class Alphaproteobacteria; order Minwuiales; family Minwuiaceae; genus Minwuia. Next base: position 2,097,788 of record NZ_CP123781.1, read on the forward strand.
CCCCTCCGCAATGCCCGTACAGGCAATCGCCTGACCTATGTCATAGAACCCCAGCAGACGATCCAGCTCGTCATCGGCAATGTCGGTATAGACGGCCAATTCGAATGATCAGTCGACCAGGACACGCGGCAGCTTGAAGGAGATGCCTTCTTCCGCGCCCTCGACGTTCACGATCTCGACAGCATGGCGGGTACGAAACGCCTCGATCAGTTCCTGCACCAGTACTTCGGGCGCAGACGCACCGGCTGTAATGCCGACGGTACGCGCGTCCCCGATCACGTTCCAGTCCAGATCGGCAGCGCGTTCCACCAGCATGGAGACGCGGCAGCCTGCCCGCTCCGCAACTTCCACCAGGCGCTTGGAGTTCGATGAGGTCGGCGCACCCACGACAAGCAGCACTTCGCACTGGCTGGCCATTTCCTTCACGGCGAGCTGCCGGTTGGTCGTGGCATAGCAGATGTCTTCCTTGCGCGGCTTTCGCATGGTGGGAAAGCGCCGGGTCAGGGTCGACATGATCGCCGCAGTGTCATCGACCGACAGTGTGGTCTGGGTGATCACACCCAGATTCTCCGGGTCGGCCACCTGCACGTTCTCGGCCTGGCCCTCGTCCTCGACCAGGGTGATCGCACCGGCGGGCAACTGCCCCATGGTGCCGACGACCTCCGGATGTCCGGCATGACCGATCATGATGATGTGATGACCGGCGCGGTGATGCTTCTCCGCCTCCATGTGCACCTTCGATACCAGCGGACAGGTGGCATCCAGGTAGACCAGGTTGCGGCGCTGCGCCTCCTCGGGCACCCATTTCGGAACACCGTGCGCGGAAAAGATGACCGTCGCGTCCTCCGGCACATCGTCGAGCTCATCCACGAAGATGGCCCCGCGCTGGCGCAGGCCTTCGACAACAAAGCGGTTATGCACGATCTCGTGGCGGACGAAGACCGGGGCACCGAACTTCTCCAGCGTCCGCTCGACGATCTGGATGGCGCGCTCGACCCCCGCACAGAACCCCCGCGGATTGGCCAGAAAGATCCGGATCGGTCTCGGACTCGGCGCGTTCATGAGTTGGCTCCGCTGGCATCGGGACAGGCAGGTGTCGCAGCTTGTGGACTTGTCCCCCCTCATCTACATTGCGGCCCGGCGGGCGACAAGCGCATCGCCGTTCAACTTCATCCTCTCGCCAGGACAATCCACACCATGACCGAGCCGACGATTGCTCAGAAGTCCCCTTTCGCCGTCGAAACCGAAGCCGGGAAGAACTATTTCTGGTGTTCGTGCGGTGAGAGCTCCAGGCAGCCGTTCTGCGACGGTTCCCACAAGGGCAGCTCATTCGTGCCCACGAAGTTCACGGCGGAGAAGGACGGGAAGGTGTTCTTCTGTGGCTGCAAGATGTCAAAGCGCGGCGCGCTCTGCGACGGCACCCACAACAAGATTTGAGGCGACCCTACGTGCGTTTTCTTGCTCCCCTCGCGACTTCGCTTGCTCTTGCTCTCGCCGCCTGTGGCGGTGTCGGAACGGCGGCTGATGGAACCTGCCCGCGTATCGGCGTGCTGCAGGATGCGGCGAACTATCCGCTGAAGGATTCTGCCGGCAGTATCCGCGCCCTGGCGCGCCTGAGCGTCGATCGCGCGACGCCCTGCACCTACAACAAGTCCAATACGGCGCAGACGGGCTTCAGCACGATGCGGACGGTGCTGAATGTTCGTGCCGGTGCGGCGCGGGCCGAAACCGCCAGCATGAGCAGCATCGAAGTGCCCATAATCGTTGCCACGGTTTCGCCCGATGGCCTGCTGACCGGACGCCACAAGCTGACGATGGATGTTCCCTTCACCACCGGTGGTACCGGCAATGCCGAGGAGCAGGTCGAGGTCGTGATCAGCTACAAGGGCGCAGGCGAGGCCGATCAGCATCGTATCGTGGTGGCTTTCGATCTTGATCGCGATGAAGTGCTGCTGAACAGGAGCCGCGTCGGACGCTGAGGACCGACCGCTCTCCATCGCACATCTTCTTTCTCAAGAATGCACGATAATCACCTGATCTTTCGATCAAATTAACGCTCTAGCGCCCGCGACGGACTGCTTCGGGCATGCCGCTGAGCCTGCCCTGCATCAGGTCACAGCCATTGAGCCGGAACAGTCGCGCTTCTGCCTCCGTTTCGACGCCTTCGGCAACGGTCGAGACAAACAGACTGCGGGCCAGTCGCGGGATTCCCT